>NZ_DASYTH010000367.1:0-13950 GCF_036002505.1 Actinophytocola sp. | reverse complement strand
ACCCCAATCCCAGGCGACCAGGCCCGCTGGTGCGTTCTGGTGCTGAAGCGCACACAGGAAGCGGTACAGGCCCAGGCTGCGCCCATCGTAGTTGTGGGCGGTGGTGAGCCTCGGCACGACCTCACGGTCGAGGCGACGGGAGCGCAGGACGACGCGGCCGTCGCGCACCGATACCAGGAGGTCGGTGACCGGAATCTGGTGGTCGTCCGGCGCGCCTGAGCGACCGAGATAGGGAATCTCGTAGTCACGCAGCACTGGACGGCACAGGATATTGCCGATCCGGCCTTCCGGAAGATGCACGATCTCGGCGAACACCCGCCCGGGGCGGCGTTCCTCCTCCGCTTGAAGGTGGGCGCGGACGAACGCGTGCAGGGCCTGGTCGGCGTGGCAGAAGCGGCCGAGCAGCACGGCGCCGGAGGGCCCGAACAGATGGTGGAGCACGACGCGGTAGGCACCCTGGGCCACGGCGCGGTCGGACTTGGCGACCACCGTCGCCATCAGGTAGAAGGCGTCCGGCAGAGGTGGACGCTGCTCAGTGGCCAGCGCCTCGACGTCGGACGCCTCGAGCGTGATCTCGCCGGCCCCATCGGCAAGCGCCTGCGCAAGCTTCCCCAGGAGCAGGGATTCACGCGCGGCCCAGCGCGGCGCCTCTCGATCAGCGCCGGGGAACGGGAGCCCGACCAGGAGCGGAGCGGCCTCGGCCAGAGGGGACTCGGACCGCTCGAAGCCGATCCCGATCTCCTCGTCCAGCGCCTCGACGAGCGGGACCTCGCGGGTCTCATAGCGCCGGAAGAATTCGTCGCGGAACCGCGACAGCCCGTCCGGCGCCGGCGGCGGGCACAGCTGATGAAGGAGCCGCACGCCCCGGGCGAGTTCGGAGACGAGCGGGGCGCCGAGTGTGGCCTGCTCGGCCGGTTTGACCAGGTCGACCTGCACCAGACGGGACAGGTCGGGCTGCACGGGGAGCTCGCCGAGCAGTGACGCGACAGCCCGATAGCGGTCGGGTAAGGTCCCCACTCCTTCGGCGTCGATCTCGTCCAGGGCGGCCCGTGCGTCGTCGACTCGCTTGGCCATCTGCGCGGTACCGGGGGCACCGCCCAGGGTGGCGATCAGGCCGTGCATGGGCTCGTCTCCAGTGACGAGCGGGCTGGCGTCGCTCACCAGGAGCTGGTTGTCTACGAGTTCCTCGACGTACTCCTCGGCCTCGGCCTGGCTGATCTGGTCGTCCACCAATACCCCCGCCACGGCCTGCACGGCCGCTCCTTTCTGGGCCTTCTCGAGCGCCGCGGCGAGATACGGGTTCTTGTCGACCGCCACGAGGTGGTACGAGCGTCCCGACGTGGTCAGCCGGGCTTCGGCCAGACGCAAGCGGCCGGCCAGCTCGTACAGGCTGGAGTTCGGGTGATACATGAACGTCCGACGGAGCCGAGGATCACGCTCGACGGCCTCGACGAGCGCGCACAGGTAGTCCATGTCGAGCCGGCTGTGCGGCTGGTACCGCTCCCGAGCCTGCAGGTGCAGCCGGGTCTGCGTGTCGATCGTGCCGGTCGTGCATCCCGCGAACAGACCGAAGGGGGTGGCTCGGGTTGCCGCCCGGCTGACGTACGCGACCACAGCCGGCTCCAGTTTGCGACCGCTTTTGCTGTCGGGCTCCTTCTGCCACACGTCGAGGGTTTCATCCAGGCTCGGCGAGGCGACGAAGATCGCTTCGCGTACCTCGGGACGGGCGACCAGTGTCTGGAGCCGGTGCCGCAGCCGGGTCCGGTCCCGCTCGAGCGCCTCGTGCAGGCGTCGAGGGTCGCCAAGAGAGCCGACGGCCTCCAGTCCCTCGCTCCAGGCCGCGACCTCCTCGAACGGCAGTAACGGCGTCCGCAGGACGAAGAACCCCGATGGGGTGAACTGCCGGGCGGCCCTCTCCTGCTCCGTCATCGGGCGCGCCCGGTCACGGCGTCGGGGGCGGAGAGAAGGAACATCCGGTCCCAGATGGGCTCCAGGGGCGTGCTCGCGGCCAACAGCACCAGCGCAATGCCCGCGGCGCCCTCGACCAGACCGGTGCCAGTCCACGGACCCTCCTCGGCGCGGTCCCCGCTTCCCCGCACCCACGACGTCCCGTTGCCCCTGGCCAGACCGTAGAAGTCGAGTGTGCGTCCGAGCCAGTACTCGGCAGCGCGGCCAAGCTTCGGCTCTCCCGTGGCCTGGTACATGCGGTTGTAGATGTGGGCCAAACCGGCTGTCCCGTGGCAGAAGCAGGCGTCGCGGATCCCGGTGTTCTCCGGGGGTCGCTCTGCCGCCCGGCAGGCCAGCGCCACCGCCGCTCGCTCCAGCCGGGCGGCACCGACGCCGCGGGCCGCCAGCAGGAGGGCGGCCGCGATCCCCGGGTCCCCGTAGCACCAGGCGCACCGGGCAGGCGAGGGCGGAATACCCGGCGCCAGCCATATCGGGAAGGTGGGGGCCGCGTCGGTCGCCACAGGGTGTGCCAGAAGCCAGCTCACCGCATCCTCGAGGAGCGGACGCGCGGTCCGCGGTGCGAATCCGGCGCCACAGAGGCCGCCGAGAAGGGCGATGGCCCCTGCCGCGCCGTGGGCGAGACCGAAGTCTGCCCGCCCTGCGGGGTACTCCTTCCGGGAGTCCGGGTGCAGAATTCCGGCGGCGGGCGTCCACCAGTAGACGCCACGCTCATCGCTTTGGGCGTGTTCCCGCAGGCGTTCGACGACCCGGCGGAGGCACTCGACCGCCGCGGGGCGTGGTAACCGCTGCAGTGCGTACACGCCGAGACCGGTGACCGCCACGACGAGGTCGTGGGGCGCCGGCCACAGGTTGGCGACGGATAGCAGCTCGAGGAGGGCTTCGTCGATTTCCTCGTTGCGGTCCTCGGGATCGGGGTCGAGCAGGTGGTCCACCACCTCCACCGCCCACGCCACCCCGGAAAATCCCCCGTACAGGGAGGCGTCCATCCTTTGCGTCGACACGGCCTCGATGGCCCGTTCGAGGCACTGCCATGCGAGGACGTCAGCCTGCGGCATGCGGCCGGTCTGAGCAAGCCAGGCGTACAGGACGGCGAGGCCGGCGTCTCCATTCGCGAGTGAAGGGTCTTGCTCGCCGGCCGGCGGTGCGACGTACGGAAGGGACTCCGCGATGGCATCGACTGCCTGCAGCGCCTGCCGGGCGATCGTTCCCGACAAGATCGGTCGCCAGGGGGTTCCCACGCTCGCGGTGTCCAGCGTCCTCATGCCCCGAACCGCACCACGCTCGCCGATAGATGCCGCCGCCGGTGAACGCGTGCGAAGGCAACGCAGGTGCACACGCGTTGCCTTCGCACGTCAACCTCACCGGCTAGCCGGTCTTACTTGCAGTTCGGGTGCCCAGACGAAGGGCACTTCGCCGGGTTGAATTGCCCGCTGTTCGCGGCCCCGCCGACAACCTGTGACAGTTCCTTGTTGTCCAGGGTCCGCAGAGTCTCCTTCGACAGCGTCAGCTTCTTCTTCATAACGCCCCCTCTTTTGGATTTCACGACTGTCGCGCAGGGTTCCCTCCGGTCAGCCCGGCGCGCGTTGACCAGACCGTCCCGGCGCGCATGGCGTATCCCCAGCGCGACGTGGCTCGGTGGCTATGTTCGGCCAAGTTCGCCATCCGCAGCGAGCTAATTGGCCCCGCTGACATCTCGACGCCGGTCGCAGCTTTCCCCTTGGCCCGGAGGTCGAAGTCCCTCGATAAGCCGACTCCCCGACGTCGCTCAGTTCGCGATGTACTCCCGGGAGGGCCGCGTGGAAAAATGCTTGGACGACCGTTGAACGGCATAACTGATCACCACTTCAGCATGACGGGAAAGCTGCGGCGGAACCAAAGGCGCACTGACCATCGATCACGCGGCGCCGCATCCAGCGCCAACGTGGAGACGTCGGACGAACGCGGTGTCTGCCCCGCGATTTAATGGACGGACCTATCCCGGCCGCTGGTGTCGAACAAGGCTGCGCACTAAAGGCGCACGACCGGAACAACCGCAGGAATCACTCGTTATCGAGTGGTGCCCACACCCGTTTTAGCACGGCCCCACCGTCGGATCGTAGGCATCGAACTCCCCCCACCACACTGCCTAACCCGACTCCCTCCCTTATACGCCGAATCCAAGCCTTGTGCAAGTGTCAGAACATCAATGATTGATCGGTAACACGAGCATTATTCAGCATGCCGTGCCGCACAATTTTTTTATCCGATTGATCGGATAAACCTCGATTGTCACAGCAGGTATTGATCCTTGAGCAGCGAAGCAAATCTCCCGGACAACTGTGGAACTACCGGTCGCGGTACCGGTGGCGTAGCGGTGGGTGAGCTCGCCTCGCGAGGAGACGTCCTATCCACTGCGCCGGACCAGTCGCCCCGACCGACCGCCGTTGACGGGGCGCAGACCCAGCGTTCCCGCGGGCCCGCCTGATCGGCGTGCTACGACACCCGTTCCCAGCCGGCCCGCCGGCGGCGGCGACGCTGGATGCCAGCCCCAGGTCGGCGTCCGGCAGGATCACCACCGGGCAGGACGCGCCGAGTTCCAGCGAAAGCTTCTTCACCCCCGCCACTTGGGTTATCCGCTCGCCGGTACGGGTGGAGCCGGTGAATGACACCTTCCGCACCCGCGGGTCACTGACCAGGGCGTCGCCCAGCTCGCCGCCCGGGCCGGTGAGCACCGACAGCACGCCGTCGGGCAGGCCGGCGTCCACGAAGCAGGCGGCGAGCGCGAGCGCGGTCAGCGGGGTGGTGCGGGCCGGCTTGAGCACCACCGCGTTGCCGGCCGCGAGGGCCGGGGCGAGCTTGTGCATTACCAGCAGCGCCGGGCAGTTGAACGGCGTGATCGCCACGACGACGGTCGAGGTGCAACACCGCAGCCGCCACCCCTACCCACTCAAAGGGCTTGTCTACTGCGCACTCTGCCAGCGCCGCATGCAAGGCCAGCGCTCCAACGGCGAAGCCTACTACCGCTGCCGCTACGCACTGGAATACGCACTCGCTAACAAGATCAACCACCCGCGCAACGTCTACCTGCGGGAACGTGACGTCCTCACACCCCTCGACGACGCCCTCGCGTCCGCGTTCGCCCCCGCGCGGCTGCAGGACACCATCACCCGCATGACCGCCAGCCAGCCGCCGCCGAGCCCCGACGACTCCGCCCTCCACGCGGCCCACGCCCGGCTCGCCGACTGCGACACCAAACTCGCCGGCTACCGCGCCGCCTTGGACGCAGGCGCCGACCCCACCGTCGTCACCGGATGGATCACCGAAGTCCAGAGCCAGCGGCGCAAGATCCAGGAACAGCTCAGCACACCCCGCCCCCAGCCGACCAAGACCATGAACCGGGAACAGATCACCACGCTCATCCAGCAACTCGGCGACATCACCACCGCCCTCGCCGAAGCCGAGCCCACCGACCGCGCCGAGGTCTACCGGCAACTCGGACTCCGACTCACCTACCGCCCAGAACAACAAAAAGTCCGCGTACAGGCACAACCTGTCGCGGACTCATATGGGGATTTGGTTCGTGTCCGGAGCCCGACTTGAACCCCTACTACATGGTCAGGCTAGGCGAAGACCTCTTGCTGCCCTGAAATTCTGTTCGAGCCTGCAGGATTTCAACCTGCGACCCCTTGTACTGAGTCACACGATTTCGGGTCCTTTCACCGCTTGTCACAGACCGCCACTTTGCGGGTGCCGAAAACCTCATCCTGGCCATGCCACTTTGATCACCGAGATGAGATCCGCTGCGGTACCGAGCTCTCGGGCCCGACGCGGCAGGGATCCACGCTGATAACTGCGCGAGGATCACCCGCTGTGCTGCTTCGACTGGCCTACCTCGGCGTGACCAACACGCTCGCGCTGCTCCGCCTTCTACCGATGAGCGACCGCGCCAAAGACACCGAGATCCTCGCACTGCGGCACCAGATCACGGTCCTCGAACGGCACCTGCGCGGCGAGAGGATCCGTTTCACCCCATCTGACCGGGCCTGGCTCGCCGCCTTGCTACACCAGGTAACCCGCGACGTACTCGGTGAGATTCGGCTACTGGTACGCCCGGAGACCGTGCTCCGCTGGCACCGTGACTTGATCGCGCAACGCCACGCGAGGAACTCCCGACCCAAACGGGCCGGGCGGCCACGCACCATCCGATCCATCCGCCGGCTGGTGCTGCGCCTGGCCCGCGAGAACAGCACATGGGGGTACCGCAGAATCCACGGCGAACTACTCGTCCTCGGTATCAAGGTCGCCGCCTCCACCGTGTGGGAGGTCCTCAAGGACGCCGGTATCGATTCGGCACCCCAGCGCACCAACAACACCTGGGCGACGTTCCTGCGCTCTCAAGCCCAGGCCATCATCGCCGCGGACTTCTTCGAAACCGTGACGCTGACCGGCACCCGCCCCTACGTCCTGGCGGTCGTTGAGCACGCCACCCGCCGGGTCCGCGTCCTCGGCGCCACCGCACACCCGACCGCGACGTGGGTGACCCAGACGGCCCGGAATCTGCTCATGGACCTCGACGACATCGGACTCCAGATCAAGTACCTGATCCGCGATCGGGACGGGAAGTACCCGGCACTGTTCGACGCGATCCTCGCCGACGCCGGCGTCACGGTCATGCTCAGCGGCGTCCGGATGCCGCGGATGAACTCAATCATGGAGCGGTGGATCCGATCCTGCCGCCACGAACTGCTCGACCGGACGCTGATCTGGAACCAGGCGCACCTGCTATGGGCATTGCGCGAGTACGAACGGCACCACAACCGCCATCGTCCTCATCGGGGTATCGCGAACGCCCGGCCGATGCGTCCGCTACCCGAGCCGATCACCGATCCTGCCGCAATCACACGTCTGCGCATCCGCCGAAATGATCGTCTCGGCGGCCTCCTCCACGAATACGATCGTGCAGCGTGAGCTGCACGGATGAGGTTTTCGGCATCCGCAACGCCGACCCGGGCCGTCGCGGGCATCGCGGGCCCGCCGGGCCGCGCCAACCGCGGACCTCGGGAAGGTCCTCGCCGGTGCGGCGGATATGAGCGCGGTACTCGGCGCGGGACGACGCTTCCTCACCGCCGCCGCGCGAACGACTGTCCTACCTCAGCCAGGTGGCGCGTCGTACCAGCGGGGTGGCGGCCCACACGGCCCAGCCCCAGGGTGTTACCGGCACCCAGCAGGGCCAGCACGATCAGGACGGCGGCGTAGATGAGGTGGTCGTCCATGAACGGGTTGCTGGCCGGCGGAAGCACAGCGGTCCACATCAGGACGGTCAGCAACGCGCCGCCGGCGGCGGCCAGCCGCATCCCGATGCCCAGGATCAACGCCACGCCCACGGCGAGCAAGCCGGCCATGAACAGCACATTCACCGGGCCCGTACCGGCGATGGAGTGGTAGAAGCCGGCGAATGGGCCCTTGGCGGAGCTCAGGAACCCCTTGGTCGGGCTGCCACCGTTGACCCAGGACTTCGCCGAGGAGGTGGCAAAGCCCAGACCGAACACCTTGTCCAGGAACGCCCACAGGAACACCCACCCCAAAGCGATACGGATACCCGCCAACAGGTAACGGGCCGCCGTGGCCGACCGTCCGGTCGGGAAGACGAGCGCCGGCTCACGGTTGCCTCCCACAGCCGGTAGCGCACCGGCGGCGGGGCGAGTCGTGCTGCGTACAGCGGTGCTGTTGTCCTCGGCGATGTCGACCATCGCACTCACATTCCTTCATGTTTCTGGTGGATCGTGGTCCCGCAGCGCGAACGCTCGCGGGTGGTCGAAGGACGGCCAGGCCGTCCGGGTGCGTCGTCCACCGCAACCCAACGGACAGGTCGGGTGGCTTACCCCCGCTTGTCAACGCAGCGCATCGACGACAACGCCGGTCGATCCCGTCCCAAGTCCATACGGTTCTCGCGGGGACGGCGTAGCGACCGCGCCTCCGCGGCGACCGGGCGACCCTGACGATGAGGCGTGGTCCAGGAGGCGCACGGCCCGACATCGACAATCGCCGGTCGTACATGGGTCAAGCGGGCCGGCTGAGACGTATCGAGCGGGCCGGATGCGAAGGATCTACTCGGTCATGACGAACTCGGCTCGCGGCACATCGAAGACGGCGGATGAGCGCCACCGGGGTCCCGAGCGACACCCTCACCCCTACGCTCTATTCCCGGATCTGCGCCGACAGCCTGCGCCGCACGGCCGGGCCGCCGACCCGGAACTGGTCCACAAGAGCGCCGCGGTCGCGGCCGCCTACCGGTCGGTGACCGACGCCACCGGCACGCGCACCGTACCGGTGCAGCAACACGTCGCCGCCGTGGAACTGGTCGCCGGGGTGGTCCACGACCCGCTGTTCGGCTCGCTGGTGATGCCCGGCCTCGGTGGCGTGAACACCGACCTGTTCGCCTACCGGGTGCTACGACTGCTGCCGGTCAACACTGACGCCGCGGCGATGTGGCGCTCACTGCGCACAGCGCCGCTACTGACCGAATACCGGGGCGGGCCGGCGGTGGACACGCAGGCCGTGGAGGAGCTGCTCCTGCGGCTGGGTCGCCTCGCCGAAACCCTGCCCGAGGTCGCCGAGCTCGACCTCAACCCCTTCCTCGCCGGATCCGACGGGGTGGTCGCGGTTGACGTCAAGCTGCGGCTCGCACCGGTCACCGCCGAGCCCGACCCGGCCCGACGGTACGGGAACTGCGCGAACCCTGATGAACCGGCGCGCCGCCATGGCGAAGCCTCCGGCGGAGCGGCGCGACGATCGGATCGGCCACCCGGTCGAGGAGGTGGGCCGCGTTGTCGCCGGTCTCCACGCGTCGGTGGATCATCCGGGAGACCGTGGCGGGTCATCGTCAGGACGGCCGCCCGTACAGGTCGAGCAGCCGCATCCGGGTGGACTGGAGCCGATCGACGACGACCTCGGTGAACCGGATGGCCAACTGGAAGCCCAGCGCGGGGTCGCGCTGACACAGCTCGCGAACGCCGGCAGCGTCGAACTCGATCGCCGACGTGACCTCCCCCGCGCTGGCGGAGAAGTGCCAGCGGTACGGCGGGAACAGCCACGACCAGCCGAGCACCGCGCCGCGGCCAAGGCTTTCCACAACCACGACGCCCTGCGCGGGTACCTGGCTTTCGAGGCTGACACGCCCCTCGCGGATCAGCCAGAACCGCTCCGCCTGCCGGCCCTCCTCGAAGATCCGGGCGCCCAGGGGGAACACGGACTTCTTCGACCACGACGCCAGCTGGTCCAGATAGGCGGGGCTCAGACCGGCCAGGAAGGGCTGGGACGCCAACAGATCGCGGATGGTCTCCATCACGACTCCCCTTGTTCAACAACGAGCGCGGCGACCTCGGTGGCGACGTCGACGCCGACCAAAACCTGGCTATGCACCCGGCCGCAGCCCACGCGGCCGGACCGCCGCACGGTTGACCCAGCTGTCCGGCTTGCCGGTCAGCCATCGGCGGTAGGGGGCTACGAGTCAAGCACACCTCACCGTTGAACCCGAAGCCTGCGTGGTCTGGGGTGGCTGAACCGGCTGGCGCGGCGATGAATCTGATGGGCTGGGCCGTCGTATCGACGGTAGGCGGCGGCGTCCAACGGGTTGGCGCCGGCCTGCCCGCCACCGTCCAGAGGTACCACGGACAGCACCAGCAGGGCGCTACGCAACTGACGACCCAGCACCGCCCACGTCCGCACGTGATACGCGCGCATGGCGTTCGGCCCCAACCACCGTCGGGGGCCGCCGCCTCGGCGCCCGACAGGCCACCCGGGCTGCTGGCCAGGCCCACTAGGAGAAACATCCTTGACGGGCAGCGTGGCGGTCGTCCCTACGGGCAGGCCCCCGGCATCCCATCGCTTGGCGACAACCCGGTCAGGCCCCCTCACCCCGAGGGTCATCGCGGTGGCACCGGCGACATCGGTACCGGCCAAAGGCGTCGGCGCACTGTCTTGATTGGCTTGCTCAAAGCTGACTCCGACCCGGATGTGCGCAGCCACCGTGCATTGTGCGGCCACCGGGGTCCTGAGCGGCGATCTCACCGTACCCCAGAACGGACTGCACGCTGCCATGTCATGCCCAGCGCGGCGCGGAATCCTCCCGGCGCTCCGCGCAGTGGCCACGGCGGGGCAGGGCCTCGCCGGCGGCGCGGGTAAGCCGCGGCGGGCCATGTCGCTCACGCCGCGGGAGCCGTGACGCCGGTGAGCGGGCAAGCCTGATCAATGGGGTCATTGGGCGGGAACGTGGCCGGGTCAACTTCAAACCTGGCGGCGGCTCCAAGGCTGATCCATTGCTCATTCTGACGATGGGGCATCGGGAACCGTGGCGGGCGTACCACTCCGGCGTCGTCGGCGAAGACCCACCGAGGATCCAGCGCCAACAGACGGCCGCGGCGAAGGGACCCGATCTACCGCCGCCCGGTCGCCCTGGACAAGCACACCGTCAAGGTGCTGCGCGAGCATCGGCGCCGCCAATTCGAGCAGCGGGATGGGCAGCTCGCCGCCGGCCGACCCTGGGTCGACTCGGGGTATGTGTTCACCCGCCCGGTCGGGACGCCGATCAACCCGAACTACGCCACCACCCAGTTCCGGAAACTCACCGACCGGTCCGGGCTACCGCCGGTGCGGCTGCACGACCTGCGCCACGGCGCCGCCTCCCTCGCCCACCAGGCCGGCGCCGACCTCAAAACCCTGCAGGACCTGCTCGGGCACTCCAGCATCGTCGTCACCGCCGACACCTACACCAGCGTGCTTCCCGCCGCCCAACACCGCTGCGCCGACGCCACCGCCGCCCTGGTCCTGGCAGCCGACCGCCGCACCCGCCGCAAGATCAAGGACAGGCCACTCAGATCCTCGGTGGCTGGCTGCGCGATGTGATGGCGGCGAACGCCGAGCACCGCAACTTCCGGATCATGGGCCCGCTACAGCTGGGGAATTCCGTGAGCGCCGATAGGGGCCACATTCGGGGGCACATTCATCAGCAAGCATCGTTGCCCGTCGTGACAGGGCGGTTCGCGCTGCCGCCGCCGAGTGTCGGCGGTGGGGCCAGTAACCGCCGCTCCGGTGGGGGCTGCCGGTGTCCGCCCTAATCAGCGGGCGGGCAGGGCCGGCCCGGGGAGCATTTCGGTTTACCGGGTGTGGTGGGTTGGTGGTGGTGCCGCCCGGTTCTGGTCAGCGCTGCGGTTGCCGGCCGCCACCGTGCCGGCGCGGGCCGCCGTTTCGAGTCCGGCGACGAGGGTGTCGAGCCCGGCTGCGAAACGTTCGTCGCGGTTGTTAAGCCAAACGTGTCCACCGAGGGCGACCAGCGTGGGGAAGCGGTCGGCTGGCAGTGACCGCAGGAACGCGTGGAGCTTGTTTCTGGTCTCGGTGTCCTGGACGCGCTGCTCGTTGACGGAGTTGGGGCTGCTGAGCGCGAAACCGAGGGTGTAGTCGTAGACCAGGGAGAAGGCCAGGCCGGTTTCCCGTTCCGGTAGGCCGGCCGCGTGCAGCGGTGCGAGGAACGCTTCGGCGAGGGCGAGGGAGTGCGGCCCGAGGGGGTCGCGGGTCTTGAGCAGCCCGGCGATGCCGGGGTGGTTCTCAAGGACCGTCCGCAGCCGGTGCGCGAGCACCTTGACCCGCTCGGTCCAGGCGAGGCGGTGATCGACCTCGTAGTCGACCTCGGCTAGCACCCCGTCGAGGACGAGGTCCCGCAGCTGCTCCTTGTTGCGCACGTGGCGGTACAGCGCCCCGGGTACCACGCCTAGTCGTGTGGCGAGGGCGCGCATGGTCAACGCGTCCACGCCGTCAGCACCGATGACCGTGAGGGCCTCGGCGACGACGTGTTCGCGGGTAAGCGCCGGGCGACGGTGCCGTTCACCGGCTGGAGGGATGAACCACAGCGGGCGCGAGCCTGCATCCTCGGCGGCTGCCGGTCGTCGCTGCGCCACGTTCGCCTCCGGGCAGGTTGACTGTGAACGGCGTTCACTGTACCGTGAACAGTGTAGCTCGCAAGCGGATGCCGTTCACTTAGTCGTTTCTTGCCGGGCCGCCGGGCCGCCGGTCCGGCCAGATGCAAAGGGAGGACGACATGACAGTTGTTACCGGCTGGGACCTGTTCGAAGACCTACGTGATGCGCAGGACGAGATGCTGCGACTGAACAGACTGCGCGCCCACAGGCTCAGTCAGGCCGGCCAGCTTTACGACGGCGGCGCCACCCAAGGTGCGTGGATGCCGACGGTCGACATTTCCGAGCGCAAGGACGCCTACCTGGTGACGGTCGAGCTCCCCGGCGTCGGGATCGACGACTTCGAGATCACATTCCAGGACGGCCTGATGACGATCCAGGGCGAACGGTACAACGCGCACGACTCTTCCGAGGAAAAGGTACATCGAGTCGAGCGCCGCTACGGTCCCTTCCGCCGCTCGATCACCCTGCCCAGTCATGTCATGGCGGATGCGATCGAGGCCTCGGTCCAGGACGGCGTGCTGCAGATCGTGGTGCCCAAGGCGGTCGAGGTACAGGCCAAACGCATCCAGGTACATGCCAGCCAGAAACACGCCGACCCGGCATCAGGCACCGGAGCCGAGATCAGCAGCTGACAACCCGCCACCCCACAGATCTCTCCCGCTGCCACCCGCCGGACGAAGCGGTGGCAGCGGGAGACGCACACCTGAGGCGGGTCCCATACAGCATTGACCGGACCGCACCGGTCGCCCCGCCAGGCCCGCCGCCGAACACTTCCTCAGCCGCCCCACCACCGGCTTCGGCGCCATGATCACCCAGAAGCGGAGCCGTTACGGTGCCGCGACGGCGAGCCGCATCGTCGACTTAGCCGCAGCTGCCGCATCGCCCACGCGGTGGTCGGCGACCACGCAGCCCAGCCGAACGAGCCGAACGGCACCCCTCGCACCGGGTGACGGGCGGCGTCGAAGTCGGCGAGGTGTCGCGCGGCAGCCAGATGGGTGATCTTCTCGAGTGTCGATCGCTGGCTTGGCGGCGGGTCTCCACCGTGTCGCCGCCGTCGGGCGCCACGACGTGATCGCAGGGGGTGACCGTGGGTTACGGTTGGCGTCCGGCGTCGGTGGTGCGTGCGGCCAGGTCGGTGACCTGGCCGGCGGTGCTGGTGGCGGCCAGGGTCGCCGCGAACAGGATCAGCTGGTTGACGACGTTGAGGAAGACCAGCAGCCCGACCGCGCCGGCGACGACCAGGTAGGTGGCGTTGGTCTCGGTGCGGTGCACGTAGAGCCGGCCGAGGGTCTTGAGCAGTTCCAGGCCGGCGGCGACGAACAACGCGGGGCCCAGGACCCGGCGCAGCGGCATCCGCAGGCGGGGCAGTCCGGTGAGCACGGCGATCGACAGCAGCGTGTTCAGGCCGACGCCCAGCACGAGCCCGAGCGTGCCGAGCAGCCACCGGGCCGGGGCGGGGTCCACACCGGCGGCGGTGACCAGCCGGCCCGCCACGGCGGTGGTGGCGAACACCACCGCCAATGATGCGGCCAGCAGCAGGCCGAGCCCGATAAGCACGAGCAGGTCGATCAGCACCCGGACGAAGAACATGCCGGGGTATTCGGGCAGTCGCCAGATGGCTCTGATCGAGGAACGCAGGGCGTCGATCCAGAACCATCCGGAGATCGGCAGGCCGATGAACCCGATCACGCCGACGGTGCCCCGGGCGTCGCGCAATGCCCGCACGTCGACGCGGGGCAGGTTCTCCGCGAGGTAGCCCTGCACGGAGCGCAGCACCACCGGGTCGTCGAGGACGAACCCGAAGGCCGCGAAGCTGAGCAGGGCCAAGGCGAACGTCGCGAAGAACGCGTAGTAGGTCATCGCGGCGGCCAGCCGGCCACCGTCGGCCTGGTCGTAGCGCACCGCGGCACGGGCCAGGTGGTCCAGCCAGCCATGGCGGCGGCGGGCACGCATCCATGCCGCCACGGCACGCTTCGCAAAATCCGCGGCCGTCACGCTCGCAGCAGTACCCGGCCGCCGGTCCGGCCAC
>NZ_DASYTH010000366.1:0-56783 GCF_036002505.1 Actinophytocola sp. | reverse complement strand
GTTCTGCGCGATCCGCAGCTACCTATCCACCGCCGCGAAACACGGCAAACACTTCCTCGAAGTCCTCGTCATGCTCGCCGAGGGCCGCCCCTGGCTGCCCGCGATCTCATCATGACGACGCGGCGGCCTGACTAGTTACCTGCGCAATACCGGTTGGGAGTGGTGGGCCGCCGGGCGGAGTTCGATCCGACTAGCGAGGGTAGGCCCGGAGGGTCTGCCCGAGCGGTCGGACCAGCAACCAGCTCTGCCAACTCAGCCACCGACCCGAACACCGCGCGGCATGCTGGGCCACCGCGAGCAACCGGTCCGCCGGCCATGATGCCAACACAACTGCGGCCCTCGTTGTGCAGAACCCTCTCTGGATGAGCACTGTCTCTCGAGGAAATCTAGGAGCGCTCTCGAGCGGGATACCGAGGATGGCGTCATGCCGATCGACACCGCGCCGCCCACGACCCTCGACGAGGTGCGTCGGGTCCTCGCGTCGCACGCCGACAACCCGAGCGCGTTCCTGGCGCTGAACAGCGGGAACAGCTACTTCACCGCGCCGGATCTCGACGGCGTGGTGGTCTACCGATCCTCCGGGCGGCACCTCGTGCAGTTCGGCGGGGCGTTCGCGCCGGCGGCCGCCAGGCTCGAGTTGCTCACGAGGTTCCGCGAGTTCGCCGCGGCCTCCGGAAAACGGATAGTCGCCATTCAGCTGCAGCGGTCCGACGCCGAGGTTTACGCGGGCGCGGGGTTCACGGTGAACCAGGTCGGCGCCTCCTATGCGGTGGACCTCCCTGCGTTCACCTTGCGCGGCACACGGTTCGTCCGGCTCCGGAACAAGATCTCCCGCGCGCACCGCGCCGGCCTGACCGTGGCCGAGCTGGACCAGGCCGCGTGGTCCGGCGCGATGCGCGAGTTGGACGCGAAGTGGTTGCGGAGCAAGGGAAAGCACGCCAAGCCGCTGGAGTTCCTGGTGGGCGAGTACGGCGGGCCGGCGCAGCCGCACCGCCGGCTGTTCGTCGGGCTCCTCGGCGGCGAGCTGGCCGGCTACGTCTCCTACTCACCGGTGTACGGCAGCCGCGCGGGCTGGCTGCACGACCTCTCCCGGCGGCTCCCCGACGGCCCGCCCGGAATCATGGAGGCGATCAACAGTGCGGCCATCGAAGCGTTCCGCGACGAGGGCGCCGGCTGGCTGCACTTCGGGTTCACCCCGTTCACCGGCCTCGATCCCGCGCTGGAGGTAGGCACGTCGAGTCGCTGGTTCCGCTGGCTCGCCGGCCAGCTCTGGCGCCGTGGCGCCGCGGTCTACCCGGCCCGCACCCAGCTCGCCTACAAGAGCAAGTGGGCGCCGCACGCCGTGCTGCCGGAGTACGTCGCGTTCTCCGGCCGGGCCAGCCTCGCCGGCTTCCTCCAGGTCTTCAAGGTGTCGAACGCGCTGTAGAGGTCAGGTCCGTGTCATGGCCGTGTCAGCGGGATGACTGAGCATCAAGCTCCGAGAGGGGGTCGGCATGGTCGAACCTGCACCCGGCACCGTGATCTTCAAGCTGTTCGGGTCGGTCGGGCTGGTGGCGGACGGCCGGCTGGTCGCCCTGCAGGGTGGCCGGCAGCGCACGGTGCTGGCCACCTTGTTAATCAATTCAGGAAAGGTCGTCACGAAGGAGCAGTTCTTCGCGGAGTTGTGGGACGGCCGGCCGGTGGCGAAGGCGGACAATGCGCTCCAGGCGCTCGTCGCGCGATTGCGAAAATTGTTCAAGTCGTACTTCGGCGAGCAGTTCGCCCGGGACCGGCTGATCACCATGCCGACCGGGTACGTGCTGAACGCGGCCGCCGACGAGGTGGACGCGAGCCTGTTCGAGCGGCTGGCCACGGAGGCGCACGCGGAGGTCGCCGGGAACCCGCTGCGGGCCCGGGACCTGCTCACCACGGCGCTGGCGCTGTGGGACGGGCCGGTGCTGGAGGGCGTGGCCGGCGGGCCGATGTGCCACGGTTCGGTGCTGCATTACGAGGAGACGCGGCTGGCCGCGATCGAGGACCGGTTCCAGGCCAGCATTGCCGCGGGCATCGAGCTCGGGGTGATCAGTGAGCTGAAGAAGATGGCCCGGCTCTACCCGTGGCGGGAGCGGCTGGCCGAGATGCTGATGGTGTGTCTGTACCGGTCCGGACGCCAGGCCGACGCGTTGCGCGAGTACACCCTGGTGCGTAGGAGACTCGTGGACGAGCTCGGCATGGAGCCGTCGCCGATGCTGCAGGACCGGATGCGCGCGATCCTGCAGCAGGATCCGGCGCTGGACCGGTTACCCCTGGCCTTAGGTGCACTCCCCGAGTGACGCCAATCACTACGTGTTACTGAGGTGCGCCAAACGGTGGAATTCAACCACAAAGAACAGACCGACCGCCCGGTTTTGTCTTGACAAACCGGGCGGTCGGTTTTGTATTCTTGAGGAGCGGACGAGCAGCTGCCGAGCACCGGGCCGGCGCATCGTTCACCTGGCGGCAGGAGTCGAAGTGGACATAGATGTACTGGGCCCCCTGGTGGCCCGAGAGGGTGGCACGTCGGTAGCCCCGACCGCCGCCAAGCCCCGTAAGGTCTTAGCGATGCTGGCCGTGCACGCCGACCAGGTGGTGCCCATGGCCTCCCTGTTCGAGGAGCTCTGGGGCGAGGACATTCCCCGCAGCGCCAACACTACGGTCCAGACCTACATCCTGCACCTGCGCAACCTGATCGGTTCGGCGCTGGAGCAGACACCCGCCGGCGAGGTGCGCGACGCCAAGCGCATCCTGGTCACTTATCCCGGCGGTTACCTCCTCGATACGATGGGGGGGAGGGTGGACGTGCGGGACTTCGACCGACTGGCGGCGGTCGGCCACCGGGCGCGCGAGCTTGGCGACTACGAGGCTGCGTCCAAGAGCTTCACCGAAGCACTTGCGATCTGGCGTGGTCGCGCGCTCGTCGACGTCCAGACCGGCTCGTTGCTCGAGGTTGAGGCGCATCGTCTTGAGGAGGCTCGGCTCAATGTCCTTGACCGCCGCATCGATGCGGATCTCCGGTTGGGCCGCCATCACGAGCTGCTCGGTGAACTCGCCGGCCTGGTTGGGCGTTACCGCACGCATGAGGGTATGCACGCGCATCTCATGCTCGCGCTGTACCGGTCGGGCCGCCGCGGCGAGGCCATCGACGTGTACCGCCGGCTGCGCACCTGCCTGGTCAACGAGCTCGGCCTGGAGCCGTCGCCGAGCCTGCGCCGCCTGCAGCACGCGATTCTCATGTCCGACCCCCGACTGGCCGAGGGTGCCGAGGTCGCCGGCATGGTCCGCGCCGCCGGCTGAGCCGGCACGGGGCGGTCGCCCGCCCTGGTATGACTGCGCGCCGCGGGAAGTGTCGTGACGAAACAAGCGAGGTCCGAGTACACCCGCCTGCACCTGGTGCGATCCGCGGCGGAGCTGTTCGACCGCAACGGGTTCGCCGGGGCGACGCTGGACGACGTCAGCCGGGCGGCCGGGGTGACCAAGGGGGCCTTCTACTTTCACTTCGCGTCCAAGAAGGAACTGGGTGGCGCGATCCAGGCCGAGGCGTGCGGCATGCTCCGTTCGTTCGTGGACAAGCTCACCGCGACCGAGGCACACGCGCTCCAGTCGCTGATCGACATCACGCACATGCTGGCCCGCTGGCTGGACAGCGAGCCGGTGATCAGGGCAAGCCTGCGCACCGCGCGCGAATGCGGTGACCGCGGCCGGCCGTTCGTCGACTTCTACGTCGAGCTGCTGGCCACCCTCGAGGCCACGCTGCTGCGGGCCAAACGGGCCGGGGAGCTTGATGACGGGGTGCTGGTCGACGTGGTCAGCACCCTCGTCATCACGGTCTGCGTGGGCATCGAGGTGCTCTGGTGGGCGGGCATCCGCCGCGGCAACATGCGCGCCGGCCTCGGTGACATGTGGAGCCTCATGCTCCCCGGCATCGTCTCCGGCGACCGCCTGGCCGAGTTCCACACCGAAGGCTCCGAGGCGGTCAGCCCTGACTAGGGGATCCGGCGAGTCCCCGGTTCAGGCCCGCGAGTCCCCATCTCAGGCAGCCGAGTTCCCGGTTCCGAACTAGGAACTCGTGTGCTGGAAGCGGGGACTCGCGTGCAGCTACCGGGGACTCGCGGGGTGGCGGCGCAGCCAGGGGCGGGGGGTGGAGCCGGTGACCGGGGTGGGGGCGGGGCCGGAGATCTCGTCGAGGCGGGCGGTCCACTCCGGCGGCAGGCGCAGCTCGAAGCCGGCCAGGTTCTGCTCGTACTGGGCCATGGTCCGCGGCCCGATGACGACGGCCGTCACGCCGGGGCGGGCGGCCACCCAGGCCAGCGCGACGGCGGCGGGGGTGCTGCCGAGTTCCGCCGCGGCCGTGGCGACCTCGGCGGCGATGGTGAGGTTGCCCGTGCTGAGCTGGTCGTCGACCCACTGCCGCATGCCCGGCTTGTCCTCGGCGATGAGCCGGGCCATCCGGGTGCCCGGCGCCGGCTCGTCGCCGGGGGAGTACCGGCCGGCCAGGATGCCGCCGCCGAGTGGGCTCCAGGCCAGCACGCCCAGCCCGTGCCGCACGCACGTCGGCACGATCTCCGCCTCGATGTCCCGCCTGATCAGCGAGTACTGCGACTGGATGCTGGTGAGCGGCGTCCCGGCGATCCGGGTGGCCGCCCACTGCGCCTCCACGACCTGGCCGGCGGTGAAGTTGGAACAACCGGCGTAGCGCACCTTTCCGGCCCGCACGAACGTGTCCAGCGCCGCCATGGTCTCGTCGACCGGGGTGTCGGGATCCCAGCGGTGGCACTGGTAGACGTCGACGTGGTCGGTGCCCAGGCGGCGCAGGCTGGCCTCCAGCGCGCGGGTCAGGTGCGCGCGGGAGAGCCCGCCGTCGTTCGGACCCGCGCCCTGCGGCATGCCGGCCTTGGTGGCGATCACCACCGCGTCCCGGCGGCCGCGCAGGGCCCGGCCGAGGATCTCCTCGGCCTGCCCGTCGTTGTAGTTGTCCGCGGTGTCGATGAAGTTGTGTCCGGCGTCCAGGAAAGCGTCGATGATCGGCCGGGCGCCGGCCTCGTCCACCCCGATCCCCCAGGCGGTGCCGAAGTTCACCGTGCCCAGGCAGGCGCGGGACACCTTGAGGCCGGAGCGTCCCATGGGGACGAACTCCACGCCGTTCTCCTCCCCAAAAGCCAGCGGTACCCACATACCGCTCGGTATCGTCCCAGTTGTTCGTGCTCGTCGGAGCGGAATGCCCGGTTCCGCACCGAGAGACCGGAGTGCTCACCTGCCGACCGGCTACCACCAGGAGTGTGCCGGATGGCCACTCCCAGAACTGATTAGGAGGCCGATGCCCGACACCGTCCGGTTGCTGCGCGACCTGCGGGCCGTGCGCCGGTTCGCGCCGCGTGCGGTGCCGGACGGGGTGGTTCACGACCTGCTGGAAGTGGCCCGCTGGACCGGGAGCGGGCGCAACCGGCAGCCCTGGGAGCTGATCCTGGTGCGAGAACTGGCGACGCTGCGGGCTCTGGCGGAGGCCGGCGCCTCCCCGGGCACCCGGCACCTGGCCGCCGCGCCGCTGGCCGTGCTGCTGGTGATGGCCGGTCCGGGCACGGAGTTCGACGAGGGCCGGCTCGCCGAGCGGATCATGCTGGCCGCGGCCGCGCACGGGCTCGGTTCGAGCATCGCCGGTTTCCGCGGTGCGGACCCGGTGCACACCGCCCGGGAACTCCTTGGCGTGCCACCGGAACGCGTGCTGCGCACGGCGGTGTGCATCGGGTATCCGGCCGGGCACGGAGCGTCCGGTCCGGCGGCCAAAGGGTCGTTACCGTTGGGCCGAAAGCCGCTGGCCGAATTCGTCCACTTCGAACACTACGGGCGGCGCGATGGCTGAAGGGTCAGGCGGTGGCGGCGCTGGTGTCCCAGTTGGTCGTTCCGGACGGGACGAAGCGGGGCAGGCGGCGCGGCGGAACCAGGCCGGGCAGCGCGATCTGCCACAGCCGGGTGAGCCGGTCGTGCACGTCGGCGCGGCCGGTGAGCACGTCGGACTGGGTCTGGACGCCCATGAACACCGCCGACATCCAGTTGGCGACGTCCTTCGGGTCCCATTCCTTGCGCAGGTCGCCCCGCTCCTGGGCGGCGACCAGCACGGTGTGCGCCGAGTCGATCCACCGGAGGTAGGGATCGGGTGTCGGGTCGGCGAAGTTGGCCTCGATGACCAGCCGCGCACCCGCCCGGACCCGCACGTTGGTGAGCAGGTTGTGGGCCAGCGCGTGGCTCATGTCGATGAGCGTCTGGAGGCCGGGGTTGTCGAAGTCGACGAACGGGAGGTCGACCGTGAACTGCTCCTCGACGATCGCCCGGGCGAGCTCCTCCTTGGAGGAGAAGTGAAAGTACAGCGCGCCCTTGGTCACCCCGGCCTTGGCCAGGATGTCCGACAGGCTCGCGCCGTTGAAGCCCCGCTCGTCGAACACAGCCGCGGCGGCGTCCAGGATGGCGTTGCGAGTGCGCTCCGCGCGATCCTGCCGTGCCAACGCCCGCACCTCCTCCGTAAAGTGTGGCCCAACTGGCCCAGACCAAGCATGCCAGCCGGTGGCCCGCATCCGGTCGACCCACGCCGGAGAACCCACTGTGGCGCCTCGACCTTCGGTCCAGCGTAGCTCAAAATTCCCCCAATTACCCCTCGAAAAAAAACCGGGTGGTAGGTATGGTTCGTCATGTGGCGCACGCCACATCTGCCGAATGATCTTCGAGCGGCGACGCCAGAGATCAACTACCGGGGGCACCGCCGCCCAGCCGACCGACGCAGAGCCGGTCCGACCGACACGGACTGACTGATCTTCACTGGGACGAGGTTCGCCATGACGACCATGATCAACCCCCAACAGGGGCTGTTATCCCGATGCTTACCCGGCGCGGAGCCGGTGCTGTTCTCGCAGACCGTTCCGCGTCACCTGGTCCACCGCGAGTCCGCTTCGGAGGTGTTCATCACCGATCTCCGGGTGACGGGCTTCAACACGTTCCTGGTGGGGACGCGGTGGCCGGGCTCGCACAGTTTCTACGGACCGACCACGCGGCACTCGCACGACCCCATGCTGCTGCTGGAGAGCCTGCGCCAGGCCGGCCTGCTGATCGCGCACGTGGCCTTCGAGGTCCCGATCGACCACAGGTTCATCACTCATGAGAAGCGGTTCGACATCGCGCCGGAAGGCTTGCGCACCAACGGATCCGAGCCGGTCGACGTGCTCGTCGAGGTGACCGCGCAGGACATCCGCCGGCGCGGCCGCGGATTCGCCGGCATGCTGTTCGAGTACCGGTGCCTGCGCGACGGCCAGGAGATCGCCACCGCCGCGATCCGCTGGAGCTGCGTGTCCGCGGCCGGCTACGCCCGGCTGCGCGGTGCTCATCACGAGGTCGAGCCGGGGTCCATCGGCGACAGTCCGGGGATGGCGCCCGCGCTCGTCGGCCGGTGCAGCGCCCGGGACGTCATGATCTCCGACGCGCACGGCGGCGAGGGCTTCTTGCTGCGCCTCGACCCGACCCACCCGGTGGTGTTCGACCACCTGGTCGACCACGTGCCCGGCATGGCCGCCGTGGAGGCCGCGCGCCAGGCCGCGATGGTCCTGTTGGGACAGTCGCGCGCCCTGCCGATCCGCGGCGACCTGGCGC
Organism: Actinophytocola sp.; assembly: GCF_036002505.1. Lineage (GTDB taxonomy): Bacteria > Actinomycetota > Actinomycetes > Mycobacteriales > Pseudonocardiaceae > DASYTH01. The sequence goes on along the minus strand of NZ_DASYTH010000366.1, from coordinate 49,133 downwards.
TGTCGCACTACGTCGAGTTCGACCAGCCGTGCGTCATCCGCGTCGAACCGGACGGCGTGTCCGCCGTGGCCGGTGCGAGCGTCGTTCGAGTCGTCCTCGAGCAGGACGGCCATGTCGCCGCTTCGGGAACCCTCGAGCTCCTGGCGGCCTAAGCGTTCTCTGGCGGAGGTCCGGGGCCGCCGCCACGCACCGTCGATGGGACGGCGCCGTGGCGGGCCTCCGCCGGGGTCATCCCCGCGAGGGATGCCGCTCCGCCGGCCGAATGGGCTTCACCCGAACACGATCGGTCGCCCGACCGATTGTTCGGCCTCGGCGCGGCGCCGACAATGGGTTCCTATTCAAGAGGGTTCTGCGAACGCCGCCCTCACCATGGGAACGGCCACCGGAATTGTGCATAGCCCTCAAGGGAGCTCTCTTCGGGGTGTGGCCGGAGGCCGACATGACGCTGCGAGACGACGAGATCGCCTTCGCCGGTAACCGCGAGCTGATCGAGCGTGAGCTCGCCCGCTCGGTGGCCCAGGTGCTGCACCTGATGCCGGGCCCGGCCGCCGGTCACCGCCCGCTCCAGGAGATCGGCGTCGACATCGTGCTCTCCGTGGCCTTCCTGCGCGCCGCCCGCGGCGCCGAGTCCACGTTCGCCGCCGACCTCGCCGGCGCCTGCGACCCGGGCTCCCCGCCCCGCCACCCCACCCCCGACGGCGTCCCCGAGGACATCGCCGCCGACTACCTCCGCGCCAAAACCGAACTCCAAGCCATCCTCCGCCGCGACATCCCCATCCCCGACTTCGCCGGCGACCTCTGGTAACCCACCAACTGCGGTGAATGCGTCGTTCGTCGCGCTCGGTGCGACGAAAGCGTCATTCATCGCACCGGCGGGTCAGCGGGGGGTCGGGGTGGTGTTGCCGATCATTTTGACGAGGGCGGCCTGGCGGCGGGCGAGGGTGTTGAGTTGGCGTTGGAGGGCGGCGAGCTCGTCGGTCAGGGAGCGGGGGCCGGGTTCGGGGAGGATGTGCGGGGACTGGGCGAGGATGGCCTGGATGGTGGCGCGGAGGGTGGGACCGGGTTCGGCGCCGAGATCGGTGAGCAGGCGGCGGCGGATGCGGTCGTAGACGCCGATGGCTTCGGATTGGCGGTCGCAGCGGTAGAGCGCGAGCATGAGCTGGTCGTGCAGGCGCTCACGGAGCGGGTGGGTGGTGGTGGCCTGTTCGAGCTCGCCGATGATCTCCTGGTGGCGGTTGGCGCGCAGGCAGGCGTCGTAGAGGGTCTCCAGTGCGGAGAGGCGGTTTTCTTCCAGGGCAAGGGCTTCGGCGCGGCAGATGTCGCCTTGGGCGCAGCCGTCCAGGGCCGGGCCGCGCCACAGCGCGAGTGCGGCGCGGAGCAGGGGGATGGCGCGGCCGGGGGTGAGCGCGGTGAGGGCACGGGCTTCGGTGACGCGGGTGGTGAACTCCTCGGCGTCGGTCTCGCCGGGGGCGAGGTGAAGTGTGTAGCCCGGTGCGCGGGAGCGGATGCGGTCCGGTTCGCCGAAGGCCGAGCAGATCAGCTGGCGCAGGCGTTTGATGTGGGCCTGCAACGCGTTGGCGGCGTTGACCGGTGGGTCGGCGCCCCAGAGCTCCTGGATCAGCTTGTCGGCGGAGACGGTTCGGCCGGCGCGCACGACCAGGGTGGCCAGCAGCGCGGGGCGCTGGACGCCGCTGACCGCGAGACGGCGGCCGCGCGTGTCGTCCTGGATCTCGACCGGGCCGAGGATGCGGATCCGCATGGCCGCCGGCTAGTCGCGCGCGCCCGGGCGGGCGAGGCCGGTGTCGAACGCGAAGATCACCGCGTGGATCCGGTTGCGGAGCTTGAGTTTGCCGAGCAGGTTCTGCACGTGGGACTTCACGGTGTGCTCGGAGACGGTGAGCGCGGTGGCGATCTCGGCGTTGGACAGGCCGCGCGCGACCAGGGTCAGCACCTCGCACTCGCGGTCGGTGAGCCCGGCGGCCTGCGCGAAGTCCTTGGCGTCGCGGGGATCCGCGGGCGGCGGGGCCGCGGGGCCGCGGTGGAGGACGTAGCCGGCGGCGGCCATCCGCACGGCGGCGGCCACCTGCTCCGGGTCGGCACTCGCCGGCAGCCGGCCGCAGATCTCATTGTCTATAGTGGACAGATCGGTACGGGTGCCGACGGCGAGCACGCGTGCGGCGCGGCCGCCCTGCCGTACCGCCGCCAGCGTCGGCTCGGCCTCCTCGGCGGTCAACCCGTGCAGCAACACGACATCCGGGTTGGCGGACAGGATCGCCGCGGCCACCCCCGGGCCGGGCCCGCGGTCGCCGACCACCACCATCCCGGGCTGGTCGTCGAGCGCGGCCAGCACGCCGCGGCGGGCCAGCACGTCGTCGCTGACCACCAGTACCCGGATCGCGTCCGGCGCGAGCGCGGGCAGCCGGCCGGGGTCGTACGAAATGTCGGGGCGCGGCAGGACCCGCAGGCTGCGCCCGGCGACCGCGCGGAGGACGGGCGGATTGGCGCGGCTCGGCCAGTTCGCCTCGGTCCACTGATCCATCGTTCCCGCCTCGTCTGACGACCCACACATTGGTCCTGGACAACGGTACGGTGCGGCCCGGCCCCGGCCCCGATTCGTTGAGCCGGCTTCTATCCGTGGGAGACGCCTCGTCGAGCGTGTCGGCCCTGGTCGCGCCGGGGTTGCGGGTATTATCCGGCACGGATACTAGCCGTGGCGGATATAAGATTGGGCAGGCATGGCGGAGCCGGATCAGCCGTTGACTCCCGCGGTCTTCGCGCTGCTGCTCGCCCTGCACAACGGAGAACGGCATGGTTACGCGCTGATGGCCGACGTCGAGGAGCTCACCGGCGGCACGGTTACGCTCGGTCCGGCGACGCTCTACCGGTCCCTGCAACGGATGCGGGTGGACGGGCTGGTGGAGGAGATCGCCACCGAGGACGTCGCGGCCGAGTCGCTGCGCGCCGACCGGCGGGCCGAGCGGCGGCGCAGCTACCGGATCACCCGCCGGGGCCGGGCCGCCGCGCGCGCCGAGGCCGCTCGGCTGGCCCGGCTGGTCGGCGCGGCAACGGAACTGGGCGTGTTGACGATGGAGAGGAACGAGTAGATGGACGTGTCCGCGGAGTTCCCCGGACCGACGCCGCAGCTGGCGATCGACGAATTCGACGAGGATCCGCTGCGGCCGCCGGCCCGGCCCGAGTCGGTCATGGCGCCGGAGCAACAGAAGTGACGGATCTGCGGGCGTGGTGGTGGCACCGGCAGGGGCTGGACGGGTCGCTGGCCGGCGCGGACCCCACGACGGTGCTGGACCGGACCGGGTGGGCGCGCTCGGTCGGCGGGGCGAACCCGTACCTGACGCTGTTCGCCCGGGCCGGCCTCTTCCGGTCCGATGTGGACGGTGCGGTGGCCGGGCTGGCCGTGCACGAGCTGCCCTCGGCGCGCGGGTGCGCCTACGTGCTGCCGGCCGCGGACTTCGGGCTGGGTCTGCAGGTCGGCCGGGGTGCGCCGGAGGCGGAGGTGGCCACGGTGGCCAAGCTCGGCGTGCCGCGCGCGGAGATCGACGCGCTGTGCGACGCGGTGCTGGACGCGGTGGCCGGCGGGCCGCTGGATCCCGCTGCGCTCAAGGCAAAGCTCGGCGACCGGGTACGCAACCTCGGCGAGGCCGGGAAGAAGAAGGGCGTCACCACCACGCTGCCGGTCGCGCTGGGGTTGCTGCAGGCGTCCGGAGACCTGCGCCGGGTGCCGGTCGCCGGCAGGCTCGACCAGCAGCGGTTCTCCTACGTGCGCTGGACTCCGCCGGAGTCCGGGCTCACCGGCGAGCAGGCCCGGGTCGAGTTGGCCCGCCGCTACCTGCGGTGGACCGGCGGCGCGTCGCTGGCGCACCTGCGCTGGTTCACGGGGTTCTCCGCGCGCGACGCCACAGCCGCGGTGGCCGAGCTGAACCCGGTCGACCTTGGCGGCGGAATCCTTGCTCTGCCTGAGGATGCCGAGGCGTTCGCGGCGTTCGTCCCGCCGCGCGAACCGGACCATGCGCTGCTGGCCATCCTCGACGGGCTGCACCTGCTGCGCCGCGACCTGCCGAGCCTGCTCGACGCCACCGGCCGGGACACCCTGGTGCCCGGTGACAAGCGAACGCTGGCCCAGCACACCGACCCGCCGGACAACATGATCGTGGACCGCGGCCGGCTCGTGGGCCTCTGGCAGTACGATGTGGACGGTCAGCGGATCGCCTGGTGGACCTTCGATCCCCGGGCCGCGAAGGACAAGGCGCTGCTGTCCACAGTTGAGCAAACCGAGGCGTTCATCAGCGAGCAGCTCGGCGACGCGCGTAGTGTCAGTCTGGACAGCCCGAAGTCGCGGGCGCCCCGGATCGCCGCTCTCGACGTGGCACGCCGGGAAGCAATGTGACATTCCTGCGGTAGAAGGAAAGCAATGTGACATTGCTTTCCAATCGGGTGGATCAGGGCGAAACCACCAGGGCGAGCGCGAAGCCGTCGTAGCCCTTGGCGCCGACGGTTTGCACGGCGGTCGCGCTGACCCGTGGCTCAGCGGCGAGCACCTCGATGAGCCGGCGGGTGCCCTGCACGTTGGCGTCGTTCGAGGCGCCGTCGACGACCCGGCCGTCGCGCACCACGTTGTCCACGATGATCAGGCTGCCCACCGCGGAGAGGCGCAGTGCCCAGCGGAAGTACTCCGCGTTGTTCCGCTTGTCCGCGTCGATGAAGGTCAGGTCGAACGGACCCGGCTTGCCGCGGGCCAGCTCGGGCAGGGTGTCCAGGGCGCGCCCGACCCGCACCTCGACCCGGTCGGCCAGCCCGGCCGTCGCGATGTTGGCCCGGGCCACCTCGGCGTGCCGCGGGTCGTACTCGAGCGTGATCAGCTTGCCGCCGTTCGGCAGCGCGCGGGCCAGCCAGATCGTGCTGTAGCCGCCCAGCGTGCCGATCTCCAGGATGCGCCGCGCGCCGCGCAGGCGGGCCAGCAGGTAGAGCAGCTTGCCCTCGTTCGGGGCGACGCTGATGGCTGGCAGCCCGGCCGCGTCGCTGGCCGCGAGCGCCGCCTCCAGCGCCGGATCCCGCGCCACCAGCGCGTCGGTGAAGTAGTGATCGACCTCGGTCCACAGCCCCTGTGTCATGGCCACAACTTATCGCTGGTCAAGTAGCCTGGACCCGGCGCGCCGGGAAGTCTGGTCGGCACGGGACTGGATCATGGGAGGTTCCCGGGAGACATGCGCAGCGTCGAGACCGTGCTGTTCCTGGTGGTGGTCGCCACGGTGGTGGCCACGTTCGCCCGGCGGTTGCGGGTGCCGGCGCCGACGTTGCTGGTCATCGCCGGGGTGATCATCGGGCTGGTGCCGGGGGTGCCGTCGATCGAGGTCACGCCGGACGTGGTGAGCCTGATCGTGCTGCCGCCGCTGCTGTTCGCCGCGGGGGAGGAGCTGCCGTGGCGGGACCTGCGCGCGGTGTGGCGGCCGGTGACCACGCTCGCCGTCGGTCTGGTGCTGGCCACCGCGGCCGGGGTCGCGGCCGTCGCGGTGGCGCTGACACCGTTGCCGCTGGGCATGGCGTTCGTGCTCGGCGCGGTGCTCGCCAGCACCGACCCGGTGGCGGTGACCGCGCTCGGCCGCCGGCTCGCGCTCCCGCCGCGGATCCAGGCGCTGGTCCAGGCCGAGAGCCTGTTCAACGACGCCACCAGCCTGCTGCTGTTCCGGCTGGCGGTGGGTCTTGTGGTCGCCGGCGGGGTGGCCGACTGGGGACGCACCGTGACCGAGTTCGCGGTGCTGGCCGGCGGTGGGGTGCTGGCCGGCGCGGTGGTCGCCGCGGGGGCGTACGTGATCCGGCGGCGCACCGAGGAGCCGGTGCTGGAGACCGTGGTCTCGCTGGTCACGCCGTACGCCGCCTACGTCGCGGCGGAGTCGGTGCACGCCTCCGGGGTCACCGCGGTGGTGGTGGCCAGCATCGTGCTCGGCACCCAGGCCCACCGGATGACCAACGCGCACCTGCGGCTGCAGCTCGGCGCCGTCAACGGCACGGTGATCTTCCTGCTGGAGAGCGTGGTGTTCGGCCTGATCGGGCTGCAGCTGCCGGCCCTGGTCCGGCGGCTCACCGGGACCGACACGGTCTGGCCGGTGCAGGCGCTGGCCATCGCCGCGACGCTGGTCGTGGTGCGGCTGCTGTGGGTGTTCCCGCTCTCGGCACTGGCCCAGCGGCGCAGCGGGGTGCGCCGGCCGTCCTGGCAGGTGCCGGCGGTGGTGTCCTGGGCGGGGGCCCGGGGGGTCGTCCCGCTGGCCGCGGCACTGTCCATCCCGCTCACCACGTCCGGGAACGCCCCGCTGGAGAACCGCGACCTGGTGCTGCTGCTGTCCATCGCGGTGATCGTGCTGACCCTGGTGGTGCAGGGCCTCACCCTGGCGCCGCTGGTGCGCCTGGCCGGCATCGCGCTGCGGCCGGAGGACGTGCGCCAGGAGCACACGTTCGCCCGGATGCGGCTGGCACAGGCCGGGCTCCAGCACCTCGACGGCGTCGCCGAGACCGAGGCCGCGCCGGACTTCGTGGTCGAGCAGCTCCGGCAGAGCTGGGAGGCCCGGGCCGCGCGGGCGGCGGCCGGAGACGCGGACGAGCCGGACAACTCGGCCGCGCTCGCCTACCGGGGGCTGCGCCACGAGCTGCTCGCGGTGGAGGGCGCGGAGCTCACCCGGCTGTTCGAGTCCGGCGCGATCACCGACGGCACCCGGCGGCGCATCCAGCGCGTGCTGGATCTCGAGCAGGCCGGGCTGGGCGAGGACGACCTCTGAGCATCGAAGGGGAGGCATGACCACACAGACCCGCGGCGGCTCCTGGATCCGCCGCTTCCATCCCGCGCCGGACCGGCCGGTTCGGCTGGTGCTGCTGCCGCACGCAGGCGGCTCGGCCAGTTTCTACCTCCCGCTCTCCGAGGCGCTCTCGGCTCAGGTGGACGTGCTGACGATCCAGTACCCGGGCCGGCTGGACCGGCTGTCCGAGCCGTGCCTGTCCACCATCGAGGAGCTCACCGACGGGGTGCTCGCCGAGCTGGTCCCGTGGCTGGACCGCCCGACCGTCCTGTTCGGACACAGCATGGGCGCGGCGGTGGCGTTCGAGGTCGCCGGCCGGCTGGAGCGGGAGCACGGCGTGGTGCCGCGGCACCTGGTCGTCTCCGGCCGCCGCGAGCCCGCGGACAACCGCGACGAGACCGTGCACCTGCGCGACGACGACGGCCTGCTCGACGAAGTGGCTGCGCTGAGCGGAACCGACCCGCGTGTGTTCGCCGAGCCGGAGCTGCGCGCCATGATCCTGCCGGCGTTACGCGCCGACTACCGCGCCATCGAGACCTACACCTACCGGCCTGGCCCGCCGCTGCGCTGCCCGATCCTCGCCCTCACCGGCGGCGCCGACCCGCGGGTCAGCGTCGAGGAAGCCGGCCGGTGGTGCGACTACACCACCGGCCAGTTCGACCTCGAGATCTTCCCCGGCGGCCACTTCTACCTCACCGACCAACGCACGGCCGTGGCATCGGCCGTGCTCAGCCGACTCGGCCTGTAGCTCGCCATGCTCCTACGGCCGGATCGCGTCTAGCCGCTCCTGCAGCAGTGCGCGCATGCCGGGGTCCGAATCCGCCTCGATCCAGGCGGTGAGTTGTTCGATCTCGTCTTCCTTCGACCTCCTGAGGAAGTCGTCCATCATGGCCAGGTGAGCGCGGAACTCTTCTTCTGTGATCATCGAAACTCCTTGGGTGGGTCGGGCTCGGGTTCGCCAAGACAGCCGCGGACGTAGCCGATAAACGTGTTGTAGTAGATGATCATTTCTTGCCAGTAGGCGAAGCCGGCGTTGTAGGACGCCACGATGCCATGGGCGCGAGCAAGATCCGCGCTGGCCTTGATGCGTCTGTAGTGGAGTTCCTCGGTTGGGTTCACGACTCCCTCCCTCTTCCTGTGGGTGTCCGTGAGACTACCTACGGACACCGACGGCGGCATCCGGCTATCCACAGGGGAGGGTCGGGGCTGGGGACAAATCAGTTGAGGCGGTATAGACCGAGGCCGTAGGTGGCGGCGGTGAGGGTGGTGGTGGTGCCGGTGTCGGTGGCTTCGAGGTCGGAGATGGGGACGAGGGGGAGGCCGGTGCCGGGTGGGGTCCAGGTTGTCCCGTTGTCAGTGGACAGGAACACGCCGACGTCGGTGGCGGTGTACAAGGTGGTGCGGTTGCGGGGATCCGGCACGAGGTCGTTGACCGGGGCGTCGGGGAGGTTGCCGGAGATGTCCGGCCAGGTGGAGCCGCCGTTGGTGGTGGCCGGTTTGGTGCGGGCGGCGGCGATGGTGGTGATGGTGCCGAACGGGAAGCCGTCGACGCCGCCGGGGCCGTGCGAGAGGTCGGGCTGATCACGGTCCAGGACTGGGTTGATCAGGTTCTGCAACCCGTCGCCGCCGAGGATCGAGTGAGGTCGCAGGGGCGCCCGGCTGCTATAGGTTTTGCTATAGTCGACTCGTGGTGGCATGGGAGATCTACCTGACGGACGAGGTTGCCGGGTGGCTTGGCCGGCTCCAGGAGTCCGATCCCAGGTCAGCCGACCTCGTTGATGACGCAATCTATGCATTGAGTTGCTCGGGACCGGTCCTCGGTAGGCCGTTGGTCGACGCCATCGCTCATTCGAAGATCAAGAACTTGAAGGAGTTGCGTCCTGGCTCTGCTGGCAGCAGTGAGATTCGCATCCTGTTCGTGTTCGATCCGTGGCGCTCAGCGATCCTGTTGGTGGCGGGTGACAAGGCTGGGCGATGGAGCCGGTGGTATCAGGAAGCTATGCCGCGCGCCGAGCATTTGTATGAGATCTATCTGAAGGAGCGGGCCGAGGAGGAGTCCAGATGACCGGGTATACCAAATGGGATCGCGATGCCTACGTTGAGCGCGTTGGCGGTGTGGAGCAGGCTGAGCGGCGTCGTAAGTCTCTGCTGGCGAGCCAGAGCGGGCACCGGCTTGCAGAAGAGCGGAAGCAGCGTGGGCTTACGCAAGCCCAGCTTGCCGAGGTTATGGGAGTCACCCCGGGTAGGGTGTCCCAGATAGAGCGTGGCGAAGTGTCCACAATCGACACAATCGCCCGCTATGTTCAGGCTCTCGGCGGTCGGCTTGACCTCGTTGCCAACTTCGACGATCACACTGTCACGGTGACGGTCACCGACGCGGCCTGAGTTTGCGTCGGTCGCCTGTTCAGTTGAGGCGGTACATGCCGAGGCCGTAGGTGGCGGCGGTGAGGAGGGTGGTGGTGCCGGTGTCGGTGGCGTCGAGGTCGGAGATGGGGACGAGGGGGAGGCCGGTGCCGGGTGGGGTCCAGGTTGTCTCGTTGTCAGTGGACAGGAACACGCCGACGTCGGTGGCGGCGTACAACCTGGTGCGGTTGCGGGGATCCAGCACGAGGTCGTTGACCGGGGCGTCGGGGAGGTTGCCGGAGATGTCCTGCCAGGAGGAGCCGCCGTTGGTGGTGCGGAAGACGTGCGCGGCCGGATCTCCGTTGCGGAAGCCGGAAACGGCGACGTAGGCGAGGTTGGCGTCGGTGGGGTCGACGGTGACCCGGGTCATCCAGCGGGTGGGTAGGCCGGTCGTGATCTCCGTCCAGGTGGAGCCGGTGTTGCGGGTGATCCACAGGCGACCGTCGTCGGTGCCGGCGTAGATGGTGGCCGGGTTGGTGCGTGCGATGGCGATGGTGGTGATGGTGCCGAACGGGAAGCCGTCCACGCCGCCGGGGCCGTGCGAGAGGTCGGGGCTGATCACGGTCCAGGACTGGGCGGAGTTGGTGGACCGGTTGAGGCGGTTGCCGCCGTAGTACATGACCGCCGGGTTGGCCGGGTCGAACACGACCGGGGTGAGCCAGTTGCGGCGGTCAGAGGTGGTGGCGCCGAACCCGGTCATCGTGGAGCCGCCGTTGGTGGAGCGGCTGCACGAGCCGTTCTGCGAGCAGGCGTAGACCTTGTTCTGGTCGGTCGGGTCGATCAGGTTCTGCAACCCGTCGCCGCCGAGGATCGAGTTCCAGTTGGTGGCGCCCCAGGACCGCACCGAACCGTTGTCCTGCAGGCCGCCGCTGATCCGTGAATTGTCCTGTTTGGACACTGCGACGGTGTAGAACTGGAGGTGCGCCTGGGAGGTGGACTTCGTCCAGGTGCCGGTGGCCGAGCCGCCGGACGACGAGCGGTACACGCCGCCGTCGTCGCCGAGGTAGACCCGGCCGGAGGTGAGCGGATCCCAGGCCATGGCGTGCTGGTCGGCGTGCACCGCGGTGGAGCGGCGCCAGTTCGCGCCCGCATCCAGGGATTCGACCAGTGAGGTGCCGGCCACCCAGACCCGGCTGGCGTTGGCCGGATCCACCCAGATCCGGCCGAACCACCAGCCGAAGGTGGACTGCGCGGAGGACACCGCGGAGGTGTTGGTGAGCCGGGTCCAGGTGTCCCCGCCGTTGGTGGACGTCCAGAACCCGACGAAGTCGCCGGAGGTGTCGGAGGCGATGGCGTACAACCGGTTCGGGTCGCTGCGCGCCACGGCCAGCCCCATCCGGCCGAGGTTGGTGCCGGCCGCGGGTAGCCCGCCGGCCAGGCGCGTCCAGGTGGTGCCGCCGTCGGTGCTGCGGTAGATCCCGGAGCCGACCCCGCCGTACACCCGCCCGTTGGGTTGGCGCTTGTGGTCCCACATCGCGGCGTAGATCCGGTTCGGGTTGTTCGGGGCGACCGCCACGTCGATCGCGCCGGTGGTGCCGTTGGCGCCGGCCAGCACGAGCTGCCAGGTGGTGCCGCCGTCGGTGGTCCGGTAGAGGCCGCGCTGTCCGCCCGGGACGAACAGGTTCCCGGCGGCCGCGACGAACAACCGGTTGGCGTTGCCGGGATCCACGGCGATCCGGCCGATCCGGTCGGTGCCGGAGAGCCCCAGCGACTGCCAGTTCGCGCCGTTGTCGGTGGAGCGGAACATCCCCGCACCGGGGAACGTGACGCTGCCGCCGCCCGGGTTTCCCTCCCCGGTCCCGGCGTACAGCGTGCCGTTGCCGGTGATCGCCAGCGCGCCGATGGACGGCGACAGGCTCGGGTTCCACACCGAGGTGAACGTGGCGCCCGCGTCGGTGCTGCGCCACACGCCACCCGTTGCCGCACCGGCGAAAACGGTGTTGGCCTGGGTCGGGTGCGCGACCAGGTCGGTGATCCGGCCGCCGATGTTCGCCGGGCCGAGCGGCTGCCAGGCCGCCTGGATGCCCGGTGCGGCGTGCAGGTTGGCCGCGGTGACCCGCGCACGGTCCTGCATCTCACCGACGTCCAGCGAGCCGAACGGGAACACCCGCTGGGCAGCGAACCAGTCGTCGGCTCCGGCCGGGCCGGCGATTCCCTCCAGCGCCTCCTCGGCCTCGCCGGCCTCCTCCTCGCCGGACTCGACGCTGACGCTGAGCAGTACGGTGGAGACGGCCAGCAGCAGGGCTAAACTGGCGCTACGCCACCGAGCCGAAGAGAAAGACACCGTGCGACTACCGAATTTCGCCATGAAATTCGATGCTAATCAGCGATGATCGCCCGGAATAGCAGCCTTTCAGTCCATTCCGGCGAATTATGGGTCTGGTGTGAGCGTTCGGCGCAGGGTGAGCGCGGCCGCGATCGCTGCCAGCAGGCCGCCCGTGCCGGCGATGATGAGCGTGACCGGCGCGCTCGTGGCGTCGAGCAGCAGGCCACCGCCGACGTAGGACACCGCGGCGGCGACCCCGACGGCGCCGTGGAAGTTGCCGAACACCCGGCCCAGCGCGGTGTCCGGAACCAGGCGCTGCAGCAACGTGTTCGCCGCGGTGTCCATGGCCGCGATGCCGAGGCCGCGCAGGGTCTGCAGCACCAGTGCCGCGCTCACCGCCCAGGCCAGGCCGGTGAGCAGGTTGCCGGCGCTGTTCAGCGCGAGACCGCCGAGCAGCAACGGAACCATGGGCGCGGCGGCACCGAACCGGGCCAGCAGCAGGTATCCGGCGAGCAGGCCCACGCCGACCCCGCCGAGCACCAGGCCGACCGCGGACGCCGGCGCGTGCAGGGTGTCCCGCACCAGGTAGACCAGCGCCACGTCGTCGATCCCGTTGAACGCCACCACGGCGCAGAACGCCAGCACGATGATCCGCACCGCCGGCACTGCCCACAGCTGACCGAGCCCGGCCCGGGCGCCGGCCAGAAACGTTTGCCGCGCACCGGGTTCCGCGGTCACCGGCAGCGAGCGGACCGCGGTCAGCAGCAGCGCCGACACGGCGAACGAGGCGGCGTCCACCAGCAACACCCCACGCACGCCCAGCACGCCGAACAGCGCCGCGGCGAGGAACGGCCCGACCGCCTCCGCGCCGTTGGTCCCGAACCCGAGCAGCGAGTTGGCCCGGGCCAGCTCGGTTTTCCCGACCAGCGAAGGAACTGCCGCACGGGAGGCGGCCAGGAACGTCTGCCCGAGCGTGGCCCGCAGCGCCACCAGGGCGAGCAGCACCGGCAGCGGCGGCAGGGTGAGCGCGATCAGCACCAGCACGGCGCCCTGGACCAGCTCGCAGCCGACCATCAGGTGCTTGCGGTTGACCCGGTCGGCGACCATCCCGGTGAGCGGGCTGACCAGCGCCGGCGCGAAGTCACCCACCAGCAGGAGCAACGAGACCGCCAGCGCCTGCCCCGCGGTCGTGGCCACCTGCAACATCAGCGCGACCAGGCTGACCGAGTCGCCGACGTAGGAGACGACGCGCGAGACGATCAGCGCGCGGAACTCCGGAGCGAGCCTGGGGCCGCCGCGCGGGGGGCCGTTCTCGACAACCACTCGCGTATGGTGCCGAAGCTCACCCCCGCGCGGCGGGTTATTTAACAGCGTGTGCGGCGGAGTCCCGGTGGGTCAACGTGACTTGATCACGGCTTGAGCACCGTCTTGCCCATCGTCGCGCGGGTTTCCAGCGCGGTGTGTGCCTCCGCCGCTTTGGCCAGCGGGAAGGCCTGGCCGATCAGCGGGACGAGCCGGCCGGTCGCGGCGGCCTCGAGCGAGCGGGTCTCGAGCTCACGCAGCCCACCCGGCCGGCTCAGCAGCTTGGGCCCGACCGCGACCCCGACGGTGAGCCCGCGGGCGAAGATGTCCATGGCGTTCAACGCAATGGGCTCGCCGGAGGCCCAGCCGAACATGAGCAGCCGGCCGCCGACGCCGATCAGCTCCAGCGCGGCCCGGCCGAGCGCGCCGCCGATGCCGTCCAGCGCGACGGTCACCTCACGACCGTCCAGGGCCGACCGCACCGCGTCCGGCCAGCCCGGCTCGGTGTAGTCGACGGCGATCTCGGCGCCGAGCCGGCGAACCTGCTCCACCTTGGCCGGCCCACCGGCGACGCCGACCGGCTCGGCGCCGATGGCGCGTGCCTCCTGGACGAGCAGGCTGCCGATGCCGCCCGCGGCCGCGGTCACCAGCACCACGTCGTCCGCGGTGAGCGCGGCGGTCTCCAGGATGCCCATGGTGGTCCGCCCGGTGCCGATCATCGCCACCGCCGCGTCGTCGGCCAGCCCGTCGGGAAGCTCGTGCAGCGCCTCGACGTTGGCCAGCGCCAGCTCGGCGTACCCACCGCTGGCCTGCCCGAGGTGCGCGACGACCCGCTTGCCGCGCCACGATGTGTCCACATCGGACCCGACGGCGTCCACCACGCCGGCGACCTCGCGGCCGGGGGTCATGGGGAGGGCGGGCAGCGGGAACGGGCCACCGGACGCACCCTTGCGGATGGTGGTGTCGAGCAGGTGGATGCCCGCGGCGGCGACGGCGATGCGGACCTGGTGGGGCGCGGGTGAGGGGTCGGGGAGTTGTTCGTAGCGGAGGGTTTCCGCGGGGCCGAACTCGCGCTGGAGGATCGCGTGCATGGGGGGACCGTAGAAGCTCTAGTTAGCTGGAGGTCAAGGGCGATGAAGGGGGCCTTCCTCACGCTGGAGGCGAGGAAGGCCCCCTTCATCGCGTTTCCACCTACAAACCGTTGCGCATGGCGGTGATCAGCTCGCCGTTGGTGGTGTCACCGGTGAGCTCCCAGAAGAAGGCGCCGCCGAGGCCCTGGCCGCGGACGTAGCTCATTTTGCCGGCGATGGTGCTCGGGGTGTCGAAGCTCCACCACTGGCCGCCGCAGAACGAGTACGAGGTGCCGGCGATGGTGCCGGTGGACGGGCAGCGGGTCTTGAGCACCTTGTAGTCCTCGATGCCCTGCTCGTAGGTCCCGGGCGCCGGGCCGGTGGCGGTGCCGCCCGGCGTGGACTGCGTGACGCCGGACCAGCCGCGGCCGTAGAAGCCGATGCCCAGCAGCAGCTTGCTGGCCGGGACGCCCTTGCCCTTCAGCTTCTGGATGGCCGCGTCGGCGTTGAACCCCTGCGTCGGAATCCCGGTGTAGGAGGTCAGCGGCGAGTGCGGGGCGGTCGGGCCCTGCGCCGCCCAGGCGCCGAAGAAGTCGTAGGTCATCACGTTGAACCAGTCGACGTACTGCGCGGCGCCGGCGTAGTCGGCCACGTCGATCTTGCCGCCGGTGCTGCCGTCCGCGGTGATCGCCGCGGTGACCAGGGCGCTGGAGCCGAACCGCGACCGGAGGGCCTGCAGCAGGTTCTTCAACGCGGCCGGACCGCTGCTGTCGCAGGTGAGACCGCAGGCGTTCGGGTACTCCCAGTCGATGTCGATGCCGTCGAACACATCCGCCCAGCGCGGGTCCTCGACCAGGTTGAAGCAGGAGTTGGCGAACGCGGTCGGGTTGGCCGCGGCCTGGCCGAAGCCGCCGGACCAGGTCCAGCCGCCGAACGAGTAGATCACCTTCAGCCCGGGGTGCAGCCGCTTGAGCTTGCGCAGCTGGTTGAAGCTGCCGCGCAGCGCGCCGGTGTCCCAGGTGTCCGTCGTACCGTCCACACTGGACGCGGCGTCGTAGAACTTGTCGTAGTCGGCGAAGGTGTCACCGATGGCGCACCCGCCGCCGGTCACGTTGCCGAAGGCGAAGTTGATGGCGGTGAGCTTGCCGGCCGAGCCGCTGGTCTCGATGTTCTTCACGTGGTAGTTGCGCGCGTAGACACCCCAGTCGACGAAGTAGCCGACGTTCTTGCGCCCGTTGGGCGGCGGCGGGTTCGACGTCGTCGTGGTGGTCGTCGTCGTGCTCGTGCTCGTGGTGGTGGTGGTCGTGGTCGTGCTGGTCGGCGGCGGGCCACCGGCGCTGCACGAGCCGCCGTTGACCAGGCAGCCGGTCGGCGCCGAGTACGCCCCGGTGTAGGCCACGTTGAAGCCGAAGCTGGCCGTGCCGCCCGGCGCCACGTTGCCGTTCCAGGTGTTGTTGACGGTCACGTGCTGGCCGCTGGCGGTGAAGCTGCCGTCCCACAGGCTGCTGATCCGGTGGCCGGCGGGCAGGTCGAACTCGACCCGCCAGGTGGCGAGCGTGCTCGTGCTGCCGTTGTTGATGGTGAACTTGCCCTCGTAGCCGGTTCCCCAGTCGGACGACTTGCTGAACGTCGCGCTGACGCCGCCCGCGCCCTCGGCGGCCTGGTTCGGGGTGACCACGAGACCGAGGACCAAGAGCAGCGCCACGACGAAGATCGCTGGCAGATGCCATCGAAGACGAGACATCGGTGTCTCCTTGGTGGATGCAGGGGTTGTGGATGAAATATGTGGTCTAGACCACTTAACTGTCAAGGTCTGGACCAGGCGTCACCCAGATGGAGCAGCGCCTCCTGCGCGGAGAGTTACCGAAGCTCGAATGCCCTGAAGGCGGCCTTCAGGGCATTCAACGTCTCGAAAGCCGCCTTCAGGGCATTTCAGCGGGCGACGGGGCCGGGGATCCGGTTGAGGAACTCGCCCGCCCAGCGGACCTTGTCCGGGGCCGGCGCGGCCACCCGGGCTGGCTGGAAGTTGCTCGCGTCGTCCACGCTGCCGCTGCCGTCGTAGCGCGCCACCAGCGGGTACGGGAACACCGGCCGGGTGCGCACCACGTTGTTGGCCGCGTCGCGACCGGTGGCCACGAGGCGGTCCGGGGCCGCGCCGTGCTCGACCCAGCCGACCAGCGCGCGCACCGGGTCGAACTCGGTGATCCGGTCGCCACCGGAGCAGTGGTACAGCGACGGCACCAGGAACAGCCGGGCGAACTGCCGGGTCCGCGCCGCGCCATCGTTGGCGTCGACGACCCGCGCGTAGTAGTCGATCGTGCCGACCGGCGGGATGGCCTGGTCGGCCCAGCCGTGCCAGAGGATGAGCTTGCCGCCGGCCCGGTGGAACGCGCTGAGGTCGGGGTTCATCGCGTTGGCCTTGATCCCCTCGGGGGTCAGCCGGAAGAACTCACCCAGGGTGAAGCCGAAGGTGGCCAGCGACGAGGCCGGCGCGCCGATCGGGAACCCCAGGTAGCGCAGGAAGTTGTCGCCGATGGATGCCGCGGCCGACTCCGGGGCGCCGAAGACCGGGTTCGGGATGATCCACACGTCCCAGGCCAGCTCCGAGCCGAGCGGTTCCCAACCGGGGTAGAGCCGCACGCCGTGCGCGTCGGTCGGGCCCGCGTAGATCTTGCGGGCCGCCTCCACCTGGGCCGGCGTCAGGCAGTCCGCCGCGTCCGCCCCCGCGCACCGCACCGCGGCGGGGTCGAACCGGCAGGCCCGCGGGTCGTCGATCTGGCCGTCCACCAACCCGTCGGTCCGGTCGCAGGCCGCGAGCACGGCGTCGTGCAGCGCGGGCAGCTTCGCCGCGGTGATGACCGGAGCGCCATCCGCGCCGGTGTTGGCCCGGGCGAGCCACGCCTGGTACACGCCGAGCGGCCCGGCGATGCTGGCCGGCGCACCGGCCACGATGCCGTCGAAGTCGGTCGGGTACCGCTGCGCGAGCAGCAGTCCCTCCCGGCCACCGGTGGAGCAGCCGCTGAAATAGGAGTGCAGCGGCGGTGCGCCGTAGAACGCCGCGATGATCCGCTTGGCGGCCCGGGACAGTACGTGCGGAGCGCGGAACGCGAAGTCGTCCCGCGCGGCCTGGTTGTCGGCCGCCCAGCTGGCGTCGGTCACCCCGTCGAACATGCCGTGCCCGACGTGCCCGTCGTCGGTGGCCGCGACCGCGAAGTCGCCGGCTTCCGGGCCGCAGTCCGGGAACGCCGGGTCGAAGACCGTCCCGCAGAAGCCGCCGCACCCGTACTGCAGGTAGCGGCCGCGGAAGTTGTCCAGCGGCAGCCGCAACTGGAACCGCACGGCCGGCTCGACGAACCCGGTCACCCTGCAGTACGCGGGCTGCCCCTCGGCCCGCACCTCGGCCGTGTCGGTCACGTGCGTGGTCGCGTCCGGAATGGCGTAGTTCCCAACGAGCTCCGCGCAGGCGCGCACCGGGCGGAGCGGACCGCCGGGTCGAGCGTTCGCGACGGCCGGGGTCAGGGCGACCCCCACCAGTGCCGTGATCAGAACGAGGAAGGACGAGCGGCGCATGAGCAACCCCCTTGTCGCGCGGCCGAACCGTCTCGCAGCCTAGCGCGAGTCGACGAGGACCTCGATGCCGTCGAGCACGCGCTGCAGGCCGAACTCGAAGGCGTGCTCGGGGTTGTAGGCGGACTGGTGGGCCTCGCCGGCCGCGGAGCCGACCCGGGCCGCCGTGGGGTACCGGCCGGGGTCGAGGATCCGCTCCAGGAAGGGGGCGTGCGCGTACCACCACTGCTGGTCGCTCATCCCGGTGTCGTGCTCGGCGGCCGCCGCCTCGGCCGCACCCCGGGCCGCGCCGTGCACGTAACCGGAGATGAGTGTGAGCACCGAGTCCATCTCCACGTCGGACAGCCCGATGCCGTCGATGGCGCGCAGCTCGTAGTCGTACCGGGCGATGGTGTTCGGGCCGAGCACCGGCCGGCTGGTGGCGACCTGCAGCAGCCACGGATGCCGTTGGTACAGCGCCAGGTTCTGCCGGGCGATCAGCTCGAGCCGGCCGCGCCAGCCGCCCGGCACGTCCTCGGGCATCGCACGCTCGCCGTACACCGTGTCCAGCATGACGTCGAGCAGCTCGGCCTTGCCCGGAACGTAGGTGTAGAGCGACATCGTGCCCACGCCGAGGCGCTCGGCCACCCGGCGCATGGACAGCGCGCCGAGGCCGGACGCGTCGGCGATGGCGATCGCGGCGCGCACGATCACCTCGACGCTCAGGTCCGGCTTTCCCTTGCGGCTGACCCGCTCCCGGGTGCGCCAGAGCAGGGCGAGGCTGCGTGCCGGGTCGCCGGATCCGCTGTACTCCGTCATCAGGCCGGTAGCTTAGGTCAAGCTGTACCGTAACATGTACCGTACAGTGTACGATAACGGAACCATGAACGAGTTCGCGATCTTCACGCAGGGCCTGCGCAAGCGGTACGGCGACGTCGTGGCGCTGGCCGGGGTCGATCTGGCGGTGCCGGCCGGCACGGTGTGCGGGCTGCTCGGCCCGAACGGCGCGGGAAAGACCACGGCGGTGCGGATTCTGGCCACGCTGCTCCGCCCGGACGGCGGGCGCGCCGAGGTGGCCGGGCTCGACGTGCTGCACCAGGCGCGCCAGGTGAAGCGCCGGATCGGGCTCGTCGGGCAGCATCCCGCGGTCGAGGAAGCCTTGTCCGGCAAGCAGAACCTGGAGCTGTTCGGCCGGCTGCAGCACCTCGGCCGGCCGGCTGCCGCGCGTCGGGCGGACGAGCTGCTCGACCGGTTCGGGCTTGCGGACACGGGTCGCAAGCCGGTCTCGGCCTACTCGGGCGGTATGCGCCGGCGCCTGGACCTGGCCGTCGGGCTGATCGTCGCGCCGGACGTGCTGTTCCTCGACGAGCCGACCACCGGGCTGGATCCCCGGGGCCGCAACGAGGTGTGGTCCGCGGTCCGGTCGCTGGCCGCCGGCGGCACCACGGTCCTGCTCACCACCCAGTACCTGGACGAGGCCGACCGGCTCGCCGGTCAGATCGTCGTGCTCGACGGCGGTCGGGTGATCGCCGACGGCACCCCCGACGAGCTCAAGGCGGCCGTCGGCGGCGACCGGGTCGAGCGGCGCCTCCCGACGCTCGACGAGGTGTTCCTTGAACTCACCGGAGGGAGGCAACGTGACGTTGCCTTCCCGGAACGAGGCGACCGCTGATGCGCTGGGCAATCACCGACACCTGGACGATCGCGCGGCGGGACTTCGCGCGCTGGGCCCGGCAACCGGGGCCGCTGGTCGTGGCGCTGCTGTTCCCGGTGCTGGTCGTGCTGATGTTCGGCTACCTGTTCGGCGGCGCCATGGTCGTGCCGGGCGGTGGCGGCTACCGCGAGTTCCTCATGCCCGGGATGTTCGCGCTGACCATGCTGTTCGGCGTCGAGACGACCATGGTCGCGGTCAGCGCGGACGCGGCGCGCGGGATCACCGACCGGTTCCGCTCGCTGCCGATGGCGCCGTCCGCGGTGGTCGCCGGGCGCACGGTGTCGGACCTGGTCAACTCCGCGCTCGGGCTGGCGGTCATGATCGGCTGCGGGTTGCTGGTCGGCTGGCGCGCCCACGGCGGGACCGGCGCCGCGGCCGGAGCGGTCGCGCTGCTGCTGCTCTTCCGGTTCGCCGTGCTGTGCCTCGGTGTCTACTTGGGACTGATCGTCAAAGGTCCGGAGTCCGTGGTGGCCGCGCAGATCCTGGTGTGGCCGGTGGGTTTCCTGGCCAGCACGTTCGTCCCGCCGGACACCATACCCGGTTGGCTCGGAGCCGCCGCGGAGTGGAACCCGCTCTCGCCCACCGTCTCCGCGGTGCGCGAGTTGTTCGGCAATCCCGGCACCGCCGGCACCGCCGGCGGCTCCTGGATCGCGCAGCACGCCACGCTCATGGCTATCGTGTGGCCCGTGCTGCTCGTCGCCGTCTTCGCCCCGCTCGCGGTGCGCCGCTACCACCGGCTCGCCCGGTGAAACCCGTGCTCCGCGGCGGAATCCTGGCCGGCGCGGTGGCCGGTGTGCTGAGCGGCGCGCCGTCCACCGCACACGCGCTGCTCACCCGCGGCGATCCGCTCGAGGCCGCCGCCGCCGCCGGCTCCCTGCTGCTGCGCCGCGAGACGAGCCGCGTGCGGCTGCTGGCCGCCGCCGTCCCGGTGCACGCCGCGCTCTCGGTCGGCTGGGGTGTGGTGCTGGCCGCCGTCCTTCCCCGCCGGCGCACGGCGGCCTGGGGTGCGCTCGCCGGCCTCGCCATCGCCGCGGTGGATCTCGGCCTGGCCGCCCGGCGGTTTCCGCAGGTCCGGGCGCTCCCGCTGGCGCCGCAGGTGGCCGACCACCTCGCCTACGGGGCGATTGCCGGCGCCGTGCTGCGCCACGTGCGGTCGGCCGATCCGGTGTCCGATTAGTAGGATATTTGTCCCGAAGTGTGGCCAGTTGTCCCGATGTGCTCCGGGCGGCGCCGTTCGGTCGTACCGTTTGTCGGGGTGAGGGTGGCCGGTCACGCCGCGTCCGGCCACCCTCCCCGCCAGGCATGGTCGCGGCGAACCCGTAGCCGGCCGCATGAGCTGAGTTTCATCAGGGTCCGAGCGGCCGCGTTCGAAATTCACTGTGGACTGCGCGCCGCAGTACGAGGACATCTCCGCCGCGCTGAGGCAGGTCTCGCCGGGCCGAGGGGTCCTTTCTTTCTTCGGGCGGTCGCGTCATAACCGCGGCCGCATCAGGGTCCTGTGTCTACGGAACCCTCCACTGCGGTTCAATATTGGTCACGAACCATGTGGGACTGGTCACGAACCGGAGGGTGGTTTTCGATGAGCACATCGGACCGTAAGGTGTGGAACGTGCCCGTCACCGCAGCTACACCGCGCACGCGCGCGCTGGCGGCCGCACTGCGCCGGGAGCTGGACGGCTCCACAATGGGCATTCGGGAGATCGCCCGGGTGCTCGACCGCTCGCACACCACGATCTCCCAGTGGCAGAACGGCAAGCGGGTGCCCCATCCCGACGACGTGTCCGCCCTGCTCGCCGTGGTCGGGGTGACCGGCCGGCGGCGCACCGAGATCCTCGAGTTGGCCCGTAACGCCGCCGACCCGAACTGGCTCACCGTCGGGGTGTCGCAGCAACTTGCCGGCCTCATCGAGTGCGAGCGCACCACGATCGAAATCGTCAACTGGTCACCGCTGCTCGTACCCGGCCTACTGCAAACGGCCGAGTACGCGCACACCATCTACGCCAACAACGACGCACTCGCCCGGCACGAGGTCGAGGCCCGGGTACAGTTGCGACTGTCCCGCCAGGGCGTGCTGACCGACCGCAAACCCGTGCCGGCCGAGCTCTCCGCCCTGATCGGCGAGCCCGCCCTCCGCCAGGCCATCGGCGGCCGCGACGTCATGATCGCTCAACTGCGGCACCTGCTGAAGTCCGCCGAGCTGCCCACCGTGACCATTCAGATCGTCCCGGTCGGCGAGGGCTGGCACCCCGGCCTGATGGGCCCCTTCGGGCTGTACAACTTCGCCGAGTCACCGTCAATCGTCCACCTGGAACATCACCGTTCCGGCGTTTTTCTGTACGACGAGGGAGATGTCACCGCATACAAGATGGCCTCCGCCGCCGTGCGGCGGGCGGCGCTGAGCCCGGCAGAATCCGTCGAGCTCATCACCAATGTCATCAGTGAAATGGAGCGTCTGGAATGACCCGTTGGCGTAAGAGCACCTATAGTGGCCTGGAATCTGACTGCATCGAGCTGGCATCCACTCTCGACGCCATCCGCGACTCCAAGAACCCCGGTGACTGCCTGCGTGTCGCTCGTCTCGGCACGTTTATCCAAGCCATCAAGAGCGGCGCCGTCGATCAGTCGTAAATGACGGATCTCAGTCCGCTGAGCTCCACGGTAAGCTCAGCCGGTGCACGAGCGCCGGGTGCCGCGGATGTTGCCACTGGATGTCACGCACTGCACTGATCGGGAAGCCGAGCTCGGGGCTCTCGACGCGCTGCGTGGTGATCATGACCGGCCGATCTTGTGCGAGCGGGCCGTCAGGGAGGAATGCCCCGTCGCTGTCACGTTGTTTCCTGGATCTCAGTGCGCGATCAGCACGGCGGCCAGGGCGAGCGCGGCCGGTAGGGACTGGACGAGCAGGATGCGGCGGCTGACCGTGGCGGCGCCGTAGAGCCCGGCGATGATCACGCAGACCAGGAAGAAGATCTTCACGGGGTAGCCGACCGGAGCGCCCGCGACCAGCCCCCAGATCAGGCCCGCTGACAGGAAACCATTGTACAGACCCTGGTTCGCGGCCAGCGTGGCGGATTTCTCGGCGAACTCCGGGTCCGTGCCGAACGCCGCCCGGCCTCGCGGCGTGTTCCACAGGAACATCTCCAGCACCAGGATGTACGCGTGGATCAGGGCGACGAGCCCGACCAGGACGTTCGCGACGGCATGCATCGGGGCAGGCTACGCGATCCGCCGCCGGATCCACGCTCGCGACCGGCTCGTCGAGCAGCAACAGCTCCGGCCGTTTGGCGATCGCCAGGGCCAGCGCCAGCTGCGCGCGCTGGCCGCCGGAGAGCGTGGCCATCCGGCGGCCGAGCGGGACGCCGAGCTGTCCAGCCGTCAAGACCCCTAGGTACGTCATACTGATTGGCCATGCGAGCACTTCGGGGGATTTTCGGCCTGACACTGGCACTGCTGACCCTGGCCGGGTGCGGCTTACTGGGCGGGGAGTCGTCCTCGTCGTCGCCGCAGAGCCAGGGCTCCGGGCAGTCGACGAAGATCAAGATCGCGGTGCTGCCGACCATGGACGTGGTGCCGCTGTACCTCGCGATCAACTCCGGCTACTTCAAGCAGGAGAACCTCGAGGTGGAGCCGATCATCGCGGCCAGCGGCGCGGACTGCGTGGCGAAGCTGGTCAGCGGTGAGGTCCAGGTGGCGTTCTCCAGCTGGACGCCGTTCTTCGTGGCCAAGGCGAAGAACGCGGCGGACATCAAGCTGGTCGCCGACGCCACCGCGGCCGCGCCCGGCTACGCGGTCGTCGCGGTCGCGCAGAACTCGCCGATAGCGTCGATCAAGGACCTGGCCGGCAAGCGGGTCGCGATCACCGCCCGGTTCACCATCTCGCACCTGCTGGTGCAGGCCCAGCTCAAGGCCGCCGGCATGGACCCCAACGGGGTGCAGTACGTCGAGATGGCGTTCCCGCAGATGTCCCAGGCGCTGACCGCGGGCCAGATCGACGCCGCGTTCCTGGTCGAGCCGTTCCTGCGGCAGGCGGTCAAGCAGATCAACGCCCGCCCGCTGTTCGACACGCTCACCGGGCCGACCGCCGGCCTGCCGCTCACCGGCTACGGCTCCACGGCCAGCTACGTCAACGGCAACCGCTCGGCGATCGAGGGGTTCCAGCGCGCGCTGAAGAAGGCCACCGACGACGCCGGCCGGGACCGGAGCAAGGTCGAGCCGGTGCTGCAGCAGGTGGGCAAGGTGGATGCCGACATCGCGCACAGCACGGCGCTGGTCGAGTTCGTCTCCGGCCTGGACCCGGCGAAGATCCAGCGGGTGCTCGACCTCATGGTTGAGTTCAAGGCGCTGGACAAGGGTTTCGCCGTCAGCGACATGACCGTGCGCCCGGCGGGGTAAGTACGTCAGGATCGGCGGCATGGCCGTCACCTACACCACGACCGGGCTCGTCCTGACCGACCACGAGCTGCCGGTGCCGCTCGACCATTCCCTACCGGACGGCGAGCAGATCACCGTCTTTGCCCGCGAGGTCGCCGACCCGGACGGGCGGGACCGGCCCTTCCTGGTGTTCTTCCAGGGCGGGCCCGGATTCGAGGCGCCCAGGCCGACCCGGCGCCCGACCACGCCGGGCTGGCTGGACCGGGCGCTGCGGGACTACCGGGTGCTCATGCTGGACCAGCGCGGCACCGGCCGGTCGACCCCGATCGGCCATCTGGACGGCGAGAGCGGTCGGCAGGCCGAGTATCTGAGCCACTTCCGGGCCGACTCGATCGTCCGCGACGCGGAGCGCTTCCGGGCCGCGCTGGAGGTGGACACCTGGAGCGTGCTCGGCCAGTCGTTCGGCGGTTTCTGCGTCACCACGTACCTGTCGCTGGCGCCGGAGCGGTTGCGCCAGGCGTTCATCACCGGCGGGGTGCCACCGGTCGGCATGCCGGTCGACGACGTCTACCGGGCCACGTACAGCCGGATCTGGGACCTGGTCGAGCGGTACTACCTGCGCTACCCGGACGACCGGGCGCGGGTGTGGACGATCCACGAGTGGCTGGAGACCGAGGACGTCCGGCTGCCCAGCGGGGACCGGCTGACCGGGCGGCGGTTCCGCACGCTGGGCAACCTGCTCGGGATGAGCGACGGCGCCGAGCGGCTGCACTACCTGCTGGAGCTGCCGGCCGCCTCCCGCGCGTTCCTCCACGACGCGGAGACGCTGCTCATGCCGTTCGCCCGCAACCCGATCTACGCGCTGATCCACGAGGCGTCCTGGGCCGACGGGTGCGCCACCCGGTGGTCGGCGCAGCGGACGCTGCCGGCCGACTACGCCGTGGACGTGACGCTGCTGACCGGCGAGCACCTGTTCCCGTGGATGTTCGAGGACTATGGCGCCCTCGCCCCGTTCCGGGAGACGGCGACACTCCTCGCCGAGCGCGAATGGCCGCGCCTCTACGACGAGGAACGGCTGCGGCACAACAAGGTTCCGGTGGCTGCCGCGATCTACACCGACGACCCCTTCGTGGACGCCCGGTTCTCGCTCGAGACGGCCGCGCTCATCCCCCACTTCCACCCCTGGCTCACCAACGAGTACCTGCACAACGGCCTGCGCGCCGACGGCGGCCGCATCCTCGGCCGCCTGATCGACCTCACCACCGGCCGCGCCTGAACCCCGAACTCGCCGTCCCGAACCGGGGACTCGCGGTCCTGAACCGGGGACTCGCCGGATCCCCGGGGGGAGCCCGCGAGTTGCCGGTTGGGGCACGCGAGTTCGGGGTTGGGGAGGGTCGGTAAGAATCGGGGGGTGCGATTCGGGGTGCTCGGGCCGCTGGAGGTGCGGTCGGACAGCGGGGACGCGGTGGAGATCGGCGGGCCGCGGCCGCGGTCGCTGCTGGCCATGCTCGTGCTGGACGCCGGGCGGGTGGTCGGGGTGGAGCGCCTGGTCGACGGCATCTACGGGGACGCGCCACCCGGCGACGCGGCGAACGCCCTCCAGTCGCAGGTGTCCCGGCTGCGGCGCCGGCTCGGCGGGCTGATCGAGCTGCACCCGGCCGGCTACCGGCTCGCGGTCGACCCCGAGCAGGTGGACGTGCACCGGTTCGAGCGGCTCGCCGGTGAGGGCCGCCGCGCGCTGGCCGGCGGTGATCACGCCGGGGCCGCGCGCGTGCTAGGGGAGGCGCTCGGGCTGTGGCGCGGCCCGCCGCTGGCCGGTGTGGCCGCGCCGTTCGCCGCCGCGCAGGTCGCCCGCCTGGAGGAGGTGCGGGTGGCCGCCGCGGAGGACCACGCCGAGGCTGCGCTCGCGCTCGGCGAGCACGCCGGCCTGATCGCCGGGCTGCGCGAGCTGGTCGAGGAGCACCCGCTGCGGGAACGGTTGCGCGGTCAGTTCATGCGCGCGCTGTACGCGGCCGGCCGGCAGGCCGAGGCGCTGGCCGTGTTCGAGGACGGCCGCCGCCGGCTCGCCGACGAGCTCGGCGCCGACCCGTCCGCGGAGCTCGCCGAAATTCACCTGGCTGTGCTCCGCGCCGCCGAGCCGTCCGCCCACAACGGACTGCCGGCGCAGCTCACCAGCTTCGTCGGGCGGGAGGCGGACCTGGCCCGGATCCGCGCGCTGCTCGGCACCTCCCGGCTGGTCACGCTCACCGGCCCGGGCGGTGCCGGCAAGACCCGGCTCGCCGTCGAGGCGGCCACCCGCGCCGGCACCGAAGTGTCCTTTGTGGACTTCTCGGCGGCGGCCGAGGTGCCCGGCGCTGTGCTGGCCGCCCTCGGTCTGCGCGAGTCCGGTCTCCTTCCATCGACCGGCGAGCCGTCCGACGCCGCCGCGCGGCTCGTCGCCGCCCTCGCCGGCCGGTCGCTGCTGCTCGTCCTGGACAACTGCGAGCACGTGATCACCGAGGCCGCCCGGCTCGCTCACCGGCTGCTCGCCGGCGCCCCGGAGCTGCGCATCCTGGCCACCAGCCGGGAACCCCTCGGCATCACCGGCGAGGCGCTGCATCCGTTGCCACCGCTGGACATCGAGCCCGCGGTCCGGCTGTTCGCCGACCGGGCCGCGGCCGTCCGCCCGGACTTCACCGTCACCGGCGCGGTGCGCCGGATCTGCGCGGCGCTGGACGGCCTGCCGCTGGCCATCGAGCTGGCCGCCGCCCGGCTGCGCACGCTCACCGTCGAGGACATCGAGTCGCGTTTGGACGATCGCTTCCGGCTGCTGTCCCGCGGCAGCCGGACCGCCGCCCCGCGCCACCAGACCCTGACCGCCGTCGTCGAGTGGAGCTGGGACCTGCTCGACCTTGACGAGCGCCGGCTGGCCGCCCGGCTCGCGGTGTTCGCCGGCGGCGCCACGGCCGAGGCCGCCGAGCTCGTCTGCGGCTGGCCCGGCGCCCAGGTCGACGAGTTGCTCGCCGGCCTCGTCGACAAGTCCTTTATGGACATCCGGGACGGGCGCTACCGGATGCTGGACACGATCCGGGCGTTCTGCCTCGCGCGGATCATGGAGCTCGGCGGCCAGCACCCCACCCGCCGGGCGCACGCCGAGTACTTCCTTTCCCTTGCCAGCGAGGCGGATCCGCACCTGCGCCGGGCCGGGCAGCTCACCTGGCTCGCTCGCCTGCGCGCCGAGCACGACAACCTGCAGGCCGCCGTGCGGTTCGCCGTCACCGCGGACACCGGGCTCGCGCTCGCCTTCTTCGGCGCCCTGTCCTGGTACTGGTACCTGGCCGGGCTGCGCACCGAGATCGCCCCGCTGGCCGCCGAGCTGCTGGCGAAGATCGGGCCGGAGGCGGGCGAGGAGTATGTGCTGTGCGTGCTGTGGGACCCCGGCCGCGGCCCGGAGCACGTCGAGCGGGCGAAGGCGATCGCGGACGACGTCCGCGTCACGGTGCGCCAGCCGTACGCGATGGTGGGCCTGGCCCTGTTCGCCGGGCCACCGGACGAGGACGACCCGGTCACGCCGATGCGGGAGTTGCTCGCCAGCACCGTGGACCCGTGGTTCGCGGGTCTGTACCGGTTCGCCATGGGTTACGTCACGCTGTACGCCGGTGGCGACCTCGAGGCCGCCGAGCGCGAGTGCGAGGTCGCCCTGGAGCGGTTCCGGGAGACCGGCGACCGGTGGGGCCTCGCCCAGGCGCTGGACGCGCTGGCCATGTTCGCCGACACGCGCGGGGACTCGGCATCCGCCCTGAAGCTGACCGACCAGGCGCTGGACGTGGTCGGCCAGCTCGGTGCCGCCGAGGAGTTCGCCGAACTCCGCGGCCGGCGGGCCGACCGCCTGCTGCGCGCGGGTGAGGTGGACGCCGCGCACGCCGACTACGAGCTGGCCGCCGAGCTCGCTGGCCGCACCGGGCTTCCGGCCGTGCTGGCCCTGGCTCGGTGCGGACTCGGCGAGATCGCCCGGCGGCGCGGGGATCTCCGCACCGCCCGGCACCTGCACGAGACCGCGCTCGCTGTGTCCACGGAGGACTGGGCGAACGCCGGCGCCCGGTGCCGGGTGCTCACCGCGCTCGGCCGGGTCGCCGAAGACGAGGGCAACCCCGCCGAGGCACGCTCTCTGTACCGCCAGGCGATCGACCTCGCCACCGACAACCGCATGCCGGCCGAAGCCGACGAGGCGCTCACCGCCCTGGCCCGCCTCGACGGCGATGAATGACCCATTCAGTGCGGCCAGTGCGGTGAATGAGTCATTCATCGCATTCACCCCTCGTAGTCCGGGAGGGTGATGTTGCTGGCCACCTTCATGTCCATGCGGCCCATCATCTTGATCACCGGGCCGCAGGACATGAGCTTCACCATCTGGTTCCGCAGCAGGATGCCGCGCTTCCCCCTGGGCGCCAGGAACTTTCCGGCGTTGCCCATGGATCCCCAGGCGTAGGGCCGCATCAGCTCCTGGTACCTCGGGAACGCCACCCGGTGGTCGCCGCCGGCCGCGGCCAGCTCGCCGGCCAGCACGTAGGCGCCCACGATGCCGAGGCCGGTGCCCATGCCGCCGATCGTCGCGCCGTGCCCGGCGTCGCCGAGCAGCGCCACCCGCCCGTCGGTGAACTGCTCCATCCGGATCTGGCTGATCGAGTCCAGATAGAAGTCCGGCGCGGCCAGCATGGCCTCGATGATCTCGCCGGTGCGCCAGCCGGCGCCCGTGTAGGCGCCGGCGACGATCCGCTTCTGCACCTCGACATCCTGCCGGTCGTAGTCCAGCAGCTGTTCAGTCCGGAAGACCAGCAGGCCGGCGGAGACGAACCGCCCGGGCGCGTTGTAGGTCACCAGCTCGCCCTCCCGCTCGAGCGGTCCGGCGCTGAAGCTGGCGAAGTAGGCGCCCATGAACCGGCTGAACCGCGCCTCCTCGCCGAACGCCAGCGCGCGCACCCCGGAGTGCATCCCGTCCGCGCCGATCACGAGGTCGAACGTGCGGGCCGGGGCGTGCTTGAACGTGACGTCCACGCCGCCGGGAGTCTCGGTGAGCGAGGTGATGTGGTCGCCGAAGAGGTACTCGGTGGTGTCCCGGGACGCCTCGTAGAGCACCCGGGACAGGTCGCCGCGCCGGATCTCCACCTCGCCGCCGGCGAAGTCGGGCGGCAGGCTGGCCTTCCGCCGGCCCCGGGCGTCCACGAAGATCCACTTCTTGGCACGGTCTGCCGCTCGCGGATCTCGTCGAGCAGGCCCATCTTCCGGAGCACGGTCAGGTGGGCCGGACCGCGGAAGTCGACCGCGTTGCCGCTGTCCCGAAGCGCCGGGGCGCGCTCGACGACGGTCGGGTTGTAGCCGAAGCGGCGCAACCAGTAGGCGGCCGCGGGGCCGGCGACGCTGGCGCCGGAGATGAGGACGTTCTTCGTGTTTGCCATGGTCACGAGCCTGGCCGTGGCCGCTGACCGGCCGCCTACCATGCGCTGACCGCTTGACTCCGCGATCGAAAACAGGTAAACACAGGAATACGCAGATGAAACGGCGGTAAAACCACATGTACGCGGAGGAGCGCCAGCAGTTCATCGCCGACCTGGCCCGCCGGGTCGGCCGGGTGGACGTGGCCGAGCTGTCGGCGGAACTCGCGGTGACCGGCGAGACCATCCGCCGCGACCTCTCCGTGCTGGAGCGGCACGGGCTGCTGCGCCGCGTGCACGGCGGGGCGATCCCGGTGGAGCGGCTGGGTTTCGAGCCGGCGCTGGCCGCCCGGGACGCCGTGCTCACCGGGGAGAAGGACCGCATCGCCAAGGCCGCGCTGGCCGAGCTGCCGGACGAGGGCTCGATCCTGCTCGACGCCGGGTCCACCACCGCGCGGCTGGCCGAGATGCTGCCGCTGGACCGGGCGCTCACCGTGCTCACCAACGGCCTGCCGATCGCGCTGTCGCTGGCCACCCGCCCCAACATCACCGTGCTGTTCGTCGGCGGCCGGGTCCGCGGCCGCACCCTGGCCTGCGTCGACCCGTGGGCGCTGGAGTCTCTGGCACAGAGCTACGTCGACGTGGGTTTCCTTGCCACCAACGGCGTCTCGGTGCGGCGCGGGCTGACCACGCCGGACCAGGCGGAGGCCGCGGTGAAGCGGGCGATGATCGCCGCGGCCCGCCGGGTGGTGCTGCTGGCCGACCACACCAAGGTCAGCGCCGACCACCTGGCCCGGTTCGGTGATCTGTCCGATGTGGACACGTTGATCACGGACACCGGACTGGACGAGCGCACCGCCGCCGAGTTGGAGTCCCGCGGCCCGCGGGTGGTCCGGGCATGATCATTACGTTGACCCTGAACCCGTCCCTGGACCGGACCATCGAGGTCGCGGCGCTCACCCGGGGGGCCATGGTGCGGGCCAGCGGTACCCGGCTCGACCCCGGCGGCAAGGGCGTCAACGTGTCGCGAGCCCTTGCCGCGCACCGGATTCCGACCACCGCGGTGGTGCCGCTCGGCGGTCCGGAGGGCGCGCAGCTCACCACGTTGCTGGAGCAGGAGGGAATCGACGTCTGCCCGGTGCCGGTGACCAGCCCGACCCGGTCCAACGTCAGCCTGGTGGAGCCGGACGGCACGGTCACCAAGATCAACGAGCCGGGCGGCGTGCTCACCGGGGCCGACCTGGACGAGATCGTCACCGCGGTCATGGCCGCCGCGGCCGGTGCCGGCTGGGTGGTCGCCTGCGGCAGCCTGCCGCCCGGGGTGCCGGATGCGTTCTACGCCCGGCTCGGGCGCCGCCTCGCCGGCCTCGGGGTGCGGTTCGCGGTGGACACCTCCGGCCCGGCGCTGACCGAGGCGCTCGGCGCGGCGCCGGCGCTGGTCAAGCCGAACCGGGTGGAGCTGGCGGAGTCGGTGGGCTTCCGGATCGACACGCTGGCCGACGCGGTGCGTGCCGCGTCGGCGATGCGCGCGGCGGGGGCCGGGGCGGTGCTGGCCAGCCTCGGCGCGGACGGCGCGGTGCTGGTCGACGAGGAGGGGGTGCGCTACGGCGAGTCGCCGGTGGACCGGCGGCGCAGTGCCGTCGGCGCCGGGGACGCGATGCTCGCAGGGTTCCTGGCGGCCCCGGCCAGCGGGCGGGATCCCTTGGTAGAAGCGCTTTCCTGGGGGACTGCCGCGGTCCGGCTCCCGGGCAGCCGGATGCCAGGCCCCGCGGACGTGGACCGCTCGGGGGTGCGGGTGCACGCCGAGCCCGATCTCTCCCGGCCGCTGACCGGGCCGCACGGAATGGAGAAGGTCCCATGAGTGAGCTTGCGAACGAACCAATGAACACTGACCGGCACCGAGCTTGCGAGTTGCCGGCATGACCACTCAACTGGCTGATCTGAAACACTTGCAGGGCAACAGTTTACGGGCCCGGGTGCAGCGCCTCGGCGGGAACCTGGCCGGCATGATCATGCCCAACATCGCCGCATTCATCGCCTGGGGGCTGATCACGGCGCTGTTCATCCCGACCGGCTGGCTGCCCAACGCCACGCTGGCGGAGCTGGTCGGCCCGATGGTCACGGTGCTGCTGCCGGTGCTGATCGGCTACACCGGCGGCCGGCTGGTGCACGGCCAGCGCGGCGCGGTGGTCGGCGCCATCGCCACGGTGGGCGTCGTGGTCGGCACCGACGTGCCGATGTTCCTCGGCGCGATGATCGTCGGCCCGCTCACCGCGTTCCTGCTCAAGCTCCTCGACGGCTACCTCGTGCCGCGGATCAGGGCCGGCTTCGAGATGCTGGTGAACAACTTCAGCGCCGGCATTTTGGGTGGAGGCATGGCCCTGCTCGGTGTGATCAGCTTCGGACCCGTCGTCGAGGCGCTCACCAAGGCGGCCGGCAAGGGCGTCAACTTCCTGGTCGACAACAGCCTGCTGCCGCTGGCCTCGCTCATCGTCGAGCCGGCCAAGGTGCTGTTCCTGAACAACGCGATCAACCACGGCGTGCTCTCGCCGCTCGGCGTCCAGCAGGCGGCCGGCGCCGGCAAGTCAATACTGTTCATGATCGAGACCAACCCCGGGCCCGGCCTCGGCATCCTGGTGGCCTACCTGCTGTTCGGCCCGCGCACGCTGCGCGCGTCGGTGCCCGGCGCGATCATCATCCAGTTCCTCGGCGGCATCCACGAGATCTACTTCCCGTACGTGCTCATGAAGCCGCGGCTGATCCTGGCCGCCATGGCCGGCGGCGCGGCCGGGGTCGGAACCGCGCTGATCACCAGTGCGGGACTGGTCGCGCCGCCGGCACCGGGCAGCATCTTCGCCTACCTCGCGGTCACCCCGAGGGGCGGCTACGCCGGCGTGCTCGCCGCCATCGTCGTCGCGGCCGGAGCGTCCTTCGTGGTCGCCGCGGCGCTGCTCGGCTTCGGCCGGGGCAGGGAGCCGGTGGCCGAGCCGGTGGCGCCGGTCGTCGAGGACGCGGCGCCGGCCGGGCCGGTCACCTCGCTGGTGGTGGCCTGCGACGCCGGCATGGGCAGCAGCGTCATGCTGGCCAGCCAGATGCGCAAGCGCCTCGAGCCCTACGGGGTCACCGTCGAGCACAAGTCGATCAGCGAGATCCCGCCGGACGCGCGCCTCGTGCTGACCCACACCGACCTGGCCGCCCGCGCCCGCGGCGTGGTGCCGGACGCGGTGATCGTGGAGTTCCAGTCGTTCCTCGGTGATCCGGCGTTCGACCGGGTCGAGGCCATGGTCCGGGAAGGGGCGCAGATCCGTGCCTGACGTGTTGGGACGCAACGGAATCCGGCTGGGTCTGGCGGCCGCCGACAAGTGGGACGCGATCCGGCAGTGCGGCGCGCTGCTCGACGGCCTCGGCGCGGTCGACCCCGGCTATGCCGACGCCATGCTGGAGCGCGAGCGCTCGGTGTCCACCTACATCGGCGAGGGCGTGGCGATCCCGCACGGCACCGACGCCGCGCGCGCCCTGGTCCGCCGCACCACCCTGGGCGTGCTGCAGTTCCCCGCCGGCGTCGACTGGGACGGCCAGCGCGTCACCCTCTGCGTGGCGATCGCGGCCAGGGGCGAGGAGCATGTGGCGGTGCTCTCCGCGCTCGCCCAGATCCTGATGGAACCGAAGGCGGCCGAACGGCTGCGCACGTCGTCCGATGTGGACGAGGTGCACCGGCTGCTGTCCGGTGTCGGAGAGGACGCCAAGACATGAGTGCGCAAGGAACCGAGCGGGCCGGTGGTGTCTGGACTGACGAGCAGCGCGGGGAGCGAGCGCCAGCGAGCGACCGAGCAGCGCAGCAGGGAAGACGCCACGTCAAGGCCCGCTCACGCGAGCGGAGCGAGCCGAAGGACACCGCATGAAGGTGGCCCGCTTCTACGCGCCCGGCGACCTCCGGCTCGAGCAGGCGCCCGAGCCGGAGCCCGGGCCGGGCGAGGTCAAGGTCCGGGTCCGGAACTGCTCGACCTGCGGCACCGACGTCAAGATCTTCAACCACGGCCACCAGAACCTCTCGCCACCGCGCGTGATCGGCCACGAGATCGCCGGCGAGGTCGTCTCGTCCTTTGTGGACCGATGGTCGCCCGGCGACCGGGTTCAGGTCATCGCGGCGGTGCCGTGCGGGCGGTGCCCCGACTGCCTGCACGGCTCGATGACCGTCTGCCCCAACCAGACCTCGGTCGGCTACCAGTACGACGGCGGGTTCGCCGAGTACCTCGTCGTGCCGCGCGAGGTCCTGGCCGTGGACGGGCTCAACCGCATCCCGGACGGGGTGAGCTTCGCCGAGGCGTCGGTCGCCGAGCCGCTTGCCTGCGTGCTCAACGGCCAGGAGCTGGCCGGGGTCGGCGAGGGCGACGACGTGGTCGTCATCGGCGCCGGCCCGATCGGCTGCCTGCACGTCCGCCTGGCGCGCGCCCGCGGCGCCCGCCGGGTGTTCCTGGTGGAGTTGAACCGGGCCCGCCTGGACCTGTCGGCGGCCGCGGTGGCGCCGGACGCGGCGATCTGCTCGTCCGAAGTGGACAGTGTGGACCAGATCCTGAAGCTGACCGACGGCCGCGGAGCCGACGTGGTGATCACCGCCGCCGCGTCCGGCGCCGCCCAGCAGGACGCCCTGCAGATGACCGCCCGCAGCGGGCGGATCAGCTTCTTCGGCGGGCTGCCGAAGACCGCGCCCACGATCACCCTGGACGCCAACCTGGTGCACTACCGTGAGCTGACCATCGTCGGCGCCAACGGATCCAGCCCCGCCCACAACCGCGCGGCGCTCGACCTCATCGCGTCCGGCCGCGTGCCGGTCCTCGATCTGATCACCCACCGCCTGCCGCTGGACCAGGTTCTCGACGCCATCCAGATCGTGGCCGGCGGCCGGGGAATCAAGGTCACCATTGAGCCCTGAACAGCGGAGGTCGGCTGATGGGTGAGCTGCGTGGGCTCGGGGTGAGCCCGGGTCGGGCGGCGGGGCGGGCGTATCGGATGGCCCCGCCGCCGACCCTGCCGGCCGAGGTGCCCGCGGTGACCGATCTGGGCCGGGAGGTCGAGCGGGCGGCCGGCGCTCTGGGGTTCGTGGCCACCACGCTGGCCGGATTGGCGAAGGCCGCGACGGACCGGACGGCGGCGGAGGTGCTGGACGCGGAGTCG
Organism: Actinophytocola sp.; assembly: GCF_036002505.1. Taxonomy (GTDB): domain Bacteria; phylum Actinomycetota; class Actinomycetes; order Mycobacteriales; family Pseudonocardiaceae; genus DASYTH01. The sequence continues at coordinate 15,069 of NZ_DASYTH010000366.1, read as the reverse complement.
TCGATGGCGGCGGATCCGACGCTGGCCGAGGCGGTCGCGGAGCGGGTGAGGCGCGGGCGGCCCGCGGCGTGGGCGGTCTCGGAGGCGCTGGCGGAGCAGCAGGCGGCTTTTGCCGCGCTGGGGGGATACCTCGCGGAGCGGGCGGCTGACCTGAGCGATATCCGGGACCGGGCGGTGGCGCATCTGCTCGGGTTGCCGATGCCCGGCGTGCCGGACCCGGGCGAGCCGTTCGTGCTGGTGGCCGAGGACCTGGCGCCGGCGGACACCGCCCGCCTGGACCCCGCGAAGGTGCTCGCGCTGGTCACCCGGCGCGGCGGGCCGACCAGTCACACCGCGATTCTGGCCCGGTCGCTGGGGTTGCCGGCGGTGGTGGCCTGCCAGGGTGCACCCGACCTGGCCGACGGGACGCTCATCTCCGTGGACGGCGGCACCGGCGAGGTGGCTCAGGTGTCCGAAATGGACGCTGAGGCGATCCGCGCCGAGGCGCTTCGCGCGCGTCGGCGGCTGGCCGAGAGCTCAGGGCCGGGGCGCACCGCGGACGGTCATCCGGTGCAGTTGCTGCTCAACATCGGCTCGGCGGCCGACCTCGCCGGCGGGCCGGACGCCGAGGGCGTCGGGTTGTTCCGCACCGAGTTCCTGTTCCTCGACCGCACCGAGCCGCCGTCCCCGGCCGAGCAGGAAAACGCCTACGCCGAGGTGTTCGCCGCGCTGCCGGGGCGGAAGGTGGTACTCCGCACGCTGGACGCCGGCGCGGACAAGCCGTTGCCGTTCCTCGGTTTGCCGCGGGAGGAGAACCCCGCGCTGGGCATCCGCGGCCTGCGGGTCGCGCGCGCTCACCCGGAAGTGCTTGCCATCCAGCTCGAAGCCGTGGCCGCCGCCGCGCGCCGAACCAACGCCGAGGTCTGGGTGATGGCCCCGATGGTGGCCACCCGCGACGAGGCCGCCGCCTTCGCCACCCAGGTCCACGCCGCCGGCCTACCGCGGGCCGGCGTCATGATCGAGATCCCGGCGGCGGCGTTGCGGGCGCACAAACTCCTTGAGGTGGCGGACTTCCTCAGCATCGGCACCAACGACCTGAGCCAGTACACCTTCGCCGCTGACCGGATGAACGGCGACCTCGCCGACCTCCTCGACCCCCGGCAACCCGCCCTACTTCAGCTCGTTGCCACCTGCGCGAGCGCCGGCCGCGCCGCCGGCAAACCCGTCGGCATCTGCGGCGAGGCGGCTGGCGACCCCACCCTCGCCCCGATCTTCACCGGCCTCGGCATCACGAGCCTCTCCATGTCCGCCCCCAGCCTCCCCGCCGTCCGCGAAACCCTGGCCGAGCACACCCTCGAGGACTGCGACAGCCTCGCCCGGGAGGTGCTGGAGTGATCGCCAAAGTGCGGTGAATGCGTCCTTGCTCACGCTGGACGTGAGGAAGGACGCATTCACCGCACCACTGGTTCAGGGGCTGGCATCCGCGTGTTGGCCGTGGGGTTGGCCGCGACGGCCAACACGCGGGGTTCAGGCGGCTCCGGCGAGCCATTCGGGGGTGCTGACGTGGTCGTAGAAGCGGCGGGCGTGGGTTTCCAGGTCGGCGCCGATGCTGGCGGGGATGGCGGCGTCGTCTTCGGCGAGGACACAGCGGATGAAGACGGGGGAGGAGCAGACGGCGACTTCGCGGCGGATGAGGCCGGTGAACTCGCCGAGCTCGCCGGTGGAGTGCACGCGGGGGTAGCCGGCGGCTTGGGCCAGGCCGCAGAGGTCGGCGCGGCGGGACAGGACGATGGCGCCGCCGCCGGACTGCAGGGTGCCGTCGAGCACGACGTGGATCAGGGGGAGGTCGGCCAGGACACCGGCGGTGATCAGGCCGGCCGGGTTGGTGAGCAGGCTGCCGTCGCCGTCGACGACGATGGTGGGGCGGCGGGTTTCCAGGGCGACGCCGATGCCGACCGAGGAGACCAGGCCGCCGGCGCCGGTCAGGTAGAAGTGGTTGGGCCGGTCGGCGATGCTCCGGGCGATCCGGGCCGGGTCGCCGGCGGTGAAGATGATCGGCTCGTCGACGGTGGCGGCGATGATCGCCTCGATGGCGGCGGTTCGGTTCACGCTCGTGCCCCCAGTGCGGTTGACGGTACTAGCAGGGCGGCCGGCCGGAGTTGGCCGCGGACGATGTCCCGCAGCCGGTTGACCTGCCGGCTGGGCCGGACCTCCGGGTCGAGGGTGACGCCCTCGATGCCCAGCTCGTCCAGCAGCGGCTGGGTGAGCCGGCCCATGATCAGGTTCTCCTTGGTGGCCTCCGGGTATCCCCCGCGCGAGCTGACCACCAGCAGCATCGGAATCTTGTACGGCACGACCAGCGACGCGATGGCGCTGATGGACTGGCCGAGGCCCGAGCTTTCCATCAGCACCACCGGGAACTGGCCGGCCAGCGACGCCCCCGCGGCCACCCCGACCGCGTTGTCGTCGCGGGCCACGATCAGCAGCCCGTCGTGCCGGTTGAGCGCGGAGTAGAACGGCGAGAGCACTCCGCTGGGTGTGCCGAGGAACGGGCCGAAGCCCACGGCCATCAGCTCCTGGCATAGCTCCTTGGCGACCTGCACCTTCTGGGCGAACGTGGGCATGGATCCTCCAATGCGCGAGCCAGGGTTCGCTTTAGGCGATCTCCGCCGTGTGTTCGGGATCCCGGCTCGGCGCACCGGTGGAGCGGGCCACCGCGGCCCGGAACCGGTTGGCCATGTCCGCGCGCCCGTCCGAGGGATGCTGGCCGGTACCGGCGAACGGCGGTTGCCGCCAGGTCGCCGGCTCGTCCAGCTTCGGATCGGAGTTGAGGATCGCGTGCTGCACCTGCTGCACATGCGGCGACGGCTCCACGCCGAGTTCGTCGACCAGGGTGTCCCTTAATCGGCGGAACACCTCCAGGGCCCGCCACTTCCGGCCGGACCGGTACAGCGCGGTCATGTACTGCGTGCAGACGTTCTCGTGCATGGGGTACCGGGCACACAGCTCACCCAGCTCACCGAGCAGCATGTGGTGCCGGCCCAGGCGAAGGTCCGCCTCGATGCACGTCTCCTGGATGCCCAGCCGGTGCTCCTCAAGCCCGTTCACCTTGAAGCTGAGCGGAATTCCGATCTGCACGTCGACCAGCGCCGGCCCGCGCCAGATCGCGAGCGCGGAGCGCAGCAGGCGGGAGGCCGACTCGTAGTCGCCGCTCTGCATGGCGCGCTGGCCGGCCGAGGCCATCCGCTCGTACCAGCGGACGTCCAGGTCGTCGGCGGGCACGTTGAGCATGTAGCCGCCGTGCGAGGTGACCAGCACCGACTTCGCGGAGCCGTCCTTCCCGCCGGAGGCCTTGTTGATCATTCTTCGTAAGATCAATACGTACGTCTGCACGGACTGGAGCGGCTTGCGCGGGAGATCCATCCCCCAGAGCTCCTCCACCAGCGTCGGCACCGTCACCACCTGACCCGCGTGCAGCGCCAGCATGGCCAGCGTCTGCCGTGCCTTGCTCGCGGTCGGTGTGATCGAGCGGCCGTTCTCCGTGACGTCCAGAGGTCCCAGCACCTTGACCTGCATCTGGACCTCCTCCCCGGCAGTAGACAGTGGGCATCTGAAACAGTCGCAGAGGAGCTACCGGGAAGGCAGTGAGCGGGCCACTGCTCGAGAATGAATCCGGGCCGGATCAAATGTGAATAACACACCCTTGCTCCATGAGTCCGGCACTGGTAGCGGCGGCGAGCGCGGACGGAACATTCACACTATCCGAGAAATCCGACCGCTACTCGGGAGTAACCAATGCTGACTCCGCACAACGACCACCTGATCTCGCTCTTAGCCAGCCTGGGCTTCGCCACCGACAGCCCAGAGGAGATCGTGATCGACGACTTCGACCAGTGGACGAACCCGGAAGCTGCGGTGGTCTACGGCACCTGTGCTTCAGGGGCCACTGTCGAACGCTGGACCGAAGTCGCCGCGTAATGAGGTCCGTTGCCGACACCGCGCAGCTGGTCGGCTTCAAACGGCACCTTCGTGCCGAGGTTGCCGCCGGCGAGGGCGCGTACCTGTTCTCCGAGCGTGGGGTCACCAGGCTGACCGGCTCCCGGATCGAAGTGCTCGCCAGCCTGCTGGACGGCACCCGAAACTTGGCGACAGTGCTTGAGGCCATGCCCGACGGCATGGCCCCCGAGCAGGTCGCCGGACTGATCGCCCGCCTCGCCGAGGCGGGCCTGGTCACCCTGCGCACCCTGCCTCCGGTCCCGATCGACGAGCGCACGCTCGCTTACTGGGACGCCAGCGGCGTGGACGCGACGGCTGCGGTTGCCGGCACCGCCGCCCGAACACTGCGGCTGATCACGGTGGGGGATGTGGACGAGGCGGCCGCGCTGAGCGCCCTGCGTTCGGCGCAGCTGCGCACGGAGCCGGCAGGTCCGAGCCTCGACCCGGGCGAGGCGGACCTGTCCGTCGTGCTGTGCGAGGACTACCTCGACCCGCGCCTGGCTCAGGTCGACGCCGATCACCGGGCGTTGGGCCGGCCGTGGCTACTGGCCAAACCGGTCGGCGCGAAGATCTGGATCGGACCGGTGTTCCAGCCGGCCGAGCCGGGTTGCTGGCGTTGCCTGGCCGTGCGGCTGTGGGGTAACCGTAACGCTGAGAAGTGCGCGCAGAGCGCCCTCGGGCGCCACGGCCCCGCCCCCCGGCCGGCGGCCTCGCTGCCGCCGCTGACCGCGACCGCACTGCACCTGATCACGCTCGAAGCCACGAAATGGCTGGCCGGGTACCGGTATGCCGGCCAGCGCGAGGTGTGGACCCTGGACAGTTTCGACCTGCGCGGCGAGCACCACGCGATGCGGGCGCTGCCGCAGTGCCCGGCCTGCGGGCACCCGGCGCTGATGCGTCAGCAGGGAAACCGGCCGGTGGTGCTGGCTTCCCGGTGCAAGGCCAGCTACAGCGGCGGTGGGCACCGGTCGCATTCGCCGGACCAGGTGCTTGACCGCTTCCGCCACCTGATCAGCCCGGTCACCGGCATCGTCAAGGAGATTCAGCGGGACGAGCGCGGCCCGGCAATCTTCAACTCGTTCCGCTCCGGTGCGAACGTGGCGGCGCGGGTGGACCGGGTGGACACCCTGCGCGCAGCGCTGCGGACGCAGAACGGCGGCAAAGGAATCACCGAGGTGCACGCCCGGGCGAGCGCGTTGTGTGAGGCGATCGAGCGGCACTCCGGGAATTTCCATGGCGACGAGGCCCGGGTCCGGGCGAGCCTGCGCTCCCTCGGGGACCGGGCCGTCGCGCCGAACGACTACCAGCTCTACCACGAGCGGCAGTACGCGAACCGGGCCGCCTGGAACGCCGCGCACGCGCCGTTCCAGTACGTCTGCGAGCCGTTCGACGACACGGCCATTGTGGACTGGACGCCGGTCTGGTCGATGACCGAGCAGCGGCACCGCCTGCTGCCCACCGGGTTGCTCTACTTCGGCGCCCCGCCGACCCCAGGCCACGATTACCTGTTCGCCGACTCCAACGGAAACGCGGCCGGCAGCAGCCTGGAGGACGCGGTGCTGCAGGGGTCGCTCGAGCTGATCGAGCGGGACGCGGTGGCGCTGTGGTGGTACAACCGCACCCGCGCGCCGGAGGTCGACCTCGACGCGTTCCGCGACCCGTGGGTCGACGAGCTGCGCGAGGCCTACGCCGGCCTCGGCCGCGAGGTGTGGGTGCTGGACGTGACCTCGGACCTCGACGTCCCGGTGATGGTGGCGATGTCCCGGCTGACCGACCGGGAGCCGGAGAACATCATGCTCGGGTTCGGTGCGCACCTGGACGCGCGGGTGGCGCTGCGCCGGGCGCTCACCGAGCTGAACCAGATGATGCCGCAGGCGCTCGCCACCGGGCCGGACGGCCGGATCCCCACCGATGATCCGGACGCGGCACGGTGGTGGTGGCACGCCACCATCGCCAACCAGCCCTACCTGGTTCCCGACCCAGGGCAGCGGCGACGTGGGCCCCAGGATTACAACTACACGCCGAGCCGTGACTTGCTGGAGGACGTCGCGGCGGTCCAGGCCGGTTTCGAGACGCGGGGAATGGAGCTTCTCGTGCTGGACCAGACCCGGCCGGATGTCGGGCTTCCGGTGGCCAAGGTGATCGTGCCCGGGATGCGGCATTTCTGGGCGCGACTAGGCCCCGGCCGGCTCTACGACGTACCCGTCGCGCTGGGCCGGCTGATCAGACCGACGGGCTATGAAGAACTGAACCCCATCCCGATGTTCCTCTGAGGGTGCTGAACATGATCACCACAAGGAGCGTGACGTTGTCCATGGAGCCCGGCAGGCGGGATGCCGACCGGATCCGGCTGTGGTCGCTGCGGGAGGACGTCCTCGTCGAGGGCGACCCGGACCGCGACCGCCTCGTCGTGGTGAACAAGTGGGGGGAGACCAGGATCGACGCGCCGGGAGAGCTGGTCCGGGAATCCTTGCGGCGCATGACATTAGGCCCGATCTCGCTGCTGAACGTCGGCCCGCAGGAGCTGCCGGAGGGCGCGGCGCCCACCGACGTGGCCGGTCGTAGACGTCGGGACTGGGCCCGGCTGCGCGAGGTGCTCGAGTTGCTCGGCGACTTGATCGTGCACTCGCTGGGCGTCGAGGACGGCGAGGGCCCACTGCTCTCTGCGGTGCCGCTCGCCCGCAACGCGGTGTTCCAGCTGTCCGGCGTCGATCTGCAGCGGCCGGTGCGGCTGTCCCGGTTCGCCGCGATGCGGGCGCACGAGGGCGAGCTGCTGCTGGAATCGCCGCTGGCGGCCTACCAGGTCGTGCTGCACCGCCCGCTGGCCTCCGCCACGGTCGCGGCGTTGAGCGCGCCCACTGCGGTGCAGAACCTCGCCGCGCAGCTGCCGGCGTCGAAGGATCTGCTCTCCGACATCGTGGCCTACCTGGCGGCGGCCGGGGTCGTGCAGTTCGGCGAGTGGGGTCCCGGCTCGGCGCGGGCCCGGTTCGCCGAGGACGAGGAGCCCAACCTGATCGCCTGGTCGCACCACGACCTGCAGTTCCACGCGCGCAGCCGGATGGGCCGGCACGGCGGCCCGACCGGTGCGGTGTATCCGCACGCCGGCACGCTGCCCTCGCCACCGGTGGTCAAGCCGCTGCCGCGGGGCCGGCGGTTCCCGCTCTACCGGCCCGTGCTGAGCGACCTGGCCGCCGCCGACCCGCCGCTGACCGCCGTGCTCGAGTCGCTGCGACCGTGCCAGGACCTGGCCGACCGGCAACTCACCGCCGAGCAGATCGGCGAGCTGCTGTTCCGGGCGGCCCGGATCCGCTCGATGTCCCCGGCGTCGGCGGGTGAGGTCACCTATGGCATCTCCGACCGGCCGTACCTGAGCATCCACGGCCTGCACGAGCTGGAGCTCTACCTCAGCCTGGACCGCTGCACCGGGCTGCCCCGGGGGATCTTCCACTACGACCCGCAGGGCCACGCGCTCACCCTGCTCAATGAGTCGCAAGTGGACCTCGAGGAGCTGCTGGACCTGGCCAGCGTCGCCACCGGAACCACCCGCCGGCCACCCGTGCTGATCACGATGACCGCCCGGGTGGCCCGGTCTTCGTGGATGTACCGGGGGATCGCCTACTCGCTGGCGCTGACCCACGTGGGGGCGCTGCAGCAAACTCTGTGTCTGGCCGCCACCGCGATGGGCCTCGCGGTGTGCGTGCCGGCCATAGATCCGGGTGAGTCCGCCGACGCCGCCCTGGGCCTGGAGTGGCCCGCCGAGGTCGGAATCGGAGAATTCATCGTCGGTTACCGGCGGATGGCGCCCGGGCCTCACACCAACGGCCTATAATTCGAGAATTAGACAATATGACGGCTGACCGGCTCATCGTTTGGGGTTTGATCGTTGAAATGACGGGAGAACACCATGTCCTCGGCACTTGATCAATCTGAGTCGAGATCGAGTCGGCGCCGGGTCGACGATGGTGCTGCCCGCGAAGTGGAGGACGTCGTGCACCGTCCGCTGATCGCCGTGGTCATGGCGAGGGTGACGGTGTCGGCGGTCGTCGTCGGGTTCTGCCTGATCGCGCTGCTGTACGTGATCAGCTCGGATCTGGGTGTCAGCAGGACCGTCCTCGCCACCGTGTACCTGCTGGTGCTGGTGGGGCTGCAGGGTCTCTACTTCAGCCGGTCGGGCGTCCAGCTGGGATCTCCGCTGAGCTACCTGATGCTGGCCGTACAGGCCGCTCTGGTGTACCTCCCGATCCTGCAGTTCAAGGACGCCTGGGTTGGCCTGCCCAGCCTGCTGGCCGGAACCGTGCTACTGGTTCTGCCACCGGCAACGGCCTGGCCCGTGTTCGCGGCCATCGTGGCCAGCGTGGGGTGGCTCGAGGCGGCCGTCGGCGGCGCGCCGCTCGACGCCGCGTACATCGCGGTGTCCGCTCTGGTTTTCGGTTTGGAGTTGTACGGGCTGACCCGGCTCGCCGGCCACATCTCCGAGTTGCACGCGGCTCGGACGGAGCTCGCGAGGGTGGCGGTCGCTCACGAGCGTCTGCGGTTCGCCCGCGACCTGCACGAGGTGCTCGGTCTGCGGCTGTCCGCGATCGCACCCAAGGGGGAGCTTGCCCGTCGGCTGGTGACGAAGGATCCGGACCGGGCGCGGCGGGAGCTGTCGGAGATCCTGGAAATGTCCCGGCGGGCCGTCGCCGATGTGCGGTCGGTAGCGCGTGGCTACCGCGAGCTGAACCTGGACGAGGCATCTCGGGCGGCCAGCTCGGTGCTTGCCGCAGCCAGCGTCGATGTCCGGATGACGGTCAAGCACGGTGAGCTGCCGGTACGCATCCGTAGCCTGCTCGCCGCCGTGTTGCGCGAGGGTGCCAGCAACGTGCTGCAGCACAGCATCGCCGGGCGTTGCGAGATTGCCCTGCGGCAGAGCGGCGACCAGGTGTTCCTCGACATCGTGAACGACGGGGTGATCGATCCGGAGGACGCCGCGGCAGGCCTGCACGAGGGCGGCATCGACAGGTTGACGGAGCAGGTGGCCACGCTGGGCGGTGAGCTCACCGCCGGCCTCGATTCGGAAGGGCAGTTCCACCTGCGGATGAGGGTCCCGGTATCGCCGGCCGAGGAGCCGGTCACCGACCCCGAACTGCCCGAACCTGTTCCCCGTTACGCCCGGCAGCTCGCCACGGTCCTCCTGACCGTCGTGCTGTGCGGGCTGTTCTTCCAGGCCGCGTTGCATCTTGCGGATCTGACCGACCACGGCCAGTTCGCGGCCGGGGTGACCTACATGCTCGTCATGCTGCTGCTCCAGCTGCTCTACATCGGCCGGCCCGGCACGCAGCTGCGCTCGCCGCGGAGCTACGCCGTATTGCTCCTGCAGGCGTGCCTCGCGTTCCTGCCCACGGTGCAGTTCGGCCTCGCGTGGGTTGCCCTTCCCGGCTTCGTGGGTGGAAATGTGCTTCTCATCCTGCCGGCGAGGGCGGCCTGGCCGGCTTACACGCTGCTCGCGTGCGGCGTCGGAGCAGCCTCGGCCGTGCAGGGCGGGTCCTGGGTCAACGTCGGCTACAACGTGATCGGCGTCGCGTTCATCAGTTTCGCGGTATACGGGTTGACCTGGGTGGTGCGCGCGGTCGCCGAGCTGCGGGCCGCCCGCGTGCAGTTGGCCCAGGCGGCGGTGGCCGAGGAGCGGCTGCGGTTCGCCCGCGACCTGCACGACCTGCTCGGGCTCTCGCTGTCGGCGATCACGTTGAAGACTGAGCTCGCGCACCGGCTGGCGGCCGCGGATCCGGCGCGGGCGCGGGAGGAGCTCGACGAGATCCTGGCGATCTCCCGGCTGGCCCTGGCCGACGTGCGCTCGGTGGCCGGTGGGCATCATGAGCTGTCGCTGACCGAGGAGTGCCGCACGGCGGAGTCACTGCTGGCCGCGGCCGAGGTGGATGTGCGGATGGACCTGCGCTACGGAGAGATTCCGGAGCTGGTGGGCACGGTGCTGGCGACGGTGCTCCGGGAGGGCGTGACCAACGTGCTGCGGCACAGCAAGGGCGAGTACTGCGAGATCACTGTTCGGGAGCACGACAGGTCGGTGCTGCTGGACATCGTCAATGACGGCGTCACCGAAGCTCCGGAGGTGTCGCGCAACGGCGGCAGCGGCCTGGGCAACCTCTCCGCGCGGGTCGCGATGATCGGCGGCGAGCTCACCACCGGCCAGTGGACCGAGGGTCGCTTCCGCCTCCGCGCCAAGGTGCCCCTCTGAACCCGCGGCGAGTTCGACGCTCCGGCAACTGAGAGATCGGGTCCAAAGAAGGGCTGGGGACGGAGGCGGGGCTGGGTTGGCTTTCTGGATGCGCTTGGCGGGTGGGCTCGGGCGATTTTGATCTTCTGGGCGGGTTGGTGGGGCCGGTTTCGGTGTCATGATCGGGCTTTGCGAAGCGGGAACCTGAACCACCACGGTGGCTGGTGCTTCACAGACGGCGATCGCCCACCCATGATCAATGCCATGAAGGCGTCCTTCGTGACATCCACCGCGCCGCCGGCGAGATCAACCCCGTGCCCCTCCCACCTGTCAGGCCGCCCCCACAAGATCGACCTGAACTCCCCCTCCGTCCCCAGCCTTCTTTGGACCCGATCATCCCGAGAGCTACAGCCAGCCGGCTTCCTTGGCGATGCGGATGGCGTCGACGCGGTTGCGGGCGTTGAGCTTGTTGACGATCGTGGTGAGGTAGTTGCGGACGGTTCCGGTGGACAGGTAGAGGAACGCGGCGATCTCCACCGCGTTCGCGCCCTCCTCGGCCATCCGCAGGACCTCGATCTCGCGCGCGGTGAGCGGGCACTCGGCGCTGTCCCACGCTGCCAGCGCGAGGTCGCCGTCGACGACCCGGCGCCCGACCGCCACGCCGCGGATGGCGTTGGCCAGCTTGTCCGCCGGCGCGTCCTTGAGCAGGAAACCGCTGACCCGCGCGGCCATCGCCCGGCGCAGCGTGCCCGGCCGGCCGAGGCTGGTCAGGATCAGCGTGCGCACTTCGGGAAGCTGCTCGTGGATCTCGGCGGCGGCGGTGAGCCCGTCCTTGCCGGGCAGGTCGATGTCGATCACGGCGACATCCGGGTGGTGGGTGCGGGCCGCCGGCATGATCTCGTTGCCGGACGACACCTCGGCGACGACCTCGATATCGGATTCCAATTTCAACAACGCCACGAGGGCGCCGCGAACCATGTGCATGTCCTCTGCAATCAGGACTTTAATCATCGCCGCCCCCCTTCGAGGTGGAGCCCCCTACCCAATCACTCTACGCTGATGTGTATCAAACCCATTCCGACGGAACGTGTTCGCCTGGAGAATCTAACCAGATGTATCGTTGCGCGGTCGCCAATTCACCTCCGGGTACCCTACCGTCCTAACGAGACTCATCGAGTAGCTCGACCAACCCGGCATAGCCGATTCGACGCAACCGGGCGGCGGACATAGCGTAGTAGTCGCGGTCGGCCCGGATGCCCAACCCGTCCACGAGCCGGTTCATGAAGTTGAACAGCGCGCACACCAGGATCGTGTGGTACAGCGCCACTTCGTCCCAGCCCGCGGCGAACACCGCGTCCGCGTCCGACTGCGTCACCTTCGCCGGCGTCGCGGTGAGCTTGCCGGCGTAGCGCAGCACCGGTTTCAGGTTCTCCTCGACCGGCGCGCCGTCCAGGTCCTCGAGCGCGGCGCTGAGCAGGCCCGGCGCCACCCCGAACTCCTCCGCGGTGGCGGTGTGCACCCCGTGGCAGTAGCCGCACGCGTTGACGCCCGAGACGTACGCCGCGATCAGCTCGCGCTGCGCCACGGTGAACGGCGACGGCCCGCGCATCACCAGTTCGTGGTAGTCCAGCAGCGGCCGCGAGTACTCCGGGTACTGCTGGAACGCCTGGAACAGCACGGCGTCGTCAGGGAGCGACTTGAGGTACGGCATCGAGCTCCTCCAGGTATCCGTCGACTTCCGTGCGGCGCAGCCAGCACGCCGCGAGCAGGGCACGGCTGGCCGGACCCCAGTCCGGGGGCGCAGCCGCGGCCGCGGTCTCCGCCGCCCTGGCCCACGCCCGGCGCACCGCGGCCGACTGCGCTCCCCCCGGGTCCGCCGCGGCCAGCCCCGGCCGCGCCGCACGCCACCGCCGCGCGCCGCCGGCCACCAGGGCGGGCATGGTCAGGTCCGGCGGGATCCCGTGCCGTGCCTGGTCGACGACGAGCATGGCCAGCGTCGCGTCGTCGCCGAGCGCCGCGACGCCGAGCCCCGCCAGCAACCGCTCGGCGTCCAGCCCCATGAGGATCACGCCGACCTCCACCGAGGCCGGGTCGTCCACCGCGGGCAGGCTGAACCTCGTGTCGTAGTCAGACAAGGGACACCTCTGCGCCCGCTCGGTCGAGGACCGGGTCGGGCCGCCCGGCCAGCCGCGCGGCGATCGTGGTGGCCACCCGCGCGGTGGCCACCCGGTGGCCGTCGATGTTGCGGGCGGCCGGGCCGAGCACCATGCCGGCCGCGGCGCCGACCGCGAACACCTCGGGGGCGTTGCGGTAGTTGAGGGTCCGCTCATCCAGGTCCGGCCAGCCCTCGCGGGCGGCGACCAGCGCCGCGGGCAGCACCTCGACGCCGGTGGAGACCGCGGTGCCGAGCGCGAGGACGACCTGGTCGCCCTCGACCCGGGTGCCGCCGTCGAGCACGACCGTGGCCGGGCCGCCGCCGGGCTTGCCGGTCACCCCGGTCACCGCCCGGCCGCGGTACACGGTCAGCCGGCCGTCCGCCTCGGCCTCGGTCAGCAGCGGCCGGAACTCGTACATCACCGAAGCCCGCCGCTCACGCTGCATGTGCGCCATTCGGTCGGCCCACGGCACCCCGTCGAACCGCGCCCGGCCCTCGGCCCGGAAGAACTTGGAGTTGACGTCGGCGCACTGGTACCGCTCGCTGCCGCGCACCACCCAGTGCACGGGACGGTTCGCCGCCAGCCCGTTGCTGATCAGGTGCGCGGCGCTGAGCCCGGCCCCGACCACGACCAGCGGCCCGCCGGCGTTCGGCAGCGGCTCGTCCCAGTAGCAGACGCCATGGGGTCGCCGGGGGCCGCGCCACCACCGGCGGGGCGCGGCGAGACGCTCCTCGCCGAGGCAGAGCACGGCGAACCGGGCGGCGACGGCGGACCGGTCGGTGCCGACGACGATCCCGCCCGCGTCCGGCCGCACCGCGCGCACCTCGGCCTGCCAGGTCCGGTCGTACACATGGTGGATCGTTGCCACGTGCCGGCAGAACGCCTCGAACGCGTCGACCGGCACCACCGAGCGGTGCGACGCCTGCGCCATCCGGACCTCGCGCCGCTCCACCGGGGTGAGCAGGGACCAGTGCAACCGCACGAAGTCCAGCAGTTCGCAGTCGCGGTAGGCCTCCAGGCCGGGATGGTGCTCGTACGGTGAGCGCATGACCCGCTGGCCCAACACGTCGACCCGGTCGAAGAACCGGCCGGCCGGGCGGCCGTCGCGGTCGAGCAGCACCACGTCGCGCACGCCGACGTGCCAGAGCGCGGAGGCCACCGCAAGGCCCGCCAGCCCGGCACCGACGATGACCACGTCGGTCCGGGCGGGCGGGTCACCGGCGCGTGCCGCGACGCACGCGCCGGGCGGAAACGGCCAGTCACGACCCCGGGGCGAACTCAGTAAGTGAGGCTCCGGAATAAAAATTGTCACGGTGATTTTCGTTTATGTCGATGATACGGGTAAATCGGGCTCGGCCCGAGGGTGGCATCTGCCGCGGGCCCGACGCGACGGTCAGGCCCACGGCGGTCGCCGTCACCCATGCCGGACTCCGGGGCGCGGGGCCCGTGGAGCTCGGGTGCGACGACCCCCCGTGTCATCCGACGATCGTGACCGGGACTATCACTTCGACGACGGGCCGCTGCGGCATCCCGTCGGCGACGAGCTTCTCCAGCGACCCGGCACTGGCCTCGGCGTCGGTGGAGATGGGGGTGTATCTGGCGTGCGCGTACTGCGGCCGGCGGCTGGTCGACTCGATCTCGAAGACCTTGAGCACGGCCTCGCCCGGGCGGACCTCGCCGTCGTAGAACGTGAGCCGGCGCAGGTCAGGGGTGAGGAACGTCTTGGCGAACTGGCGGGAGAGAATCATCGCTTCGGCCCCGTCGACGAAGTGGGTATCCTCGTCCGTCGTTACCTGCATCGCCACCCACGTCTTGTCGGTGAGGTTGGTCTCCGACTTGATCACTTGCCAGCGCCCGGGTTCGGGCAGGTTTAAACAGACCGAAACATCGTGTTCAAGCGTGTCGTAGGCGCCGGAGACCATCAGCACCCGGCGCCGCACGTCGGCGACCGCGGCCATTTGGATGTCACGTGCCCGTACCCGTCCAGACACGTCCAGCCCAGGGACTTCCAGTGAGGACATGCAACCTCCTCCTCGCTTGTCGTTGGCGAAGAATTTTTTTCATAAGGTTGTCACGCCGGCGCACGTCCACACTTGCACATCGAGAACCCAACCTCAAGGGTCCGAACGGCGCCAAGACTGCCCCGACCTGCCCCAGGATCGCGTCTCAGGTCGCGTCGAGGGCCAGGTTAAGGCCGGGCGCGCCCTCCAGCGGTCCGATGTAAAGGATCCCAAAGGCATCCTCCGAGTAGCGGATCTTGAGGACCAGATCCTCGCGGACCAAGACGAATTTCGCATGCGGATTCTCCGTGTCCTGAAGTACTCCGTGAGTGGTGAAAACCGACCCGTCGGTGACCGCGAACAGGGCCTTGTACAGGTGGTTCTTCTGAACCTGCCGCGCCTTGGCGGCCCACGCCTCGAGCTGATCGATACCGCTGTCCAACTTGAAGTGCTTGCCACCCTCGAACATTTCTGGTCATCTCCCGCAGCAGTCGATTTCTTGATGCCACTAACAATAGGCTAAGTCGGTTTCGTCAAGCAACTAATGAGCTTCTTCCATCGTGCTGCATTGCCGGGGCGGAACACCGCAACCCAGAAGATGGCCGCGGCGGCCCCCGGTAGCAAGCTGGGGGACACGGCCTGATCAGGCGCGACGTCGCCGAACGGGAGGCAAAGCAGTGACGGAATCCCCGGTCGATCGTGCCGTGCGGGCGCTGGCCCGGGGCGA
>NZ_DASYTH010000365.1:0-24177 GCF_036002505.1 Actinophytocola sp. | reverse complement strand
GCCGGCGCCGGCGGCGTCGATGAGGTTGGCGGCGGTGAGGCCGATCCGGCCGAAGGCGCCGAGCGGGCCGGACGCGTCCGGAGCCGGGCGGTTCCGGTCCAGCCAGTCGGCCATCTCGTCGGTGGCGTGCTGGGCAGGATCACCGTCCGGCATGGTCACCCCTCGGTAGTCGAGCATCTACCCAGGGCAGTGTAGTGGCCGAACGGGCAGCCCGCGGGTGGTTCGGCAAGCCCACCCAGGCCGGTCAGGCGCCGGGCAGCCGGGGATGCAGCAGGGTGGCCAGCTTGATGGCCTCCAGGCAGGCGGCGCCCTCGTTGTGGTCGTAGCGGACGAGCAGGACGTCCAGCACGGCGATGCGGGTCACATCGAGGGTGACATCGCAGAGGCCGGGGTACTCATCGCCGCCGTAGCGCACCAGCGCAGCCCGGCGGCCGGCAATGGTGATCTTCCTCTTGGCCGGCGCGGTCTCCTCGAACGCCGCGAGCGGGGTCGCGCCCATGGTGACGGTCGTGGCGAACTCCGTGCCCGTCCAGGCGCACCCGAAATCGAGGGCCCTTTTCTGCGGCGTGCCCGGGAAGGTGAGCCCGAACGACTCGGCCTCATCCGCGGAGATCAGCTCGCACGGTTTGAACTCGAGATATGCCCGCGGGTTGGCGGTCGCGCGTGGCCCCGGCGAGGCGACCGCGCGCGGCGGGCTCGTCCCGAGCGAAGGGGTCACCCGGCCGCCCGCGGTCGGGGCCTCCGGTGTGCCGCACGCGGCCAGCGCCAGCAGCAGCACGAGGAGTTGTCGTGGCATCACAGCTCCCTCGCGGCGTCCCGGATCAGCGCGGCGGACCGGGTCCTGGACAGCGCGCGTGACGTCAGCGCCTCGAACGCCGCGCGGTAGCGGCGTACCGCGTCCTCGTCCTCGACGTACTCAGCCCCGGTCAGGTGCTCGAGATACACCACGGCCGGGTCCTGCGCGAACTCCAGCACGGTGAACGAACCGCACGTCGCGCCGGCCGCGAACGGCAGCACCTGGAGCGCGACGTTCTCCCGCTTCCCAGCCACCAGCAACCGGTTCAACTGCTCCCGCATGACCTCCGCGGAGCCGACCCGGCGCCGCAGCACGCTCTCGTCGAGCACGAACCGCCACGTGCCCGCGTCGAGGTTCGCCTGCCTTTCCCGGTACAGCCCGACCAGGGCGATCACCTGCTCCGCCGGCGCCGGCTCGGGCCGCGCGGCGAGCACCGCACGCACGTAGTCCTCGGTCCGCAGCAACCCGGGCACTAGATCGGACCGGTAGGCCAGCACCATGGACGCCTCGGTCTCCAGCCCGACGTACGACCGGAACCACGGGTGCATCGCGCCGGCGTACGGCTCCCACCAGCCGCGCTCCCGCGCCGAGCGGGCCAGCTCCACCAGGGCGTCCCACCGGTTCCCGGTGACGCCGTAGAGCTCCAGCATCGCCTTGGCGTCCGGCACCGTGACGGTCACGTGCCCGTTCTCCAGCTGGCTGATCTTCCCGGGCGAGCAGCCCAGCTCCCTCGCCACGTCGGCCGCCTTGATACCGGCTTCGTCGCGCAGCCGGCGCAGCTCCAGCGCCAGCCGGCGCCGCCGCACCGTCGGCGAGTTCCGTGTGCTCATGCCCCAACCATCCGGCAAGACCCACATGCACGGAAGTCACATCACCCGATTGTGCGAGTACATTTCCTAAACTTCAGGATCTAACGTTCAGCCATGGAGCGCACCGACTGCGAGGACGCGGCCCAGCGCTATCTGGAGCGCTTCGGCTGGCCGTGCGTCGCGGATGGGTTCGCTGTCTGGGCCCTGGCCGGTCAGGCCTTCGACGCCGTCGACATCTCCGCGCCCCACGGATCTGCCGTACTCTCCGCCCTGCGCAACGAGACCGGCCACCCACCGCAAGTGATCACCGTTCCCGGCGACCCAGCCATCTGGCGGTTCCTCGTCCACCCTCGAGCACACGTCCTCCGGACCTGGCGAGCCACCCTCACCACGGCCGGCGCGCACCACCTCACCACGGCCGCGCGTATCGAGTTGCCGCCCACCCGGGTGCCCGGCGGCGAGCTCACCTGGGTCCGACCACCGCTGGGCAGGCTGACCACCCTGGACCAGCTGGTGGCCGCACTCACAGCACTACGTTGACCAGCTTGTCCCGCACCACGATCACCCGGCGAGGCTGACCGCCGTCGATCAGGGCGGCGATCTTCTCGTCGGCCAGCGCGGCGGCGGTCAGCTCCTCGTCGGAGGCGGAGACCGGAACCACGACGCGGGAGCGGACCTTGCCGTTGACCTGGATCGGGTACTCCCTGGTGTCGTCCACCAGGTAGCGCTCGTCGGCCACCGGGAACGGGCCGCGCACCAGGGACCCGGTGTTCCCCAGCCGGGCCCACAGCTCCTCGGCGACGTGCGGGCACATCGGCGCCAGCATCAGCACCATCGGCTCCACCACCGCGCGCGGCGCGCCATCCGGGAAGTGCTTGGTGACGTGGTTGTTCAGCTCGATCAGCTTCGCCCCGGCGGTGTTGTACCGCATCTCGGCGTAGTCCTCGTGCACGCCGGCGACGGTGCGGTGCAGCGCGCGCAGCGTCGGCTCGTCCAGCGCGTCCTCGGACACCCGCAGCGCGCCGGTCTGCTCGTCGACGACGTTGCGCCACAGCCGCTGCAGGAACCGGTGCGCGCCGACGACATCCTTGGTCGCCCACGGCCGCGACTGGTCCATCGGACCCATGGACATCTCGTACAGCCGGAACGTGTCCGCGCCGTACCGCTCGCACATCTCGTCCGGCGTCACCACGTTCTTCAGGCTCTTGCCCATCTTGCCGTACTCCTGGCGGACCTCCTGGCCGTCATAGTAGAAACGACCGTCCACTTCGGACACTTCCTCGGCGGGTACATAGACGCCGCGGGCGTCCTTGTAGGCGTAGGCCTGGATGTAGCCCTGGTTGTACAGCCGGCGGTACGGCTCGTCCGCGCTCAGGTAACCCAGGTCGAACAGCACCTTCTGCCAGAACCGGGAGTACAGCAGGTGCAGCACGGCATGCTCGATGCCGCCGATGTACAGGTCGACGCCGCCCGGGTCCTGCGTGCCGTGGATCTCCGGGCGCGGGCCCAGCCAGTATCGCTCGTTCTCCGGGTCGACGAACCGCTCGTCGTTCACCGGGTCCACGTAGCGCAGCTGGTACCAGCAGGAGCCGGCCCAGTTCGGCATCGTGTTGGTGTCGCGGCGGTAGGTCCGGCGCCCGTTGCCCAGGTCCAGCTCCACCTCCACCCAGTCGCGGGCCTTGGACAGCGGCGGCGACGGCTCGGTGTCGGCGTCCTCCGGGTCGTAGGTGGTCGGCGAGTACTCCTCCACCTCCGGCAGCTCCACCGGCAGCAGGTGCTCGGGCAGCGCGATCGGCGTGCCCTCCTCGTCGTAGACGATCGGGAACGGCTCGCCCCAGTAGCGCTGCCGGGAGAACAGCCAGTCCCGCAGCTTGTACTGGATCGTGCCCTGGCCGTGGCCGTGCTCCTCCAGCCAGGCGATGATCGCCTTCTTGGCGTCGTCGATGTTCAGCCCGTCCAGGAACCCGGAGTTGATCGCCGGGCCCTCGCCGGTGTACGCCTTGCCGTCGAAGTCCGGGCCCGGCGCCACGGTGCGCACGATGGGCAGGCCGAACGCCTCGGCGAAGTCCCAGTCCCGCTGGTCCTGCCCGGGCACCGCCATGATCGCGCCGGTGCCGTAGCCCATCAGCACGTAGTCCGCGATGAACACCGGGATCCCGGCTTCGTTGACCGGGTTCACCGCGTACACGCCGGTGAACACCCCGGTCTTGTCCCGGTTCTCCTGACGGTCCAGCTCGGACTTCATCGACGCCGCACGGCGGTAGGCGGCCACGGCCTCGCGCGGCGAGGCGGCGCCAGCCGTCCACCGGCTGTCCACATCAGACGGCCAAGTCCCGGTCGTGATCTCGTCGACCAGTGGGTGCTCCGGCGCCAGCACCATGTACGTCGCGCCGAACACGGTGTCCGGCCGCGTGGTGAACACCTCGATCGCGCTGCCGCCGACCGGGAACGAGATCCGCGCGCCGTGCGAGCGCCCGATCCAGTTACGCTGCATGGCCTTGACCTTCTCCGGCCAGTTCAGCCGGTCCAGGTCGTCGATCAGCCGGTCGGCGTAGGCGGTGATCCGCATCATCCACTGCCGCAGGTTCTTCCGGAACACCGGGAAGTTCCCGCGCTCGCTGCGGCCGTCCGCGGTGACCTCCTCGTTGGACACCACGGTGCCCAGCCCCGGCACCCAGTTCACCGGCGCGTCGGACAGGTACGCCAGCCGGTACCCGTCGATGATCTCGCGCTGCTCCGCGCCGGTCAGCTCACACCAGCCTCGACCGTCCGGTGTGGACCGCTTGCCCTGCGCGTACTCCGCCTCCAACTCGACGATCGGCCGCGCCCGCCCAGCCCGCGCGTCGTACCACGAGTTGTGGATCTGCAGGAAGATCCACTGTGTCCAGCGGTAGTACCCGGGGTCGATGGTGGCGATCCGCCGCCGCTCGTCGTGACCCAGCCCCAGCCTGCGGATCTGCCGCAGGTAGGTCTCCATGTTCTCCTCGGTGGTCTTGCGCGGATGCTGACCGGTCTGCACCGCGTACTGCTCGGCCGGCAGCCCGAACGCGTCGAAACCCATGGTGTGCAGGACGTTCCGCCCGCTCATCCGGTGGTACCGGGCGAACACGTCGGTGCCGATGAACCCCAGCGGATGCCCGACGTGCAGCCCCGCCCCGGACGGGTACGGGAACATGTCCTGCACGAACAGCTTGTCCGCGGGCAGCGGACCGGCCAGCGGACCGACCGGGTTCGGCGCGTGGAAGCTGCCGTGCTCCTCCCAGTAGTCCTGCCAGCGGCGCTCGATGCCGCCGGCCAGCGTGGCGGTGTACCGGAACGCCGGGGTGGCCTCAGCCTCAGTCATCGGGGGTTCCTCCTGTAGCCGCTCCTGAACAGAACAAAACCCCTCCGCCGGATGGGCGTGAGGGGCTGCCGCGCCGACCAACTTTCCGCGGTCAGCGCGGCCCGGTAAGGAGCAGGCGTGCCGTGCTCATGGACCTCAGGATAGCCCCCGCGCACAAGACGCTTAGCATCGACGGGTGCTCCTGCTCACCGCCGTGCCCGTGCTCGCCGGGCTGCTGATCGCCGCCGTCGGCCTGCTCGGACTGCGGGAACGCTTGCCGCGCAACCGGTTCCTCGGGGTGCGCACGGCCGCGACGCTGCGCGGGGACGACACCTTCCGGCTGGCCAACCGGGTCGCCGGCCTGCCCACCCTGGTCGGCGGACTGGTCGGGATCGTGGCCGGGCTCGCCGGCCTGCTCATGCCCGGCACCGCCGGCCTCGTCGCCTGCGTGCTCCTCGGTCTCGCCGGCATGCTCGCCATCACCGTCGCCGCCGGCGCGCTCGGCCACCGCGCCGCGCTCGCCCTGCCGGAGCCCGCGCCCGGCGTGCCGCCCCGGTGCGCCGGCTGTGCGTGCGGCAACTGCCCGGTCATCGCCGGGAGCAGGTGAGCCGCAGCGGCGCGGCCGCGATCGAGTTCCGGCCCGGCGGCAGGCCTTGCCCGTTGCCCCCGATCTGGATCAGCACCTGCGCGGTGTTGACCGTGATGCTCGCCCCGATCACCCACTTCCCGCGGCTGACCGCCTGGTCGATCATGAACTGGGCGATGTTGACCTCGATGTTCTCGAACCGGTCCGCCACGTCGTACCAGACCGGCGCGGACGCGTTCGCCGAGTCCGGGATGTGCACCTCGACCAGGCACCGCCGCGGGGCCGGCCCGTTCAAGCTGAACCGCCACTGGAAGTAGTTCTCCGGATGGCTGTCCGCCCACGGGTCGTAGATCAGCGCGGAGTACAGGTACCGGTTGTCGCAGTCGTCGCCGGTGTAGGTCCCGCCCCGGGCCTCCCGCCAGCCGTCGTCGCCGGGCGCGCTGGAGATGTGCACCTGCCTGGTGAAGTCCATCGGGCACGCCGGCCCGGCGACCGCCTTGAACTCGGTGGGCGGCGTGCTCGGGGTGAACGGCGGCGCCGGCCGGGTCGACGCCCGCGCGGTCGTCGACGTGGTCGCGGCGCTCGAGGGCGTGGTCACCGGCGACGTCGGGGCGAGCTCGGTCAGGGACGTCGACGGCATGGCCGCCGGCACCCACGGCGTGGAGGTCTCCCGCGGCGCCTGCGGGGTGTTGGCCACGACCACCGTCCACACCAGCGGGGCGACCACCAGCCCGGCGAGCACGAACGCCACCCGCACCCGGCGCCGCTGGCGCAGCCGAGCCGGCTCGGGGAAGGGCACCGGGTCGTCCGGCTCCTCCGGCAGCGGCGGCGCGGGTCGCTCCCCGGCAAGGTCCCGCCAGCGATCGGCCCAGGCGCCCGCGTCCCCGCCGCAGGCGCTGACGTAGGCGAGGGTGACGGTCAGCGGCGGCAGCGCCTTGCCGGCGGCCGCGGCCGCGAGGTCGGCGGCGGAGTAGCCGGTCTCCCGAGCCATCACCTGGTAGCTGGGACTGCCCACCCGGCGGCGCAGATCCCGCAGCCCGCGGGCGAAACTCTCGAGCCGACGTTCGTCCATCCCCGACCCCCTATGTTCACATCGCACAAGGGGTTCGGAGCCGGGACGGGTTCAGTTGGTCCGGACGTCTCCCGGGTGCGTGGCGAGCAACGCCAGCGGCATGCCCTGCCGGCGCAGCACCCGGCCCCAGAGATCTTCGTCCGGCGGGGCGAGCACGTCATTGGGCAGCGCCGGCACGACGATCCAGTCGCCGCGGTCGATCTCGCCGGCGAGCTGGCCGACGTCCCAGCCCGCGTAGCCGGCGAACACCCGCAGCCCGCGGACCTTGGGCACCAGCGCCTCCGGGTCGGAGTCCAGGTCGACCAGCGCCACCGGGCCGCGCACCCCGATCAGCCCGGTCACCGCGGCCATGTCCTCGCCGGTGCGCATGGCGGCCAGGCAGATCGCGGTCTTCTGTTCGACCGGGCCGCCGACGTACACCGAGCCCGGCCGGCTCACATGCGGTCCCCAGTTCGGCAGCACATCGTCCACCGGCACATCACTCGGCCGGTTCAGCACGACGCCCAGGGTGCCCTCGCCCCGGTGATCGATGATGAACACCACCGTTCGCCGGAAGTTCGTGTCAAGCAAGCTGGGTGCCGCGACGAGCAGCGTGCCCGGCTCAACGTCGGCGTCGGGGTGCACCTGCGAATGATCCCATCCGGGTCTCAGCCGGGAACAACCCGGAGCCCACGCTCGTTGGACGGGCTGTCGGCGCCATCGAGTCCCCCGGGCCCAACCAAGAACCGCCGCCGCGGAATACCGGCAAGCTGGAGCCGCGACGCGCATTTCGCCGAGAGGCGACCGGGCGCCGGACGATCTGGGTGATCCCTGCCTGCGGAGAGCGCAGGCGGGGATCGTCCGGGTTTGTTCTGGGGGGGCGACCCCCAGACCCCCACGGTGCTTGCTCCTCCGGACCCGGCGCTGGGGCGCGTTGGTCTTGGACCAGCGGGGCTTTGCCCCTCTGGAATTTCTTGGGGGATTGTTGGCCAAACAGGTCATCCCAGCCTCACGGGGCGCCCCGTAGGCTGGAGCCCCGTGAGTACTCCGGCCGACGCGCCATCAACTCCTGCGGTGCCGGTTTCCGCACTGCATGTGGATGACCGCGGCCACCATCATGATCGGATCGGACCCCGCCGGCTGCTGGGCATGGCGGGTTTCCGCCGGCTGCTGCTGAGCCGGTTCGCCGCGCAGTGGGGCGACGGCCTCTTCCAGGCCGGGCTCGCCGGTGCCGTGGTGTTCAACCCGGAGCGCCAGGCCTCCCCGCTGGCCATCGCCGGCGGGTTCGCCGTGCTGCTGCTGCCGTACTCGCTCGTCGGACCGTTCGCCGGCGCCCTGCTGGACCGCTGGGACCGCCGGCGCGTGCTGGTCATGGCCAACCTGCTCCGCGCGCTGCTGGTGCTGGTCACCGCCGTCGCCGTCATCGCGGGGGTCGGCAACGACGTGCTCCTGGTGCTCGCCCTCGTCACGGTCGGCATCAGCCGGTTCCTGCTGGCGGGCCTGTCCGCCGCGCTGCCGCACGTGGTTCCGGTACGCAACCTGATCGAGGCGAACGCCCTGGCCGCGACGCTGGGCGCGATCACCGCCGTGCTCGGCGCGGTCTGCGCGGTCGGCCTGCGTGCGGTGTTCGGCGAGGGCGACGCCGGCTCCGGGCTCACCACGAGCGTGGCCATGGTCGGCTCGCTGCTGGCCGCGGCGATCACGGTCCGGTTCGTCCGGGGGGCGCTCGGTCCGGACGAGGTGGACGAGCCACCCGAGGCGCTGCTGGCCATCGCCCGGGGGCTGTTCGACGGCGGTCGGGCGGCACTGCGCGCGCCGAGCGTGTCCGCGGGGTTCGTGGCGCTGATCGCGCACCGGGCCTCGGTCAGCATCTCGTTGCTGATCACGGTGCTGCTGATGCGCTACAGCTTCACCGACGCCGGCCCGCTCAAGGCCGGCATGGCGGGTCTGGGTGAGATCCTGCTCGCCGGCGGGATCGGCATCCTGCTGGCCGGCATCACCACCGCCCGGCTGGTGGGTCGGTTCGGCCGGCGCCGCTCGATCTGCTCGGCACTGTTGCTGGCGATGCTCGCGGAGCTCGGCTTCGGCCTGTCGATGACGCTGCCGGCGGC
The DNA here is from genome assembly GCF_036002505.1 of Actinophytocola sp. Lineage (GTDB taxonomy): Bacteria > Actinomycetota > Actinomycetes > Mycobacteriales > Pseudonocardiaceae > DASYTH01. Next base: position 15,502 of record NZ_DASYTH010000365.1, on the reverse strand, counting down.
CGTGCTGGCCACCTTTGTGATCATCTACGCCGGTCAGGTGGTCAAGCTCTGCGTGGACGCCGCGTGCCAGCGGGACATCGGCGACGAGACCCGCGGCCGGGTGTTCGCGCTCTACGACACCATGTTCAACCTCACCCAGGTGATCGCCGTGGCGCTGGCCGCGACCGTGGTGCCGCCGGACGGCCGGTCCACCGGGCTGATCATGGTGGCGACCGTGCTGTACCTGCTCGGCGTCGCCGGCTTCGGGCTGGTCAGCCGGCGGCAGGTGGCGTGATCCCGCGCTCGGCCGCCCAGCTCATCAGCTCGGCCACGGCGTCGTCGTGCTCCAGCGGGCCGCGGTCCAGCCGGAGCTCCTTGAGGTGCTTCCAGGCCTGACCGACCAGCGGCCCCGGCGGGATGCCGAGCAGCCGCATGATCTCGTTGCCGTCCAGGTCCGGCCGCACCCGGGCGAGGTCCTCCTCGGCGGCGATCCGGCCGATCCGCTCCTCGAGCTCGTCGTAGGTGCGCTGCAGGGCCAACGCCTTGCGCCGGTTGCGGGTGGTGCAGTCGGCGCGGACCAGCTTGTGCAGCCGGGACAGCAGCGGCCCGGCGTCGGTGACGTAGCGGCGCACCGCCGAGTCGGTCCACTCGCCCCGGCCGTAACCGTGGAACCGCAGGTGCAGGTACACCAGCGTGGACACGTCGTCGATGATCTCCTTCGAGTACCGCAGCGCGCGCAGCCGGCGCCGGGCCATCTTGGCGCCGACCACCTCGTGGTGATGGAAGCTCACCCCGCCGTCCGGGATGTGCCGGCGGGTGTCCGGCTTGCCGATGTCGTGCAGCAGCGCGGCCAGCCGCAGCACCAGGTCCGGCTCGCTGCCCGGCTCCTCCAGCGCGATGGCCTGGTCCAGCACGACCAGCGAGTGCTGGTAGACGTCCTTGTGCTGATGGTGCTCGTCGATCTCCAGCCGCATGGCCGGCACCTCGGGCAGCACGTGGTCGGCGAGCCCGGTGCCGACCATGAGCTCGACGCCCGCCCCCGGCCGGGTGCCGCAGAGCAGCTTGGAGAGCTCCGCCTGCACCCGTTCGGGGGTGATGCGGGTGATCTGCTCACTCATCGCGGTCATCGCGGCGACCACCCGCGGGGCCGGCCGGAAGCCGAGCTGGCTGACGAACCGGGCGGCGCGCATGAGCCGCAGCGGGTCGTCGGCGAAGGACTCCTCGGGCGCCGCCGGGGTGTCCAGAACCCGCTCGGCCAGGGCCTTCAGGCCGCCGTGCGGATCGATGAATTGCTTTGTCGACAAGTCGATGGCCATCGCGTTGACCGTGAAGTCGCGCCGCATCAGGTCATCCACAATGGAGTCGCCGAAGCGCACCTCGGGGTTGCGGCTCACCCGGTCGTAGAAATCCGCCCGGAACGTGGTGACCTCGACGGTCACGCCATCCTTGCTCGCCCCGATCGTGCCGAACGCGATCCCGATGTCCCAGACGGCGTCCGTCCACCGCGCCAGAATCGGCTGGACCTGCTCGGGCCGGGCGTCGGTGGTGAAGTCCAGGTCGTTGCCCAGCCGGCCGAGCAGCGCGTCCCGCACGCTCCCGCCCACCAGGTACAGCCGGTGACCGGCCGCGGCGAACCGGCCGGCCAGCTCACCGGCGACCGGGGAGATCCTCAACTGCTCGACCATGGACGGGGACAAGGACGTCGACACAAGAATCGAGCGTATCCGGCGAGTCGCCCGGTTTACCCCGGCACCTCCGGCGACGGCCCCCGACCGCGTGGTCACACTACGATCGCGGACATGCCCACCTCGTCCGGCCGATCTCGCGGCACCCGCTCCGGGCGCCGGAGCCGGCGGCGTGGCCGCCGGGTCGCCGCGGTCGACGAGACCTCGGCCGGGGGCGTGGTGCTCGACGCCGACCAGGCGAATGTCGCCCTGATCGGCCGCCTGGACCGGCGCGGCCGGCTGCTCTGGTCGCTGCCGAAGGGGCACATCGAGGAGGGCGAGACACCCGAGCAGACCGCGGTGCGCGAGGTGGCCGAGGAGACCGGCATCTCCAGCGAGGTCCTGCGCCCGCTCGGCACCATCGACTACTGGTTCGTCGCGGACAACCGCCGGATCCACAAGACGGTGCACCATTTCCTGATGCAGGCGACCGCGGGTGAGCTCTCCGACGCCGACATCGAGGTCACCGAGGTCGCCTGGGTGGCGTTGGACGAGTTGGACGCGCGTCTCGCCTACGCCGACGAACGCCGCCTCGTACGCAAGGCCCGGGAGCTCCTGTCCGGGCAGGAGGACACGGCATGAGCCGTATTTCAGCGGTGATCATCGCCACGGTCATGCTGGCGCTGGTCGCCCTACCGCTGGCGGGCGCGCAGCCGGTGCCGGACCAGCGGAACCGGATGCGCCTGGACGTCGAGTCGCTGAGTCCCCGGGTGATCACGGCGACAACCCCGACGGTCAGCGTCACCGGCAAGGTGACCAACACCGGCGACCGGCGGATCAACGACGTCAAGGTGCAGCTGCAGCGCGGTGAGGTGCTGAACACCGAGCAGAAGCTGCACGACCTCGCCGGCCGCTTCGTCGACCCGGCCCGGTCCCCGTTCGTCGCCGTGGCCGCCAAGCTCGACCCCGGCGAGAGCGCGCCGGTCACGCTGACCGTCCCGGTGCGCGGCACCGAGACGTCGCTGCGCATCGACACCCCCGGCGTCTACCCACTGCTGGTCAACGTGAACGGCCAGCCCGATTTCGGCAGCATGGCCCGGCTCGCCACGGCCTACCTGCCGGTGCCGGCGCTGTCCGTGCCGGATGGCGGCAACACCCCGGTGCCGCCCGACCCGGCCCGGCTCACCCTGCTCTGGCCGCTGATCGACGACTACCCGCGGCGGCTGCCCTCGCCGGACCCCCGGCCGGTGCTCACCGACGACGGGCTGGCCACCTCGCTCGCCCCCGCTGGCCGGCTCTACGGCCTGGTCCATGCCGTGGCGCAGGTGGCCACCACCGACCCGGCGCTGCTCGACGCGATCTGCCTCGCCGTCGACCCGGACCTGCTGGAGACCGTGCAGCAGATGGCCACCACCGGCTACCGGTTCCGGGACCCGGCCGGGCACCTGGTGGACGGCACGGGCGCCGGCACGGCGAAGACCTGGCTCACCGCGCTGCAGGAGCTGACCACCGGCCGGTGCGTGATCAGCGTGCCGTACGCCGACGCCGACCTGGTGGCGCTGTCCCGGGCCAGCGCGGTCGACCTGGAGAAGCTGGCGCTGACCAGCGGCACCGCCGTGCCCGACCTGCTCAAGCCGGCACCGCTGTCCGGGGTGGTGCTCTGGCCGGCCGGCGGCACGCTCGACCAGCGCACGCTGCTCGACCTCGCCGGCACCGCGCCGACCACGGTCATCGCCGACCCGGCGCACCTGCACAACCGGCAGGGCGAGGCGCCGTACACGCTCGGCGGCGCGTCCGCGGCCCGCCCCATCCGCGCGCTCGCGATCGACACGCTGGTCTCCGGCGGGCTCGACGACGCGCAGCGGTCCAGCCTGATCGGCTCGGACGAGGAGCGTCGGGTGTCGGTGCAGAACGGCGTGGCGACGCTGGCGTTCAAGACCGCGTTCGCCGGTGCGGCACCGTCCGGCGGCCGGTCCATCCTGGTCGCGCCGCCCCGCCGGTGGGCCGCACCGGCCGCCGAGCTCGACGTGTACCTGCAGGCCGTGCAGCAGCTGCTGGCCGCTCGCCTGGCACAGGCGGAGCCGCTCACCGACAGGGTCGCGGCGGTGCCGAGCGGGACGGCCGCCGGGCTGGACTACGACGCGCAGGACGGTGCGGCCGAGATCACCTCCACGGCCACCGCGGACGCGGTCCGGGTGTACAACGCGGAGCGCGACCTGGTCCGCGCCATGGTGCCGGACGACACGATCCAGGTTGAGCCGAGCGCACTGGTCAGCCCGCTGGAGTTCGGGTTGCTGCGCGGCACGTCGACGGCCTGGCGCGGACACGGGGACCAGGCCACCAGGGCGATCGGCGAGGTCGCCGCCCAGCTCGACGCGCTCCGGGCGCAGGTCAACGTGACCAACCCGGGCCGGCCGCTGACCCTGGCCTCGGGCAACAGCCCGATCCCGGTGCTGATCAGCAACACGCTTCCGGTGACGGTGATCGCCCGGGTCCGGCTGGCGGACACGCCGGGACTGCGCCCCGGGGCCATCCCGGATGTGATCATCCCGGCCCGCGGAGCGATCAACCGCTACCTGCCGGCGGAGGTGATCCGCTCCGGCCGGTTCACCGTGGACGTGTCGCTGTCCACCCCCGGCGGTACGTCGCTCGGCTCGACCACCCGGCTCGAGCTCACCTCCACCGCCCACGGCTCGGTCACCCTGATCATCACCGGCACCGCGGCGGCCGCGCTGTTCCTGCTGGCCGGGCTGCGCATCTTCCGCCGGGTCCGGGCCGCACGGGTGGCCCCACCACCGGCTGAGGGCGGTGCGAGCTGACGGTGAGCACGCGCGGCGTTGCACAATCACAGGCCGTGACCCGCCGCATCCGCACACCCGGCTCACCGTCGCTGGCCCGGGCCAGCGGCGGGCTCGCGGTCGCCACGCTGACCAGCCGGATCACCGGGTTCGCCTGGAAGGTCGTGCTGGCCTGGGTGGTCGGGTTCAGCCTGGTCAACGACTCGTTCACGGTGGCGTCGAACTTCCCGACGATCATCAACGAGCTGCTCCTGGGCGGCGTGCTGACCAGCGTCGTGGTGCCGCTGCTGGTCCGGGCGCAGAAGGAGGACGCCGACCGCGGCGAGGCCTACACGCAGCGGCTGCTCACCGTCGGCTTCGTGGTGCTCTGCACCGGCACGGTGCTCGCCGTCGCCGCCGCGCCGCTGCTCACCGCGGCCTACACCAACGAATCCGCCTCGAACCCGAGGCTCACCACCGCGTTCAGCTACCTGATGCTGCCCGCGATCGTGTTCCTCGGGATGAGCGCGATGCTCATGGCGGTGCTCAACGCGCGGCAGCGGTTCTCGGCGACCGGCTGGGCGCCGGTGCTCAACAACCTGGTCATGTTCGTGGTGATCCTGTTGTACGCCGTGCTGCCCGGGCAGATCACGCTGGACCCGGTGCGGATGGGCCAGCCCAAGCTGCTGGTGCTCGGCCTCGGCTTTCCGCTCGGCATCGCCTCCCAGCTGCTGCTGCTGGTGCCGGCGCTGCGCCGGACCGGGTTCACCTTCCGCTGGCGCTGGGGCTGGGACCGGCGGCTCGCCGAGTTCGGTGGGCTCGCCGCCTGGGTGGTGGCCTACACGCTGCTCGGCCAGCTCGGCCTCTCCGCGGTGACCAACGCGGCCACCTCGGGTGCCAACGGCGGAGCCGCGATCTACGCCAACACCTGGCTGCTGCTGCAGTTCCCGTACGGCGTCATCGGCGTCTCGCTGCTCACCGTGATCATGCCGCGGATGAGCGCGGCCGCCGCGGACCGCAACTTCCCGGCCGTGATCGACGACCTGGCCCTGGGCAGCCGCCTGTCCATCGTGTTCCTGGCGCCGCTGTGCGCGCTGATGACCGTGCTCGGCCCGCAGATCGGCACGGCGCTGTTCTCCATCGGCAACGCCGGCGCCGACGCCACCCGGCTGGGCCTGGCCATCACCTCGTCGGCGTTCGGCGTGCTGCCGTACGCGATCGTCATGCTGCAGCTGCGGGTGTTCTACGCGATGAAGGACTCGCGCACCCCGACGCTGATCATGCTGATCATGACCGCGATCAAGGTGCCGCTGTCCTACCTGTGCCCGCACGTGCTCGAGCCGCGCACCGTGGTCTACGGCCTGACGTTCGTCAACTCGTTCACGTTCGTGGTCGGCGTCATCGTCGGCGACCTCTGGCTGCGCCACCGGCTCGGCCGGCTGGGCACCCGCCAGGTGCTGCGCACGCTGATCAAGACGCTGGTGGCGGCGACCTGGGGGGCGGGCACGGCGATGGCGGGCACGCTGCTGCTCCGGTCCGGTCTCGGGCCCGACTCGGCGGCCGCCGCGTGGCTGTCGCTGATCGTCGGCGCGCTGGGCGGCGGGGTGGTCACGTTCGGCTTGATGAGCCTGCTCCGGGTGCGGGAAACCGATGCGGTGTTGAACCGGTTGACCCGGCTGGTCCGTCGTACCTAGCACACGGGCGGACCACCCCTTGTTCACGTAGTCTCGTGAGCAACGCAAGACGCGGAGAGTGCGGTGACGACCAGACGGACCGAGTTCCCGGGCGGCGAAGGCCAGCCGGTGGCGCCGGCTACCGATGAGTCACTGGTGCCCGGCGCGGTCGTAGGAGACGGCCGGTACCGGCTGCTCGCCCAGTTCGGCGTGGACGAGCGGATCTCCGCCCAGCTCTGGCGGGCCCGGGACGGGCAGCTGCGCCGCGACGTGGCGCTGACCATGCTGGTGGGTGACGCCGGAAACGCGCCGGCGGCCCAGGCGGCCCGCCGCACCATCGAGCGGGCCGCGCACGCCGCGCGGATCGGCCACCCGGGCATGGCCCGCGTGCTCGACGTGCTCAGCCTGGGCAACGGGATCGCGCCGAACGAAGGCCTGCTGGGCATGGTGGTCGCGGACTGGTCGCAGGGCACCGACCTGATCGACCTGGTCACCGACCGGCCGCTGCCGCCCGGCACCGCCGCCCGCCTGCTCGAGCCGCTGGCCTCGGCGGTGGAGGTGGCCCACCACGCCGGCCTGGTGCTCGGCGTGGACCACCCGCAGCGGATCCGGGTCACCCCGGAGGGCAGCCTGCGCCTGGCGTTCCCCGGCCCGCTGCCCGACGCCACGCTGCGCGACGACATCCGCGGTCTCGGCGCGATCCTCTACCTGATGCTCACCGGCAGCTGGCCGCTGCCCGGCGGCTCCGAGGTCCTCCCGCACGCCGCGATCGGGCCGAACGGGATGGTGGTCCCACCGAGCATGCTGCGGCTGCAGATCCCCGAAGAGCTGTCCATGGCAGCCGTGCGCAGCCTCGAGGACACCTCGGTGGGCGGCATCCGCACCGCGGCCACCCTGATCGAGGTGCTGGCCCGGGTCGCGGACACCGAGGAGCCCACGGAGCTCCTCCGCCCCGCCGGGCCCGGCGCCGACGGCGGGGACGAGGGCAGCACGGTCTGGACCACCCGCCCGCCGGCGCGCGACCGGACCCGCACCCGCAAGCTGGTCATCGGCGTGAGCGTGCTCGGCGTGGCCACCATCGGCGTGCTGATCTGGCTGGGCACCCTGCTGATCGGCTTCTTCAGCGACGACACCTCGGTGGCCAGCGGCCCCACCGTGCAGGCCACCCGGCCGTCCAGCCCGGGCGCCCCGCCCAACGCCGCGCCCCCGCAGCCGGCCGGGCCGATCCAGCCGGCCGCGGTCAGCGTCTACAACATCAAGGGCGACGCCGACAACGCGAAGCGGGCCAACAACGCCGCCGACGGCAACCAGAAGACGGTCTGGCGCACGGCCAAGTACAAGCAGCAGTTCCCGGTGCTCAAGCCGGGCATCGGCCTGATCGCCTCGTTCGCCGAGCCGCTCCGGTTCGCCACGGTCACCATCGACTCGCCCAGCGCCGGCACCCAGGTGGAGATCCGCAGCGCCCCGTCGGACAAGCCGGCCCTCGAGGACACCAAGGTGATCGGAAAGGCCACGCTCACCGCCGGCCGCACCGAGATCAAGCTGGACAACGCCGAACCCACCCAATTCCTGATCATCTGGATCAGCCAGCTCGGCGAGGGCAACATCTCTGAGGTCGCCGAGGTCGGCTTCGTCCGCGCGCAGTGATATTCGGGCTCACTCCGCTCGCATGAGCGGGCCTTGACGTGGTGTCTTCCCTCCTGCGCTGCTCGGCCACTCGCTGGCGCTCGCGACCTGCGCTGCTCGTCGGTCCAGACACCACCGGCCCGCTCGGATCTGTGGGTGCGCCAACCCGCCTGTACTCGGCGGTGGTCGATATATTCAGTCCGTGACCGCCGCCGCGAGTTCGGATGCCGCCCTGATCGCGGCGCACGCCGCGGGTGATCCGCGGGCGTTCGGCGAGCTGGTGCGCCGCCACCGGGACCGGATGTGGGCGGTGGCGCTGCGCACCCTGCGGGATCCGGAGGAGGCCGCCGACGCGCTGCAGGAGGCGTTCATCTCGGCGTTCCGCGCGGCCGGCTCGTTCCGGGCGGAGTCGCAGGTCACCACGTGGTTGCACCGGATCGTGGTGAACGCCTGCCTGGACCGGGTGCGCCGGCGGCAGGCCCGGCCCACCGTGCCGCTGCCGGACACCGGGCCGGGTGAGCCGGTCACCCCCCGGGACGCCATGTCCGAGCGGGAGACGCGGCTGGTGGTGCAGCGCGCGCTGAACGAGCTCTCCGACGATCAGCGGGTGCCGATTCTGCTGGTGGACGTGGAGGGCTACTCGGTGGCGGAGACCGCGCAGCTGCTGGGCATCGCCGAGGGCACGGTGAAGAGCCGGTGTGCCCGCGGCCGGGCGAAGCTTGCCAAAGTTCTGGGCCATCTGCGGAACCCCGATGCAGATGCGAACGTCCCAGGTGACGCTGTTGATGGGCGAGGCGCGACGGCGCGGCGTCACTGGGAGGGGCAATGACCGAGGAGAGCCGGAGCGGTCCGGTCGGGCCGCCGTGGTCTGTCGACGTGCTGGCCGACCTGCACGCCGGCGCCCTCGACTCCGCGCTCTCCGCCCAGCTCTGGCCCCGGGTGAACGCCGACCCCGAGGCCCGCGCCGTGATCGAGGCCCTGGACACCGTGAAGGTCGAGCTCGGCCAGCTCGGCGCCGCCCCCGCCGCGCCCATGCCCGCCCACCTCGCCGCCCGGTTCGACGCGGCGCTGCGGACCGAGCTGTACCGCACGGCCACCGCCCCTCCACCCACACCGCCGGGTGCGGCCCCGGTGGTCGACCTGGCGGAGGCCCGCCGGCGGCGCAACCGCCGGACGGCCTGGGGGGTCGGCCTGCTGACCGCCGCGGCCGCCGCCATCGCGGTGACCGTCGCGGTGCTTCCCGGGCAGGGCACCTCCGGCAACCCGGTCGCGGCCATCCCGGGCAGCAACAGCGCCAATCCGCCCTTGCCGGTCGACAGCGGCAACCTGTCCGCAGCCATCGGCGGCGTCAACAGTCAGCGCGACTACGGCCCGCTCAAGGACCAGCAGGGCCTGGACAAGTGCCTCGAGGCCAACGGCATCGACCCGAGCTCGGTGCAGACCCTCGGCGTCCGGCAGGTCATGCTGGACGGCAAGCGGGGCGTTTTCGCGCTGCTCACCACCGGCCGGCTCGGCCAGTTCCGGGTGCTGATCGTGGAGCCCACCTGCGGGCCGGGCAACCCCGGCCGGATGGTGAACACCCTGCTCCCGTCCTGACTCTTCCATCGTGCTGGGTGCGCCCTGTCACGCGCGGGATCGGAACAACCGACACATACGATCGTGTTGACACCGGTGCAGCTCGCGCAGTGACACGGAGGGCAGATGTCGCAGGAGACCAACGGGATCCGCAACCTGATCATCGTGGGTTCCGGACCGGCCGGCTACACCGCCGCGGTGTACGCCGCGCGCGCCCAGCTCGACCCGCTGGTGTTCGAGGGTACGCAGTACGGCGGCGCCCTGATGACCACAACCGAGGTGGAGAACTACCCGGGCTTCCGCGACAGCGTCATGGGCCCCGAACTGATGGAGCAGTTCCGCGCCCAGGCCGAGCGGTTCGGCGCCGACCTGCGCAGCCAGGACGTCGAGGCGGTCGAGCTGACCGGGCCGGTCAAGTACGTGACGGTCGGCACCGAGCGGTACGCGGCGAAGGCCGTGCTGCTGGCCATGGGTGCCGCCGCCCGCTACCTCGACGTGCCGGGGGAGCAGCGGCTGCTCGGCCACGGCGTGTCCGCGTGCGCCACCTGCGACGGGTTCTTCTTCCGCGACCAGGACATCCTGGTCATCGGCGGCGGCGACTCGGCGATGGAGGAGGCCACCTTCCTCACCAAGTTCGCGCGGACGGTGACCATCGTGCACCGGCGCGAGGAGTTCCGGGCCTCCCGGATCATGCTGGACCGGGCGCGGGCCAACGACAAGATCCGCTGGCGGCTGAACGCTGTGGTCACCGAGGTGCTCGGCGACGCCGGCGTCACCGGAGTGAAGATCCAGGACACCGAGACCGGCGAGGAGTCCGAGCTCGCGGCCACCGGAATGTTCGTGGCGATCGGCCACGACCCGCGCAGTGACCTGGTGCGCGGCCAGGTGGACACCGACGCCGACGGCTACGTGAGCACGTACCCCGACCGGGGCGGAGCGAGCTACACCAACCTCGATGGCGTGTTCGCGGCCGGCGACCTGGTGGACCACACATACCGTCAGGCGGTGACCGCCGCCGGATCGGGCTGCGCCGCATCGATCGACGCCGAGCGCTGGCTCGCCGAGCACGGCGAGTCGCACGCGCAGCAGGCCCCTGAGCTGGTCGGTGGCGGCTACGCCCCGACGAACGGGTAACCGTTACCCGACCACATCACCCACCCACGAGGAGAGAACTGATGGGCGCCAACACCGTGATCGTGACCGACAAGACCTTCGCCGCCGACGTGCTGAGCAGCGACAAGCTCGTGCTCGTCGACTTCTGGGCGGAATGGTGCGGCCCGTGCCGGATGGTCGCGCCGGTGCTGGAGGAGATCGCCGCCGAGCACCCGGACGAGATCACCATCGCCAAGCTCGACATCGACGAGAACCCGGGCACCGCCCGGGACTACCAGGTGATGTCCATCCCGACCATGATCCTGTTCAAGGGCGGCGAGCCGGTGAAGCAGATCGTCGGCGCCAAGCCGAAGGCCGCGCTGCTCCAGGATCTCGCCGACTACCTCGGCTGATTCCGGCAACCCCCGGGTACGGGTCGTGCGTCTCTTTGATGGGCGGGTCCGGCACATGTGTGCTGGGTCACCGCCCAGACGCACCATGTGACCCTGCGAGCCCCGCTCGGAACGGCAGGGCAGAATAGGGCCCACGTAACCGCGCCGACGCCAGGTCGGTGCCCGATCCGGAGCGAGGCTGCATGCGGGTACTGCGCCGCGGCGATGGGGGTCCTGCCGTTGCCGAGGTCCGGTCGACTCTTGCCGCCTTGGGGCTGCTACCACCGGTGAACGGGCACGGCCCGGGTGAGGAGTTCGACGAGGCGGTCGAGCATGCCGTGCGCTCGTTCCAGCAGCAGCGTGGCCTGATCACCGACGGCATCGTCGGGCCGACCACGTACCGGGCCCTGCGCGACGCCACCTACCAGCTGGGCGCCCGGCCGCTGGCGTTCCTGGTGTCCGCCCCGGTCAGTGGCGACGACGTGTTGCAGCTGCAGGTAAAGCTGCTGGAGCTGGGTTACGACGCCGGCCGGCCCAACGGCGTGTTCGGCGCGCAGACCGAGCATGCGCTGCGGAGCTTCCAGCGGGACTGGGGCATCACCGTGGACGGCATCTGCGGCGCCGAGACCGTGCACGCCCTGCGCCAGCTCTCCCCGCGGACCCGGGGTGGCCGTCCGGTGCTGCTCCGCGAGCAGGAGCGGGTCCGCCGCGCCGGCCCGCGGCTGCGCGGCAAGCGGATCGTGCTGGATCCGGGCCACGGCGGCGCCGACCCCGGGGTGACGGTCGGTGACGTGCGCGAGGCCGACCTGATGTGGGACCTGGCCCGCCGGCTGGAAGGCCGGATGATGGCCACCGGCATGGAGGCGCTGCTCTCCCGCGCCGAGGACACCTGCCCGGACGAGGGCGAGCGCGCCCACTTCGCCAACGACGAGGGCGCGGACCTGTTCCTGTCGCTGCACTGCGACGCCAACAGCTCGCCGCTGGCCCAGGGCGTGGCAAGCTTCCACTTCGGCACGGTGCACGGCACCACCTCGACGCTCGGGGAGACCCTGGCCGGGTTCATCCAGCGTGAGCTGGCCGTCCGCACCGGGCTGCTGGACTGCCGTACCCACCCCAAGACCTGGGACAGCCTGCGCCTGACCCGGTGTCCGGCGGTCCGGGTGGAGATCGGCTACCTGTCCAACCCCGAGGATCTCGCCCGGCTTGCGGATCCGGCGTTCCGGGACGTCGTCGCCGAGGGGATCCTGGTCGCCGTCAAGCGCCTCTACCTGCTCGGCGAGGGCGACCAGCCGACCGGCACGTTCACCTTCGCCGACGTCCTGGCCCGCGAAACCGTCTAGCGCGTACTGACGGATCATCACCAAGCGGTGACAGCACTTCGCCCAGGCCAACGGAACCTCAGGGGACCGTGACGGCACCCAGCCACAATCAACCCGACAACCGCAGCGTTCCCCGGGAACGCAACGACAGCAGTTAAATCCGGAGTGGCGGGACTGTGAGGCGGGTCAGTGCAGGGCGGGGGAGGCGGTGCTTACCGTCACCGTGCCGAGCAGCTGCGCGAGTGCCGCCTCCACGTCCTCTTTCCAGGACAGGGCGGTGCGCAGCTCCAGCCGCAGCCGGGGCCACCGGGCGTGCGGGCGGACGGTCTTGAAGCCGACGCTGAGCAGGAAGTCGGCGGGCACCACGCAGCTCTTCTCGGTGTCGTCCGGCTTGGCGTCGCCGAACGCCTCGATCGCCTTCACGCCGCGGCGGGTGAGGTCCTTGGCCACTGCCTGGACGAGCATCCGGCCGAGCCCGCCGCCGCGGAACTCGGGGAGCACGTGGAAGCCGGTGAGCACGACCGCGTCCGGGCTGACCGGGGAGGTGGGGAACGCCGCGGCGCGCGGGACCGCGTTGGGCGGGGCGTAGAGCACGAACCCGACCGGAAGCTTGTCGCTGTAGACGATCCGGCCGCAGGAGCCCCATTCGAGCATGACGCTGGAGACCCAGGCCTCCTTCTCGAGCTCCGTGGTGCCGTACTCCTCGGCTTGGTCCCGCAGGTGCGGGGCGAGCTCCCAGTAGACGCACGACCGGCAGTGCTTGGGGAGATCCTCGAGGTTGTCCAGCGTGACGCCCACGACGCGTCGCGACACCTGACCTCCCCGACTGCCGTCCACGTCCCTCGCGTGCCACTCGACTGCGCGCCAGAAGCAGGAGACGCGCACGCATACCCACGACAGGATAGGCCGCGGTGGCCTCGACCGGAACTCCCCGGGGGCGGCTACTCCATCCAGTTACACTCGGACGGATTTTCAGCATCTTCGCCACGGAGCCGGCATGACGACACCGGGACAGTCACCCGAAAGGCTGGGCGCGCGCAGCCTGGATCCGCATCTGCACCGCTATGCGGCACGGGCGGTAGGCATGACCGCCTCCGAGGTCCGGGCGCTGTTCGCGGTCGCCAGCCGGCCCGAGGTGGTGTCCCTTGCCGGCGGCATGCCGAACCTGACCGCGCTGCCGCTGGACTCGATCGCCGCGGAGCTGGCCGGCGTGATCAGCCGGGACGGCCTGGTCGCGCTGCAGTACGGCTCGGCGCACGGCCTGCCGGAGCTGCGGGAGCAGATCTGTGACGTGATGGCCCTGGAGGGGGTGTCCGGGCACCCGGACGACCTCGTGGTCACGGTCGGCTCTCAGATGGCGCTGGACATGGTGACCAGGATCTTCTGCGATCCCGGCGACGTGGTGCTCGCCGAGGGTCCGTCCTACGTGGGCGCGCTCGGCACGTTCGCGGCCTACCAGGCGAGCGTGGTGCACGTGGGGATGGACGAGGAGGGCCTGGCGCCGGAGGCGCTGCGGGCCGCGCTCGCGGCGATGGCGTCGGCCGGCAAGCGGGTCAAGTTCCTGTACACGATCCCGAACTTCCACAACCCGGCGGGGATCACGCTGGCGGTGCGCCGGCGCGCGGAGATCCTGGACATCTGCGCCCGGCACGGGGTGCTGGTGGTCGAGGACAACCCGTACGGACTGCTCGGCTTCGACGGCCAGACGTACCCGGCGCTGCGCTCGATGGACGCGGACAACGTGGTGTACCTCGGGTCGTTCTCCAAGACGTTCGCCGCGGGACTGCGGGTCGGGTGGGTGCTGGCGCCGCACGCGGTGCGCGAGAAGCTGGTGCTCGCGGCCGAGTCCGCGACGCTCTGCCCGCCGACGCTCAACCAGCTGATCGTGTCCCGCTACCTCGGCACGCACGACTGGCAGGGGCAGATCAAGTCGTTCCAGCAGACCTACCGGGACCGGCGGGACGCGATGATCTCGGCGCTGGAGCAGCACATGCCGGCCGGGTGCACGTGGACCCGGCCGGACGGCGGATTCTTCGTGTGGATGACCGTGCCGGAGGGGGTGGACACGAAGGCGATGCTGCCGCGGGCGGTCACCGCCCGGGTGGCCTACGTGTCCGGGACCGGCTTCTACGCCGACGGGCTCGGCCGCCGGCAGATGCGGCTCTCGTTCTGCTACCCGACGCCGGAGCGGATCCGGGAGGGCGTCCGGCGCCTGGCCACGGTGCTGGCCGAGGAGCTCGAGCTGTACGACACGTTCGGTCCGGCGGCGCGGCGGGCCGGTTCGGGCCCGCAGGTGCCCACTCCGGACACTGCGTGAAATGCCTGCTTGGTAAGGAACATCGTGGGATCCACAGGGAACGGTCGGATCGGACCGATTGTTTGTCCACTGTGGATAGTTGACACTTCGGCGAGGTCATGCGAGGAGTACGGGTGTCCGATCGTTCTGTAGCGGTGCTCTCCGGGGGCCTCACCCACGAGCGCGACGTGTCCCTGCGGTCTGGGCGGCGGCTGGCCGCGGCGCTGCGCTCGGCGGGCGTCGCAGTGGAGGAGTGGGACGCCGACGCGGCGCTGATGACCCGGTTGCGGGACGAGCGTCCGGACGCCGTGGTGATCGCGTTGCACGGGGACCAGGGGGAGGGCGGCTCCATCCAGACCGTGCTGGAGCTGCTCGGGGTGCCGTACGTGGGCAGCGACTCACACGCCTGCCGGCGGGCCTGGGACAAGCCCACCGCGAAGGCCGAGCTGGCCCGGGCCGGGCTCGCCACGCCGGACTGGGTGGTGCTGCCGCACAGCACGTTCCGCGAGCTCGGCGCGCAGGCGGTGCTGGCGGCCATGGTCGACCGGCTGGGCCTGCCGATGATGCTCAAGCCGGACCAGGGCGGGTCGGCGCTGGGCGCGCAGGTGGTCCGCGACGCGTCCGGCCTGCCCGCGGCCATGGTCGACTGCCTGGCCTACGGCAACACCGTGCTGGCCGAGCGGTTCGTGGAGGGCGTCGAGGTGGCCGTCACCGTGATCGAGGACGGCCACGGCCCGCTCGCCCTGCCCGCCGTGGAGATCGTGCCGGAAAGCGGTGTCTACGACTACACCTCCCGCTACACCGCCGGCCTCACCGACTTCCACACCCCCGCCCGCCTCGACGAGCCGGCCGCCGCCGCGGTCGCCGAGCTGGCCGTGTCCGCCCACCGGCTGCTCGGCCTGCGCGACGTGTCCCGTACCGACGCCATCGTCACCGCGGACGGGACCGCCCACTTCCTGGAGGTCAACTCCTCGCCCGGCCTCACCGAGACCTCGCTCCTGCCGATGGCCATCGAAGCCGCCGGCCGCTCCCTCGGCGACATCTACGCCGCCCTCATCGAGCGCGCCCTCGCCCGCCGGCCACCGTCACCGTGACGTAACTGCCGTGTG
>NZ_DASYTH010000364.1:0-45315 GCF_036002505.1 Actinophytocola sp. | reverse complement strand
CGGTTTTGTTTGCGTGTCATGGGTCAACTGGAAAACGATATGATCCTGGGCACCAGCGCCTACAAAAACGGGCTGCGGGCGACCACGTTTACGCAACGGGATAAAGGAATCGGATACCTGGCCGGCGCATCCGACGACCCGCAAATCGTGCGGACCGCCTATATCGACGCACCGGAAGCGGACAAGATCACCGCCCGCGCCCACGCCCTCCGTGCCGCCGCCGGCACCCTCACCGGCCACGCCATCGGCGCTGACGACGACATGGCACAGCGAGAGTCCACAGTGTCGCTGTTGGACGATCTGGTGGCCGTCACCCGCGCAGATGAACCCAAAGTGTGGCTAGAGACCCTGGCGGCACGGTTGGCGGAGCTACGGCCCGACACATACGGCACTTGGGCCACAGTGGACGGTGAAACCAGGGCACGGCAACTCTCCGCTGCCCTCAAACCCTACGGACTCACGCCGCTACAGGTGTGGGGCAGCACCGGCAGCGGGAAGGGTGCCAACCGGCGCGGCCTCGCCCTAGCCGACCTCCTCACCGCCGACGAACGGCGGCAGCGACGGAGCCCGGACGGGCAGCGCAAGCCCGGTCCGAGCGGCCCACCGTTTAGCCGGCCACCCCGCTAGACCTAGCAGACCCACTAGCCAAGGAAACACCCCATGACCAGGCAACTAGCACCTAGCAGACCAAGCTGGTACCAGGCCCGGCGGGCCCTGATGAGCCCGACAGAGAGGGAGGCACGACGACATGGGTAGGCATCGCCGCATCCGGGTGCGCGGTCAGCTCCGCCGCACCCTCGACCCCGGCCGTGTATCTCAGGTCGTGATCGCGCTCAGCCGCCACCGAGCCCAACGAGCACGCCAGAGTAGCCACGCTCGCAGCGTTGTCCGACGTGATCAAGTCAGGATGCAGCAGGCGCGATCCGAGGTGCGGGCACGGGGTGGGGACGGGGGGCCGAGATGACGGCAGCATCGGCGGCGCGCAAGCGCGAGCATCGTAAGAAGGCTTTTACGCTGTTGCGGGTGTCTGATCCTAAGCAAGTGAAGCGGGAGTATGACCCGGAAGGTATTTCCCTGCCAGATCAAAGGATTGTTACCAGGCGCAAAGCCGACGAATTGAACGCCGATATCGAGGAAGAATTTCGCGAGCGTGGCGTGTCGGGTCGGTCGGTAGAAAAGCGGCCGGAATTCCAACGGATGCTTGCCCTGATCAAAGAACGAGGCGACATCGACTATGTGATCGTTGACTCGTTGTCACGGGCAAACCGGAACCGGACTGATGACGTCTTGATGATGTTAGAACTTAGAAAAGCCGGCGTTACGGTGGTCTCGGCAACGGAAAACATTGACGATACTCCGCCGGGGCAACTCCTGCACGGAATCATGGCGGCAGTTAATCAGTTCCGCTCTGATTCCGATGGTCTCATTATCAGCCGGAAAATGGAGTATAAGGCCAGTATTGGCGGAACCCCCGGTCGCGCTAAAATCGGTTATCTCAATGTGAGAGAGCGGTACGAAGACCGCGAAGTGGCTACCGTCGTGGTAGACGAGCAACGCGGTCCTCTCGTCAAACTCGCGTTTGAGATGTTCGCTACTGATCAGTACACAATAGAAAGTCTCCATGAGGCGATGGTTGACGCCGGACTCTATGCGCTGCCGCACGGTAAGCAGCCGATCAAGCCCATATCGCGTAGTCAAATCGGACGGATGCTCCGAGATCGCTACTACATCGGTTACGTCACCTTCAAGGGAGTTGAATACAAAGGCCGGCATCCGCACCTCATCCCTACAGAACTGTTTCACCGCGTTCAAGAAATTCTCAACGCGCACTCAGGCGCGGGGATCCGGCAACGCAAACATACCCACTATCTAAAAGGTGTTCTCTGGTGTGAACGCTGCGGGCATCGGCTCATTATCGCAGTGGCAAAAGGAACATATGAATACTACTTCTGCCGTGGTCGTCAACAAGGCGTGTGTGACCTACCCTATATGTCCGTTACTCACGTTGAAAAGGCGATCAAAGAGTACTACGCCACGATCAGCTTTCCGGCTGACTTCCGCGACGCGGTGCGGAAACAACTCGACAGCGAGCTAGCAGCGAACACCGACAGCACCAGGCACCACCGCGAGACACTCAACAAACGACTCGCGGAACTGTCCACACAGGAAGACCATTACCTCGACCTAGTCGGCGATCCCGACTGGCCACGAGACAAACTCACCCAACGGATCGTGACCATCCGCACCGAACGCGACAAGATCCTCAACCAGATTGATGCGCTCGCCGCTGACGTCAGTGTAGGTCGTGACATCCTCGACACCGCGTTGAAGCTCCTGGACCGTCCCCAGCGGCTCTACCGAGCCTGTCCACCAGCCCAGCGCAAGATCCTCAACAACATCATCTTTACCCGGCTCACCCTCGACATGACCGGGGTCACCAGTGATCAGCTAGCCGAACCCTTCGACCAACTCATCCCCGCCGGCCGGCACTACACCCAACACCGACAGCTACCCAACCCCCAACCACTCCACCACGACACCACACGACCCGGCGGCCACAACCGACCCACCAACCCACCCAGACACGCGTCGTCACCAGCGCTAACACAACGTGGCCACAGTTCGAGTAAGACCACATGGGTGCCCCCGGCAGGACTCGAACCTGCGACCCAAGGATTAGAAGTCCTTTGCTCTATCCGCTGAGCTACGAGGGCGTGGACGGCGTCGTCGCCGGCGAGGCAGGCTAGCCATCCCGTGGGGTCTGATCGCTCGGGACGGGCCGGCCGTTTCTGAATCGCCTCGGATGAGTGATGTCCGAGTGATGTCCGTTTCGCTAAGGGAGTGGTTAAGCCGGCGGGGGAGCGGTGGACGCGCGCGGGACGAGCTCGACGCTGAGGGTGGTGGGCTGGCCTGGTCTGGCCCCGTCGAGGAGGCGAAGGGCCAGGTCAGCGATGCGGCGACCCTTGTCGACGAGATCTTGGCGGATGGTGGTGAGCGGGGGGTCGGACCAGCTGGCGCCGGGGGTGTCGTCGAAGCCGACCACCGACACCTCGGACGGCACGGACAGGCCGAGCTCGCGGGCCGCGCGGATGGCGCCCAGGGCGAGTTCGTCGGACATGCACAGCAGGGCGGTGGGTCGCGGGGAGCGCGTCATGAGCCAGCGGGCGCCCTCGCGGCCGAGGTGCTGGTCGCCGCAGCGCGCCTCCCAGAGCGGCACCGAGTCCGGATCGATGCCGAATTGGGCCAGGCCGCGCAGGTACCCGGCGACGCGGTCCCGGGTCACCCGGTAGCGCGCGGATTGCACTCGGGCGGGTGACGCCGGCCCGTGCTTCCCGTCGGGGCTGAGCCCGAACGCCAGGATGCCGACCCGGCGGTGCCCCAGCTCACCGACGTGCCGGGCGGCCAGTTCCGCGCCGCCGGTGTCGTCCACCTCCACCCGCGCGGACCCGGGCACCACCGGCTGGTCCACCACCACGAGCGGCAGTTTGCGCTGCCGCACCGCGTCGAGCGCGGGCGCGCGGTCGGGCAGGGAATACGCCACCACGACGTCGGTCTGCGCCCGCGCCACGCTTTCCGGGCGCGGGCCGAGGTCGTTCACCCCGGGAAGCAGCAGCAGGGCCCGGTCCCCACTGTCCACTGTGGACGCCAGGGAGTCCAGCATGATCGACAAGGCCGGGTCGGAGAACGCCGACGAAAGGCCCTGGCCCAGCAGGAACGCGACCGATCCGGTGCGCTGGGTGGCGAGGCTCCGCGCGGTCGGATCGGGACCCGGGTAGCCCAACCGTTCGGCCGCGGCGATGATCCGGTCCCGGAGCTGCGGGGAGAGCTGGTCGGGCCGGTTGTACGCGTTCGACACCGTCGCCCGGGACACGCCGACCTCGAGGGCCACGGTGTCCAGGGTCGGCCGCCGTGCCCGGTCTGGACTCACGAAGACAAGCCTAAGGTCGCCGCCCGAAGAATTTGAGTAGCGGCTACTGAAGCGCTTCAGTTAGGCTCGACCCATGGCAAAGGCGCGGATCGCGGTCCTCTGGGCGTTCGTACTGCAGGGCGTCATCGTCGGCACCTGGGCGCCGCGCATGCCCGCGGTGGCCGCCCAGGTGCACGCCGAGGCCGGCGAGCTCGGCCTGGCCCTGCTGGGCGGCGGTGTCGGGCTGATCGTCACGGCACCGATCGCCGGCCGGCTGTGCGCCCGGTTCGGCGCCCGCCGGGTCGTCACCGTCGCCGCCCTGATCGCCGCCGCCGTGCTGCCGCTGCTCGCGCTGGTGCCGACCCCGGCGCTGCTCGGCCTGGTGTTCGTCGGCCTGGCCGGCGCCGCCGGCACCGTGGACGTAGCCATGAACGTCGCCGCGGTCACGGTCGTGCGGCAGATCGAGCGCCCGCTGATGCCGGTGTTCCACGCGGGCTTCAGCTTCGGCGGGCTGTTCGGCGCGCTCGGCGCGGCGCTGGCCGCCGCCCGTGGGCTCGACCTGGGCCTGCACTTCGGTCTGGTCGGGCTGCTTGCTGCGGCGATCATCGTCGCGGTCGCCCGGCACGTGCCGAACGAGCCGGTGCTCGCCGTGACGAAGACGGCCAGGCAGCTCGGCGGCCGCATCCCGGCGCGCCGGCCGGTGCTCTGGCTGCTGGGTGTCACCGTGCTGTGCGCCGCGATGGCCGAGGGCGCGAGCGCCGACTGGTCGTCGCTGTTCGCGGTGCGCGATCGCGGTCTCAGCGAGGCAACCGGGGCGATCGTGTACGCCGGCTTCTCCGTGTCCATGGCGATCACGCGGCTGCTGGGCGAGCGGGCCGAACGGCGCTGGGGTCCCGAGCGCATGCTGGTCGCCGGGGCCGCCGTGAGTGGGAGCGGGTTGCTCTTCGCCGTCCTCGTTCCGGCCGGCTGGGCCAGTTTCATCGGTTTCGCGCTTGCCGGAGCCGGTTTGGCCTACACGTTCCCGGTCGGGTTGGGGCTCGCCGGCGCGGCCGGCCGGCGGGCGGACGGTTCGGGCGGCGAGCGGGAGTTGGCGTTCGTCACCGCGATCGCCTACAGCGGCTTCCTGCTCGGCCCGCCGTTGATCGGGTGGATCGCCCAGGTCACCAACTTGGCGGTGGCGCTGGGGATGGCCGGCCTGGTCGCCGCGATGATGGGTCCGGGCGTGCTCGCCGCGCGGTGGGCCCGGCGTCGCGAGGTGCCCGACCAGGTCGAGCCAGCACCGCAGACCGCGGCGGTGCCGTCGACCTGAACAGCCGAGCCTTGACTCGTTGGCAACCTGCGCACGCCTAGGCTCAAACCCGTGTCCGTCGACAGCCCTCCGGAGAAACCGGCTCCGCTGAAGGTCTCCGGCGCTGGCGCGGTGCCGCTGCTGGTCGTGGGAGGCCTGTTCGCGGCGCTGATCGCCGCCGCCCTGCTGACGCTCGCGGCCGGTCCGCTCGACCGGGACGTGATCAACGCCTACGGCCCGACGGTGGTCCGCGTGATCGCCGAGCTCGGTGGCGTGCTGACCGTCGGCTCGCTGCTGTTCGCCGCGTTCCTGGTGTCGCCACAGCAATCCGGGACCCTCGACGTCGCCGGGTACGCGGCCCTGCGGATGGCGAGCTGGTGCGCCGCGCTGTGGTTCGCCGGCGCCGCGGTGCTCGTGCCGTTCACCGTGGCAAGCGCGGTCGGCAAGCCGGTGTCCGCCGTCCTCGAGCCGCGGACGCTGTTCAGCCTGGCCAACCTGTTACCCGACGCGAAGGCCTGGATGATCACCGCGGCGGTCGCGCTGCTGCTCGCCGTCGGCGCGCGCGTCGTGCTGTCCTGGGGCTGGACCGTGGCGCTGCTCCTGGTGGCCCTCGGCGGGATCGTCCCGGTGGCGGTGACCGGGCACTCGTCCAGCCGGGAGCACGACCTGGCCAGCAACAGCCTGCTGCTGCACCTGTTCGCGGCCGCACTCTGGGTCGGCGGGCTGGCCGCGCTGCTGGTGCACGGCCGCCGCGCCGGACAGCACCTGGGCCTCGCCGCGTCACGGTTCTCGAGGATCGCCCTGGTCTGCTGGATCACCATGGCGGTCTCCGGCGTGATCAACGCGCTGATCCGGTTGCCGCTCGGGGACCTGTTCACGACCTCCTACGGCGTGCTGGTGCTGGGCAAGGCCAGCGCGCTCGGGCTGCTCGGCGTCGTCGGCTATTTCCAGCGGGAGCGCGGGGTGAAGGACATCGTGGCCGGCCGGGGCGGTCACGCGCTGTTCCGGCTGGCGGCCATGGAAGTCCTGATCATGTTCGCCACCATCGGCCTGGCCACGGCGCTGGCCCGGACACCCCCGCCGCCGGATGGAACCCTGCCGGACCCGGTCGAACTACAGATCGGCTACGGGCTCGACGGTCCGCCGACCCTGCTCCGGCTGCTCTTCGACTGGCGGATTGACTTGGTCTACCTGGTCGTGGCCGGCACCCTGGCGGCGCTGTACCTGGTCGGGGTGCGGCGGCTGCGGGCCCGGGGGGACGCCTGGCCGGTCGGCCGCACGGTGGCCTGGCTGGGCGGCTGCTTCGTGATCATCATGGCGACCAGCTCGGGTTTCGGCCGCTACGCGCCGGCGATGTTCAGCATCCACATGGAAACCCACATGATGCTGTCCATGCTGGCGCCGGTGCTGCTGGTGCTCGGCGGGCCGGTCACCCTGGCCCTGCGCGCGATCCCGCCGGCCGGCAAGGACGCGCCGCCGGGTCCGCGGGAGTGGCTGCTGGCGGCGGTGCACTCGCCGGTGGCGCGGGCGCTGACCCATCCGGTGGTGGCGCTGGTGCTGTTCGTCGGGTCGTTCTACGTGCTGTACATGTCCGGGCTCTTCGACGCCGCGCTCGAGCTGCACTGGGCGCACCTGGCGATGAACGCGCACTTCCTGCTGGTCGGGTACGTGTTCTACTGGCCGGTCATCGGCATCGACCCGGCTCCGCGCCGACTTCCGCACGTGGCGCGGCTCGGCATGGTGTTCGCGTCGCTGCCGTTCCACGCGTTCTTCGGCGTGATCCTGATGAGCATGCAGACCGTGATCGGCGAGCGGTTCTACCGTGGGCTCGGCCTGCCCTGGGCCATCGACCTGCTGGCCGACCAGCGCCTGGGCGGCGGGATCGCCTGGGCGACGGGCGAGCTGCCGCTGCTGGTCGTGCTCATCGCGCTGCTCATGCAGTGGGCCCGGGCCGACGAGCGGGAGGCCCGCCGCGCCGATCGCCGGGCGGACGCCGACGGTGACGCCGAGCTCGAGGCCTACAACGCGATGCTCCGCCAGCTCGCCGAACGCGACGGCCGCTAGGTGTGTTTCGAAATGCCGCGTCGGGGTGCCTGGATGTGGCTGTTGGCGGTGGCTGGCGTCTCAAAAGCCGGTGGTGCTGGTGTGACGAGGGGTTCTCCGGTGGCAGCGTTGTATGCCCTGAAGGGGCCCTTCGGGACGTTGAGCGTCCTGAAGGGGCCCCTTCAGAGCACTAGCCACCACCCCACTGGCCCCACCCGTCACATGGGTCACGATCACCCGCGCAAGATCCACAACTCCAGAGGAGCCGCACCCATCGCTGTTTGAGGACGGAAGTGCTTGATCTCCCAGCATTTCCGTCCCCAAACGATGATCACACCGCGGACACCGGCCCCGCGCCAGACCGACCGAAGATCACTTCGCTCGATTCCCGCCCCGCCAACCGCACTCGCAAGATCCGTCAGCTCATCCTGGTCTCCAGCTCGTCTTTGCGATCCAGCCACTCCGAGGAACCGGCACCTGCCAGGACAACCCGAGGGGGACAAGCAGGCGCAGGGCCTGCGCGAAGAGGGAATCCGGCCAAGGGTAATGAGTTCGAAACACCGCCTAGCACACCCCACCGACACCCCCACCGTCCCAAGATCGTCTTGAGGGTGGTTGTGCACAGGCCGACCCCCTGTCCACAGATCACCGCGCAGCGGCCCGGACTGCTCACCCCGCCCGGCATCGTGGGTCTCATGCACGCGGCGCGACCACGGCGCCGCGGCGAACCGCAGGAAGGAAGGCGAGCAATGTTCGAGACCCCTCTCACCGTCGTGGGCCGCGTGATCAGCGACATCAACCAGCGCACGACGCAGAGCGGCGACAAGGTGTGCAGCTTCCGCGTCGTGGCCAACGAGCGGAAGTTCAACCGGGAGAACAACGAATGGGTCGATGGAGACCACGTCTACGTCCGGGTCACCTGCTGGCGAAAGCTCGCGGAGAACGTGTCCGTGTCGCTGTTCAAGGGTGACCACGTAGTGGTGACCGGTCGGCTGTACGTCAGCCAGTACGAGGTCAACGGCGAGCCGCGGTCGAGCCTCGAGCTGGATGCCAGGGCGGTAGGCCCCAACCTGATCATTAGCCCGGTCATGATCGGGCGGGCCGCCCGTGACCACGTCCCCGTCGACGCCCTCACCCGCGACGACTTCGAGCTGGCCGAGCCGGCGGCGGGGACGAAGGTGGCCGAGCCCCTCGCGGCCTGATCCAATTCCGGTGGCGGGCCGCGGTGGCGGTCCGAACCGGTTGACGCACCTGAAAGGGGGTGTGTGCCCGAGCCGGTCGGCGACGGGCGGTGGATCGATCCGGTCGATGTCGCGGTCCGCGCTCAGGTCCGCACGGGCAGCGCTCTACGATCGCGGGCATGGCGGAGTTCATCTACACCATGAGGAAAGTGCGCAAGGCGCATGGGGACAAGGTCATCTTGGACGACGTGACCCTGTCCTTCCTCCCCGGGGCCAAGATCGGGGTGGTTGGGCCCAACGGCGCCGGCAAGTCGAGCGTGCTGCGGATCATGGCCGGGATGGACCAGCCCAACAACGGCGACGCGTTCCTCACGCCAGGCTTCAGCGTCGGCATCCTCGAGCAGGAGCCCAAGCTCACTGAGGGCAAGACCGTGCTCGGCAACGTCGAGGAGGGTGTCGGGGAGGTCAAGACGAAGCTGGACCGCTTCAACGCCATCGCCGAGCAGCTGGCCACCGACTACTCCGACGAGCTCATGGAGGAGATGGGCAAGCTCCAGGAGGACCTTGACCACGCCGACGCCTGGGACCTCGACTCCCAGCTCGAGCAGGCGATGGACGCGCTGCGCTGCCCACCGCCGGACGCGGACGTCAGTGTGCTTTCCGGAGGCGAGCGCCGCCGGGTGGCGCTGTGCAAGCTGTTGCTGTCCAAGCCCGACCTGCTCCTGCTCGACGAGCCGACCAACCACCTGGACGCGGAGAGCGTGCTCTGGCTGGAGCAGCACCTGGCGCAGTACCAGGGCGCCGTCCTCGCGGTGACGCACGACCGGTACTTCCTGGACAACCTGGCGGAGTGGATCCTCGAGCTCGACCGCGGGCGGGCCTACCCCTACGAGGGCAACTACTCCACCTACCTGGAGAAGAAGGCCGAGCGGCTCGAGGTCCAGGGCAAGAAGGACCAGAAGCTGCAGCGGCGGCTCAAGGACGAGCTGGCCTGGGTCAGGTCGAACGCGAAGGCGCGGCAGACCAAGTCGCGAGCCCGGCTCGAGCGCTACGAGGAGATGGCGGCCGAGGCCGAGCGGACCCGCAAGCTCGACTTCGAGGAGATCCAGATCCCGCCGGGTCCGCGGCTGGGCACCGTCGTGGTCGACGTCCAGAAGTTGCGCAAGGGCTTCGTCGACCGGGTGCTGATCGACGGGCTGTCGTTCAAGCTGCCGCGCAACGGGATCATCGGCGTGATCGGACCGAACGGAGTCGGCAAGACGACGCTGTTCAAGACGATCGTCGGGCTGGAGCAGCCGGACGCCGGCGAGGTGCGGGTCGGCGACACGGTGAAGCTGTCCTATGTGGACCAGGAGCGCGCGGGCATCGACCCGAAGAAGAACGTCTGGGAGGTGGTGTCGGAGAAGCTGGACTACATCCACGTCGGTCAGGTGGAGATGCCGTCGCGGGCGTACGTGAGCGCGTTCGGCTTCAAGGGGCCGGACCAGCAGAAGCCGGCGGGGGTGCTCTCCGGCGGTGAGCGCAACCGGCTCAACCTGGCGCTGACGCTCAAGCTGGGCGGCAACCTGATCCTGCTCGACGAGCCGACCAACGACCTCGACGTGGAGACGCTCGGCTCGTTGGAGAACGCGCTGGAGCAATTCCCCGGCTGCGCGGTGGTGATCTCCCACGACCGGTGGTTCCTGGACCGGGTGGCGACGCACATCCTGGCCTGGGAGGGCGACGAGGAGAACCCGGCGAAGTGGTTCTGGTTCGAGGGCAACTTCGAGGGATACGAGCGCAACAAGGTGGAGCGGCTCGGTGAGGAGGCGGCCCGCCCGCACCGGGTCACCTACCGCAAACTGACCAGGGACTAGGCGGAGCGCACCCGGTGGTGGCGGCCTGGAACGACCTGCCTCCGAGCGGTGAGCCGACCGAGTGCGCGGCACTCGTCGAGCTCGCCGAGCGGCTGCACGACAGCGCGCCCGAACTGGTGGTTCGGTATGCCCGGCGGGTTCTCGAGCACGGCCCCGGCGCGGAGGGCTCAGTGGTCATCCGGGCCCAGGCGCTGCTCGCCGCGGCGCTGGTCCGGCTGGGCCGGCATGCCGAGGCGGTCGAGCCCGCGCTGGTCGCGCTGCGCGGTGCGGATCACTCCGGCGTGCCGGAGCTGGCCTCGTCGGTCCGCCTGGACCTGGCCGCCTGCTCGGTCGGACTGGGTGAGCCGTTGCTGGGTTGTCCGATCCTGCGGCCCCTGCTGGACCCGGCCGGTGCCCGGCCGGGTACCCGGGCTGCGGCGGTTGCGCAGCTGGTCGGCTGCACCGCGCACGTGGGTCGGCGGGACGACCTCGAGGACTCGCTCGCCGAGGCCGACCGGCTGCTGGCCGCGGACGACCGGTTCACGGCCGACGCCAGGAGACTCGAGCGGGCGCTGCTGGCCACCCGGACGGCGGCCTACCACCGGCGCTGGGGTGAGACCGAGGACGCGGTCGAGGCCGCACGCAACGGGCTGGGCCTGGTCGCCAGGCTGCGCGATCCGCGGCTGGAAGGTGGCCGGGTCCGGGCCGGGCTGACGCTGGAGCTGGTCTGCGCGCTGTTGGACGACGGCCACCTGACCGAGGCCGAGCAGGAGGCCGGCCCGGTGCTCGCCCAGCCGGTCCGGGCCGCGTCGGCGCCCGCGGTCGGGCGGCTGCTGCTCGCGGTCGCGATCCGGGTGCTGCTGCCGGCCGGCCGGGTGGAGGCCGGGCGCGGCCTGCTCGACCACGCCACGTGGATCGCCGAGCGGCACGGGCTGGACTGGTTGCTGGCCGACGGGCTGGCGGTTCGGGCCGACCTCGAGGAGAGCGCGGCCAGGCCGGCCGACGCGCTGCGCACCCTGCGCGAGGCACACGCAGCCGAGCACCGGCACCGGCGCTCGGTCGAGTTCGCCCGGCGGCGGCTGATGACCGAGTTCGGGGCCGGCGACTACCCTCTGGACATCGTGCACTCGTTGCTGCGTAACGTGATTCGCCCCGCGGTCGCGCCCGCGGTCCGGGCGGCCCCGGAGACGGCCGGAGCCCGCGCGGTGCCCCCGCCACCGGCCGGCCCGTCACCGCTCCCAGCCACCCGGCCGACGGCGCCCGACCCGCTCGCCGCCCGATCCCGGACGGTGACGCCGCCCGGAGGCGTCGGCGCGCGGGCGGACGAGGTGAACGCCGCGCCGTCCGAGCCCGGCGAGCCCGAGACGGACGAGGCGACCGGCCTGCTCACCCGGGTGGGGCTCTCCCGCCGGCTCGCGGCGGTCCGCCGCGGCGACCGTCCGGTGGCGCTGACGTTGGTGCGCCTGGAAACCGAGGGCGGCGCCGGCGCCGAGACCGGCGACCGTCCGGGCGCCGGCGCCGGCTCGTCCGGGCCTGGAACCGAGGCGCTCACGACGCTCGCCGGTCGCGTGCGGGATATCGCACCCGAGGGTGCCGAGCTGGCCAGGCCGGCCGGCAGCGAGCTCGCGGTGCTGCTCCCGCACACCACCCGGGACCAGGCGGAACGGCTCGCCGCCACGATCCGCGAATCCGCCCTCGGCTCCGACTGGCTCGCCGAGGCCACCGGTCCGGAGGTCAGCATCAGCACCGGTGTCGCCCAGTCCGGCCTCGATCCCGCGCCCGGCGAGGACGCCGACTACCTCCTCACCGCCGCCCGCGAAACCCTGACGACCGCCGACCGCCCCGATCCGCCCGGACCGGACCTGAATGCCGAGGAGTCCTTTCTCACCGCCCTCGCCGCCGCCACCGACCCCGAAACCCGCCGGCACACCCTCGAACCCGGCGACCGCACCGGGACCCCCGCTGCCGAGGTCCGGCACAGCTTCACCGAGAGCACCTTCTCCGCCGCTGAACCCCCTACCCCCCGAGAACCACCCTCCGCCCCGCACCACCGGGCCGAATCTGCCGAACGTCCCGCCACAGCCCAGAATCCGGCACCGGTCGACGCCCTGGATGCGCCCACCGTGACGATCGAGCCCACCGGTACCTCGACCGCCCACGGTGCGGCAGGTCACCCCTTCGAGTGGAACGACACGCCGGCGTTCACCGGTGCGACCGGTGGGCCCGGAGACGCTGAGGACCCGCGCGACTTCGAACGGGACTCGCTCGTGGCGGATCAGCCGCATGGCCCGACGGAGTTCCCGGCTGAGTTCGGTGAGTGGGCTGATCTGCCGGAGTGGCACGGGGTTGCGGATGACGAGGAGCCGGCGGCCGGGCGGCGGAGGGCGCTGTACACGTTCGAGGCGAGCGAGTTGACCGGTGTGCGGGAGTCGTCCGGCGGGGAAGACGGTCCGGGCCTGGCGATCCGCGAGCTGCTGGCGCCGTTGCTCGACCATCCCACGCTGTCGCATCCGGAGGACCGCTACACCACGCCGGAGCAGGAGCCCGACGAGGAGCCCGAGCCACTCCCGCTGCGGCCCGGCATCTTCCCGACCGATCCCGACGACGAGCCACCCCGCCCGCCGCGGAAGCCGGACATCATCATTCCGCCGGAGCCCGACAACGTTCCGCCCATGGCGCCCGGCCCGGAACCGACCCCCGAGGTGCCGCCACCGGCCTCGATCCCGCAGGAGCCGGAGCGGCCCGAGGACGATCACCTCGACGCCGTCCTCGGTCCGGTGCAGGGTCCCGAGCCCCGCCCGCCGGATCTGCCGCCGCGCGCGGACCGCGCCACCCTGCGCCGCCCCGCCGCGGACACCACCAGCATCGCCGACCTCCTCACCGAGGCGCTCGTCGCCTACCAGGCGACCGCCCCCGAGGACGACGAACCCGAGCTGGCGCCACCGGTTCCGGCGCCCCCGGCGCCCACGCCGGAAGCCACCCCGCCGGCCCACCGCACCGGCGCCGGCCGGCACCGGATGCCCGACTGGGCGTCCCTGGACTACGACACGCCTTGAGCGGAGCTGAAGAACCGGTCAACGTCGATCTGCTTGGCACGATTCAGGGTTCGATCAAGCAGAGTGTGGGTCGACGGGCGCTCCGGGGACCCGGATTAGGGTGTAACTGCATGTGGCACGCAGGGGTGCCGCCGACGCGTGGAGTCCGGAAGAAATGACCTCGACTGGAGTACGGTCCCGAGCAACCACAACGGAAGGGACCGAGCCGGCCAGTCCCGAGCAGATCCGAGACGAGCGCATCGAGCAGGCTGCGGGGCTCATGCCGGAGATGGCCGACCTGATCCGGTTGTACTTCCGGTACCTGCCGCCCGAGGAGATCATCGACGACAACCCGGTCGACCTGGTCGGCGCCGTCCGCACGCACCACGAGCTGGCCATGGACCGGGTCCCCGGCCGCCCCGCGGTGCACATCTTCAACCCGGACCGGGCCCGCGACGGCTGGAGCACGCCGGGCACCGTGGTGCACCTGGTCACCGACGACATGCCGTACCTGGTCGAGTCCGTGACCGCCGACCTGACCCGGGCCGGCCTGCAGGTGCACCGCGTGGTGCACCCGATCGTGGTGGTGCGCCGCGACGTCGCCGGCCGGCTGCGCGAGGTGCTGCCCACCGCCGACCCGGACGACCCGCCCGGCGACAGCATCGCCGAGTCCTGGATGTCCATCGAGGTCGACCTGATCACCGACCCGGACCGGGAGCGGGACACCGAGAACCGCCTGATGTCCGTGCTCACCGCGGTGCGCGAGGTCGTCGAGGACACCGACCGGATGACCGGCACCGCCCGCGCGCTGGCCGACCAGCTCGAGGCCGACCCGCCGCCGCTGGACCCCAACCAGGTGGCCGACGGTGCCGGCCTGCTGCGCTGGCTCGCCGACGGGCACTTCACGTTCCTCGGCTACCGCAGCTACGAGCTCGTCACCAGCGACAACAAGCCGGCGCTGAAGGCCGTGCTGGCCACCGGCCTCGGTGTGCTCCGCGGCGACAGCCTGGTCGAGAAGAGCCTGACCGAAGGCCCGGACACGACCGCGTACGCGCTGTCCCCGAACCTGCTGGTGCTGACCGAGGCCAGCGCGCCCTCGGCGGTGCACCGCAGCGTCTACCCGTACTACGTCGGGGTCAAGACGTTCGATCAGGGCGGCAAGGTCACCGGCGAGCACCGGTTCCTGGGCGTGTTCAACACCAACGCGCTGCACGAGGACGTGCTGGACATCCCGGTCGTGGAACGCCGGGTGCGCGACGTGATCCACCGGGCCGGTTTCCCGATGGAGTCCTACAGCGGCCAGAAGATGCTGGAGGTGATCCAGAACTGGCCGCGCACCGAGCTGTTCTCCGCCAGCACCGACACGCTGTACCAGACCGCGACCGGCGTGATCGCGCTGGCCGACCGGCGCCGGCTGCGGTTGTTCCTCAGACGCGACCCTTACGGCCGGTTCTACTCCTGCCTGGTGTTCCTGCCGCGCGACCGCTACACCACCACCTCCCGGCTGGCCATGCAGCAGGTCCTGCTCGAGGAGCTGGGCGGAACCAACCTCGAGTACAGCGCGCGGATCGGGGAGACCGCGCTCGCCCAGGTGTTCTTCACCGTGCACACCGAGCCGTCCCGGATGATCGAGCCGGACGTCGAGCACATCCAGGAGCGGCTGGCCGAGGCGGCCCGCACCTGGGACGACCGCATGGTCGACGCGGTGTTCGACGAGCAGCGGCAGAAGCTCGAAGGCAGCAAGCCGGCCAGCGGCGCGGTCACCATCGGCGCCGAGTCGGCCACCGAGCAGGGCCACCGGTTCGCCGCGGTGTTCCCGGAGGCCTACAAGGAGGATTTCCGGGCTACCGAGGCGCTGGCGGACCTGCGCCGGATGCAGGCGCTCACCCGCGAGGGCGACCTGGACATGAGCTTCTACGTGCCGCTGGACGCCGAGCCGGGGGTGCGCCGGTTCAAGCTCTACCTGGCCGGCCCCGGCGTGAGCCTGTCCCAGGTTCTGCCGGTGCTGCAGCAGATGGGCGTCGAGGTGGTCGACGAGCGGCCGTACGAGCTGCGCCCGGCGGACGGCACCAAGTGGTGGATCTACGACTTCGGGCTGCGGGTCGACCCGGCCGTGGTGGAGAACCGCTCGCCGGAGGAGACCGCGTCGCTGCGGGCCCGGTTCCAGGACGCGTTCGCGGCGACCTGGCACGGTGACGCCGAGACCGACCGGTTCAACGCGCTGGTGCTGCGCGGCGGGCTGGGCTGGCGGCAGATCGCGGTGCTCCGGGCCTACTCCCGCTACCTGCGCCAGGCCGGTACCACCTACAGCCAGGAGTACATCGAGGACACGGTGCTCGCGCACTGCGAGGTGGCTACCGCGGTGGTGCGGCTGTTCGAGACCCGCTTCGACCCGAACGAGCCCGAGGGCACCCGGCGGGAGCGGGCGGACGCCCAGGTCGAGGACATCAGCCGCATGATCGACGAGGTGACCAGCCTGGACGCGGACCGGATCCTGCGCAGCCTGCTCACCCTGGTCCGGGCGTCACTGCGGACGAACTACCACGTCCGGGACGAGCACGGCCAGCCGCGGCCGTACCTGGCGATCAAGCTGGACCCGGGCGCGGTGCCGGAGCTGCCGGAGCCGCGGCCGCGGTTCGAGATCTTCGTGTGCTCGCCCCGGGTGGAGGGTGTGCACCTGCGGTTCGGCCCGGTGGCCCGCGGCGGGCTGCGCTGGTCGGATCGCCGGGAGGACTTCCGCACCGAGGTGCTGGGCCTGGTCAAGGCGCAGGCGGTGAAGAACGCGGTGATCGTTCCGGTCGGTGCCAAGGGCGGGTTCGTGGTGAAGCGGCCGCCGGTGCCGACCGGGGACCCGGCCGCGGACCGGGAGGCGTCGCTGTCCGAAGGCGTGGCCTGCTACCGCATGCTCGTGTCCGGCCTGCTCGACCTGACCGACAACCTGCGCGGCGGCCGGACCATTCCGGCCAACTCCGTTGTGCGCTACGACGGCGATGACACCTACCTGGTCGTGGCCGCGGACAAGGGCACGGCCACGTTCTCCGACATCGCCAACGAGGTGGCCAAGAGCTACGGGTTCTGGCTGGGCGACGCGTTCGCCAGCGGCGGGTCGGTCGGCTACGACCACAAGGCCATGGGCATCACCGCGCGCGGCGCGTGGGAGAGCGTGAAGCGGCACTTCCGTGAGCTGGGCGTGGACACCCAGGCCGAGGAGTTCACCGTGGTCGGCATCGGCGACATGTCCGGCGACGTGTTCGGCAACGGAATGCTGCTGTCCCAGCACATCCGGCTGATCGCGGCGTTCGACCACCGGCACGTGTTCGTCGATCCCGACCCGGACGCCGCGGCGGGCTTCGCCGAGCGCCGCCGGCTGTTCGAGCTGCCCCGCTCCTCCTGGGACGACTACGACCGGAGCCTGATCAGCGAGGGCGGCGGGGTGTGGCCGCGCACGGTCAAGTCGATCCCGATCAGCCCGCGGGCCGCCGCCGCGCTGGGCATCCCCGAGGGCACCGGGAAGCTCTCGCCGCCCGAGCTGATGAAGGCGATCCTGCTGGCGCCGGTGGACCTGCTGTGGAACGGCGGGATCGGCACGTACGTGAAGGCGTCCACGGAGACCAACGCCGAGGTGGGGGACAAGGCCAACGACGTGCTCCGGGTCAACGGCGCCGACCTGCGGGCGAAGGTGGTGGGGGAGGGCGGCAACCTCGGCCTGACCCAGCGCGGCCGGATCGAGTTCGCCCGGGCCGGCGGTAAGATCAACACCGACGCGCTGGACAACTCGGCCGGGGTGGACTGCTCCGACCACGAGGTGAACATCAAGATCCTGCTGGACCAGCTGGTGCTGGACGGCCGGCTGCTGCCCAACCAGCGCAACGAGCTGCTCGCCGAGATGACCGACGAGGTGGCGGAGCTGGTGCTCACCGACAACTACCGGCAGAACGCCGTGCTCGGGGTCAGCCGTGCGCACGCCGTGGGCATGCTGTCGGTGCACGCCCGGCTGGTGGACATGCTGGAGCGCAACACGAGTCTGGACCGGGAGCTCGAGGACCTGCCCTCCGCGCTGGAGTTCCAGGAGCTGGAGAAGGCCGGCCGCGGCCTCACCTCGCCGGAGCTCGCCACGTTGCTGGCCCACGTGAAGCTCGCGCTCAAGGAGGAGGTGCTGGCCAGCGAGCTGCCCGAGGCGGACGCGTTCGCCCGGCGCCTGCCCGAGTACTTCCCGACCCGGCTGCGGGAGCGCTTCGCCGACGCCATCCCGGCGCACCCGCTGCACCGGCAGATCACCACCACGCTGCTGGTGAACGAGGTCGTGGACGGGGCCGGCGTGTCGTACGCGTTCCGGCTGGCCGAGGAGATGAACGCCACGGCCACCGACTCGGTTCGGGCGTTCGCGGTGGTGACCGGGGTGTACGGGTTGCCGGCGCTGTGGCGGGAGATCGAGGCGCTGGACAACGCGGTGCCGACGGCGACCCAGGATGCCATGGCGCTGGAGGTCAGGCGGCTGCTCGACCGGGCGGCCCGCTGGCTGTTGTCCAACCGGCCGCAGCCGCTCGCGGTGGGCGCGGAGATCTCCCGGTTCGGCCCGGTGGCCAAGGATCTGGTGCCGGGCATGACAGATCTGCTGCGCGGGCGGCAGCGGGAGGCGGCCATCCAGAACGCCGAGAAGCTCATCGCCGACGGGGTGCCGGCGTCGGTGGCGATGCGGGTGGCGACGCTGTTGGACGCCTACGGGTTGCTGGACGTGACCGAGGTGGCGGAGCTGGCCGAGCAGGATGCGGCCGTGGACGCCGAGCGCAGCCCGGCCGAGACGGCGGAGCTGTACTACGCGCTGGCCGACCACCTGAACCTGGACCTCATGCAGAGCTCGGTGAACATGCTGGAGCGGGGCAACCGCTGGCACGCGCTGGCCCGGCTCTCGCTGCGCGACGACCTCTACTCCTCGCTGCGAGCGATCACGCTGGAAGTGTTGCGGCAGAGCGATCCCGGCGCGCCGGCCGACGAGAAGATCGCGTCCTGGGAGCGGAGCAACGACACCCGGCTGGCCCGGGCCCGGAGCGCCTTGGAGGAGATCCAGAGCGCCGGCCGGCTGGACCTGGCGACACTGTCCGTCGCCGCCCGGCAGATCCGCAGTATGGTCCGCTAGTGGGAGTTTTCGTCGCCGAGATTCGGCCCCGATGGTCGGACATGGACGCGTTCGGGCACGTCAACCATGCGAACACGGTGACGCTGCTGGAAGAGGCCCGGATCGACCTGCTGTTCGTGGAGGCCTCCCGGCACGGCGCGGCCGGGATGGCCGAGGGCGTGGTGGTCGCCAGGCTGGTGGTGGACTACCACCAGCCGCTGCTGGCGAACGGGACGAAGGTGCGGGTGGAGATGTCCGTGCGGGACCTGCGCCGGGTGTCCTTCACCCTGGGCTACACCGTCCACAGTGGACTTTCGCACGACGATCCGGTGGTGGCCACCGCGGAGACCATGCTGGTGCCCTTCGACGTCCAGCTCGGCCGGCCGCGCCGGCTCTCCGAGAACGAGCGGGACTTTTTGGCCGCCTGGAAGGACTCCAGCGGCGGGGCGGGGATCAGCGGTGCCTGAGCTGGTGTTCGCCGACCGCTCCGAGCGGGACGACCTCGGCGCGTTCGTGGCCCGCGCGGTGCGGCTGGACGGTCAGGCCGTGGTCCGGCTGCGCGGCCGCGCCGGCAGCCTGATCGACGCGTGGGTGGCCACCCCGTTCGACGTGCTGGCCACCCGGACCGTCCACGGCGAGGTCCAGCCGGCGGACGTCACGGTGTCCGGCTCCGAGCTGCTCGCCGCGCTGGCCGTGGTCCGCGGGGAGCGCGTCGACCCGGGCCGGGCGCGTGACCTCCAGTGGCGCTCGGCGCTGCCGCCCGAGGCGCACTGGCAGGTCGTGGACCAGCTCCCGGCCCGCGTGGTCTCGGACCTCGCCGACCGCGGCATCGCCGTGGCCCGGGAGAACGCCGGCCCGCACGGCACCCCGCCGGCCGCGCTGCTGGACCAGACGGTGCTCACCGTCGCCGGCGACGGCCTGGAGATCAAGGTGCCGTTGCGCTGCCTGTTCGCCATGGCCGGCATGGGTTTCCTCGGCACCAACGACGCGGACGAGCGCGTCCGGGTCACCGCCACCGACGCCTGGCTCCGCCTCGACGCCCGCTACGGCGCCGTCGTCCGCCGCCGCCACGTCCTGCTGCCCCTGCTGGTCTGAGCGGAAAGCAACGTCACGTTGCGCTCCACTCCGGAAAGCGCCTCGGCGCGGGACCCGTCAGTCCACTCAGGACAGAAGTATCGCGGCAGCGCCGTGACCTCTAGGGGTCCTCGGCCAGGTAGGCTCCCGCGGTCTCGGCCTCGGGAGAGTCGAGCTCGGTGTAGAGGGCAACGGCACGCCGGTAGTGCCGGCGGGCCTGTGCTGGCTCGCCGAGGGCGCGGTAGGCGTGGCCGAGACCCAGGTGGGCGTGGGCCTGCTGGTCGGGCGCGCCAGTGTCGGAGGCCGTGGTGAGTGCCGCGGTGTGGTGGTCGCGGGCCTCGGCCGGGCGGTCGCCGGCGAGCGCGGTCTCGCCGAGGCCGTTGTGCGCCCATGCCTCGCCGTCGCGGTCGCCGATGTCCCGGAAGAGCGCGAGCGCCTGCCGGTGATACTTGGCCGCTTGCTCGGGCTGGCCGAGGCGCGTATGGACGGTGCCAAGCCCGGTCAGCGAGAATGCCTCGCCTGACTGATGTCCGAGTTCCCGGCTCAGGGCCAAGGCTTCCCCGTAGTGTTCGATTGCCGAGTCGTAATGTCCAACTCCCTGCTCAGCGTCGCCGAGGTTGCACAGTGCTGTGGCCTCGAGGCCCCGGTCACCGGCCGACTGGGACAGGGTCAGCGCCTGCCGCAGGAAGTCTCTGGCCGATCCGTAACGCCCGAACCAGTTCTCGGCGACGCCGCGGGCGGTGAGTACCCGAGCTTCGCCCAGGCGGTCACCGGCCTCCCGCGCCTTTGCCAGAGCGAGGTCGAGGTTGTCGGCGGCCGGCCCGTACCGACCCATCCGCAGTTCGACGCCGCTCAAGTTGTGCAAGGCACGGATTTCACCGGCCCGGTCACCGGACTGCCGGAACAGGGCCAGAGCCTGTTGGAAATATTCGATGGCGGACTCGTACCGGCCGAGCTGCCAGTAGACGGTGCCAAGGCCGTGCCGCGCTTGTGCCTGGCCGGTGCGATCACCAGCCTGCTCGGCGGCGTCGCGGGCGTGATCGTGAATGGTCAACGCGTCGGTATAGAGCCCTCCGTCGAGGTAGCGGTACAACGTGGCGGACAGGCGCACCGTGTGGCCTGGCCGGCCGTGGGCGGCGGTGTGCGTGGCGACCGCCACCAGACAGGGCCGCTCGGCATCCAGCCAGGCTCGGGCCAGGTTCGGGTCGGACAGCTCCGGCATCGGGGTTGCCGCTGGCGGGATCCGGGGCCGCAGGTAGGTTTCCGCGGGGTAGAGGCGATCCATCGCCGCCGCGGAGGTCGCGAGGTAGTAGTCGAACAGCCGGTCAAGGGCCGCGTCGGTGTCATTGGCGGTCGCCAGGTTGGTGGCATAGGCCCGGAGCAGGTCGTGCATGCCGTACCGGACGGGGCCAGTGGTGTTGACCAGGTGCGCGCGGACCAGCAGGCCCAAAGAGCGGCGGGCGTGCTCGAGGTCGGTGCCGGTCAGCGCGGCAACCGCGTACGGCTCCATGCTGGGCCCGGGATGCAGGCCCAGCAGTCGGAAGGTGCGGGCGACGTCCGGTGGCAGGTTCCGAACCGACCAGGAGAACACTGCGGTCACCGCCGATCGGGGGTCACCGCCGGCGTCCAGGAGGTCCAGGCGCCGCTGCTGGTCGGCCAGCTCGCCGGCCAAATCGGTGAGCGGGGTGCTGGGCCGGGAGGCCGCGAGTTCCGCGGCGAGGCGCAAGGCCAGCGGCAGGTATGCACACTGGGCGGCGAGTGTGGCAGCGGCGTCGGGTTCGGCGTCGACCCGGTTGCCGATCAGCTCGCGCAGCAGGACCCGCGCGTCCGCCGCGGGAAGCAGTTCGAGGTTCAGCCGGTATGCACCGTGCACGGCGACCAATCCGGCCAGGCTGTCGCGGCTGGTCACCATTACCAGACAGGAGTCGGTCCCGGGCAGTAGCAGGCGGACCTGCTCGACCGACGACGCATTGTCGAGCAGGATCAACATTCGCCGCCCGGCGATCGCGGTCCGGTAGCGGGCCGATCGCTCGTCCACGTCGAGCGGGATGTCCGAGCCCGGCACGCCGAGCGCGGCCAGAAACCGTGCGAGCGCGTCGGCCGGCGCCACGGGCTGGTCGGGGTCGTAGCCGCGCAGATTGAGGTACAGCTGCCCGTCCGGAAAACGGTCGGCTACCCGGTGTGCCCAGTGCACCGCCAAAGCGGTCTTGCCGACCCCGGCGGTGCCAGAGACCGCGGAGATCACCACCGCGTTCGGCTGCCGCGCGGCCGCGTCGAGGAGCTGCTCCAACTCCGTGAGCTGTTGGGACCGGCCGACGAAACCGACCGGATCCGGTGGTAGCTCGCGCGGTCGCGGCGCTGATTGCGGGCCTGGAAGGTCGGTGACGGGAGTTCCGAGTCGCTGTTGTTCGGCCTCGGTCAGAGCATCCATCAGCGCCCGGACGGTGCTGGCGCGAGGCTGAGCCGTCCGTCCCGTCTCGATATCGCGGATCGTCCGGGCATCCACGCCGGCCCGCTCGGCGAGCTCTTCCTGGGTGAGCATGCTCCGCTCGCGACGGCCCCGCAGCCACTCCCCACCGCGTTTTGCTGTCGGGGGCCCTGGCACGTCCACTCCGTAGAAGGCCGAATCTTCCTGTCAATTTCCGGAATGTCTCCGGAGCCGCTCCTGGTTGCGGACAGCCCGCCCGATGAGACTAGCAACATGCCGCCGACGCCGATCCACCCGCAATCACCCGCGAGCGCGCGCCTTCGAGGGGTAGGCACGCAGGAGCGACCACCGATGCGGAGGATCACGTCAGGTGTGCGCGACTATTCCTGGCGAGGTGCCTGTGCCCAGGCGACCCGCTAAAGCCAGCTGTTCATCAGGCTGTGTGCGGCCATCTCCAGGTACTCCCAGAGTTGCCGGCGCTGCGGCTCGGTCAGGCCCGCCTCGTCCACCGCGATCCGCATGCACCGCAGCCAGGCGTCGCGCTGCAGCGGCCCGATCACGAACGGGGCGTGCCGCATCCGGAGGCGGGGATGGCCGCGCTGCTCGGAGTAGGTGTGCGGGCCGCCCCAGTACTGCATGAGGAACAGGCGCAGCTTCTCCTCCGCCGGGCCGAGGTCCTCGTCCGGGTAGAGCGGCCGCAGCAGCTCGTCCTTGGCCACCTCGGCGTAGAACCGCGCCACGATCCGGTGGAACGTCTCCTTGCCACCGACCGCCTCGTAGAAGCTCTGCTCCGCTGCCGTCACTGTGCTTATTCCCTTTGCTCGATGGCGTAGCGCCAGTTCAATCCTCGCTCACGCCCCGGGCGGGGGTAACAGCCGGGCGATCGGATGCTCGATGCCGGCCTCCTCGAAGCCGTTCATGATCTTGGCCCGGAGCGCCCGCTGCACCGCCCACTGGCGGCCGGGCCGGACCTTCACGGTCAGCCGCAGCATGACGCCCTCCGACGTGATCTTCTCCACGCCCAGCACCTCGGCCGGCTCGAGCACGTCGGCGGACACCGGCTCGGTCGTGGTCGCCTCCCCGGCCACCCGACCGAGGATCTCGATCGCCCGGTCCACCTCGGTGCCGTGCGCCACCGGCAGGTCGAGCACGGCCACGGCGAAGCCCTGGCTGGAGTTGCCGACCCGGAGGATCTCCCCGTTGCGCACGTACCAGACCGTGCCGTTCACGTCGCGCAGCGTGGTCACCCGCAGGCCGACCGCCTCGATCGTCCCGCTGGCCGGGCCGACGTCGACCACGTCCCCGACCCCGTACTGGTCCTCGAGCACCATGAAGATCCCGGACAGGAAGTCCTTGACCAGGTTCTGCGCGCCGAAGCCGATCGCCACGCCGACGATCCCGGCGGACGCCACGATCGGCGCCAGGTTCAGCCCGAGCTCGCCGAGCACCAGGATGAACGTCAGCCCGAAGACGACGAACGAGATGATCGACTTGAGCACCGAGCCGATCGTCCTGGCCCGCTGGTTGCGCCGCTCGGAGACCAGGACGCCCAACGCCTGCGGGGCCCGCTCCTTGAGCGGCCGCAGCAGAGTCGGCGTCTTGTCGCCGGTGTCCCGGGTCAGCCGGTCGATCAGCCGCCGGGCCAGGAGGCGGACCACGAACGCGATCACCAGGATCATCAGGATCCGCAGCGGCTTGGCCACCAGCCAGTCCGCCGAGGCGGCCAGCCATTCGTTGTGCGTCAGCTTGAAGACCTGCTGGCACCAGGTGCCGTCCGCACGGATGCAGGCGGGCGGGTCGGTGGGGAACGGAAGCGCTGTGGTCATCGGGTGCGACCTTACGACCGGCCGTTCGCCGGCGGTTCACCGGATCTTCGATGCAGTGAAGCAAGACACGTTGCCCAAGCCGCGTGCGTTCCGTGGGTGGTTTGTGGTCGAATTTGCCTGCTGCATGGTGGAGGTGGTGGGCGTGCCCGACCGACATCCAACCCCGATCGGCGCCCCTCTCGGGCTCGCGCCGCGGGTCGCTTCGTGTCCGGAACTGGACACCGCCGCAGCGCCGCCGCCCGCCGAGTCGCCGCCGATCGGGTTGCCGCCGTGGGGCCGCCGCCGGGTTCTCCTGCTCAACGCCACGTTCGAGCCGCTCACCGCGCTGCCGCTGCGAAGAGCCGTGGTGCTGGTGGTGTGCGGCAAGGCCGAGGTGGTGCACGGCGACCCGGGCGGGCTGATGGTGCACTCGGCCTCGTCCAGCCTCGTGGTGCCGTCGGTGATCCGGCTCGCCACCTATGTGCGGGTGCCCTACCGGGCGAAGGTGCCACTGACCCGGGCCGGCCTGATGCACCGCGACCGCTACCGGTGCGGCTACTGCGGGGCGCGTGCGGAGACCGTCGACCATGTCGTGCCGCGCAGCCGCGGCGGCCTGCACACCTGGCAGAACTGCGTGGCCTCCTGCGCGCGGTGCAACCACCGCAAGGCCGACAAGTTGCTCTCCGAGCTGGGCTGGCGGCTCCGGGTGGTGCCGACCGCGCCGCGCGGGCCGCACTGGCGGCTGCTGGCCGGTGTGGTCGAGGCCGATCCGCTGTGGTTGCCCTACCTGGGTGAACCGGCGGCGTGACAGCTCAGGCAGCCAGCGACCGGGTGATCCGGGTTCCCGCGGTGATCCGGGTACCCCGGGTGATACGCGTACCGCGAGTGATCCTCGTACCGGCGGTGATCCGGGTGCCCAGGCTGGTGACGACGCTCTTCTTGTTCACGGCAGCGACGATAGTCGTCTGATCGGGTGAATGCATAGAGCACATAGCGTGACCTCCGGGGGGCGTCGAGGCGGTGTCCATCGGTACACAAGGGCTATCCAGGTGAAAGTATGGGCCTGTCTAGTAACCGACAAGTCGCTGTACGGTGCCAACCCGGTCACCGGGCCGTTATTGCCCCCGAACGCCGGTCGGCGCTGCGCTTTCCGCTGGACCGGCCTTACCGTCGACTGGGCGACCAGCCTTGACCAGCCAGGCACGAGCGTGCGCCGGCCGGGCATCCGATACGGTTCCGGTCGTGAGCGAGCTTGCGAGCGAACCATCGAACACTGCTCCGGCGCCGAGCTTGCGAGGCGGCGGGGTTTGCCATCACCGAGCTTGCGAGGTGATGGCGTGAGCGTCGTCCAAACCGTTCTCGTGTTCGCGGGGATTCCGCTGGGGATCTACTCCGTGGTCGCGCTGCTGACCTTGCGCGACAAGGTGGCCAGGGCCCCGCGCTACCGTCCGGGCCAGAGCTGGGACCACCCACCGGTGTGGTGGACGGCCAACCCGGCCGGCTCCGGCCAGGCCGGGCTGTCCGCCCCGGCCCCGTCCGGCGGTTCGAAGCGCACCGCCAAGGGAGGTGCCCGTGGCAGCTGGTGAGCTGGTCCCCGCCGGCGAGATCCAACTCGCCGAGGACCCCGAGCACGGCTACGCCGCCGCGGTCACCGCCAGCGGCCGCATCTCGATCGCGCGGGTCCGCCAGCTGGCCGCGCCCGAACTTCCGTTCACCCCGGTCCAGCTGGCCCGCCTCGACGAGGCCCTCACCCTCTCGTCACGCGCCACCGGCCTCCACTTCAGCGTCTACCTCGGCGAGCTCGGCGACGACACCCGTGCCACCGCCGAAGCCCTGCACTCCTCGCACGGCGCCGCCGCCGAGTCGGTCCTCATCGCCGCCTCCCCCGGCCAGCGCCGCGTCGAGGTCGTCACCGGCGAAGAATCCGCCCGCCGCCTCCCGGACCGCGCCTGCAACCTCGCGGTGATGAGCATGGTCGCCTCGTTCAAGGAAGGCGACCTCATCGGCGGTCTGGTCAGCGCCCTGCGCATGCTCAGCGACCAGGCTGGCCGCGCGCCCCGGTAGGGGCGGTTGTGCGAGGTGCCGGGCCGGGCGGGTCCGGGGGAGGGGCCCGGGGGTGGGAGCGCCCTGGGTTGGTTGGCATGCGCTTTGTGTTGGCGGCCGGCGGTTGTGTGGGATGGGGCGCCAGCGTCAAGATCGCACAGAACTGGCGATCATGACCCGTCAACCGGTACCCGAGAGATCAACTCAGCCGCCACGGCCGCCCCGCCGAGCCGCGCCTAATTGATCAAGCCCGGCCCCGCCTTCGCAAGCTGTCTTTGAACTTGACCACCCGCCAATTGCCGCTCGCCGACGCAGACTCGTGCGGCAGGCGAGCCGGGCGCCCCATCCCACTCAACCGTCGCACGCCAACGCAGCCTGCAAACCCTGCCAAACCATGGCGCCCCCCACCCCGGCCCCTCCGCAGCTCGAATCCAGGAACCTCAGGACTGGTCGAACTCGCGCGCCGCCAGCGCCCGCACGATCCCCGCGCGGCCTTCGGAGACCAGGCGGCGCAGGGCCGGTGGGTGGTCGTCGTTGGCGAGCCATTCGTCGGCCGCTGTCACGGTCTCCCGGGCTATGGCCCAGGAGGGGAACAGTCCGAGCACGGTCGGCTGGGCGCGTTCGCTGGAACGGCGTTCCCAGACACCGGCCACGTCGGCGAAGTAGCGGTCGGAGTAGGGGGCGAGCAGCTCCCTCTGCTTCGGGTGGGCGAAGCCCGAGATGATCGACTCGTTGATGGCGTTGGGCAGCCCGTCGTCGTGCACGGCGCGGCGCCAGGCTTCGTCCTTGGCTTCGAGGGTGGGGCGCAGGGCGCGGGCGCGCTCGGCCTGGCGGTGGCCGGTGGCGGTGGAGTCGCGCTGGAGGAGGTCCTCGACCTCCGCGTCGTCGGCGACATCGTGCGCGACCAGCGCCTGCAGCAGGCGCCAGCGGAGATCGGTGTCGACGACCAGGCCGGGCAGCGGCGCGGACTCGTCGAGCCAGCCGCGCAGGACGGCCAGGTGGTCGTCCTCGAGCACCGAGGAGGACAGCGCGTTGACGTAGGCGAGCTGGTGGTCCGAGCCCGGCTCGCAGGCGCGGGCCAGCTCGAGGATCCGGTCGGTGAACAGGCGCCAGCCGCGCGGCGCCCAGGCCGGGTCGGTGTAGGAGCCGATCGCGGCCTGGGCCTGCATCAGCAGCCGCTGCACGACGCCGACCTCGGTCTCGGCCGGCAGCCCGTGGCAGACCAGGGTGATGAAGTCGCGGGCCTTCAACTCCGCCTCGCGGGTCATCTCCCAGGCGGCCGACCAGCACAGGGTGCGGGGGAGCGGTTCGGTGATGTCGCCGATCCGGTCGATCAGCGTGGTCAGCGAGTCCGGATCCAGCCGCATCGTGCAGTAGCTCAGGTCGTCGTCGTTGACCAGCAACAGCTTGCCGCGCGGGACGCCGACCAGCGCGGGCACGTCGGTACGCTCGCCGTCGACGTCCACCTCGAGCCGGTGCGTGCGGACCAGCTTGCCGCCGTCGTCGTCGTAGACGCCGATCGCGACCCGGTGGGTGCGCAGCTCCCCGCCGCCGGGCTTCGCGCCGCCCTGGATGATGGCGAACTCGGTGAACGCGCCCGAGGCGTC
Organism: Actinophytocola sp.; assembly: GCF_036002505.1. Lineage (GTDB taxonomy): Bacteria > Actinomycetota > Actinomycetes > Mycobacteriales > Pseudonocardiaceae > DASYTH01. Next base: position 17,953 of record NZ_DASYTH010000364.1, on the reverse strand, counting down.
CACCGCGAACGCCGGGCGCAGCGCGTTCAGGCCGGTGGTCTCCAGCCACTGCGCGCTCCACCAGGACAGGTCGCGCCCGGAGGCCTCCTCCAGCGCGGCCAGCAGGTCGGCCAGCGTCGCGTTGTCCCAGGCGTGCTTGCTGAAGTACACCCGCAGGCCCGACATGAAGTTGGCGATCCCCACGTACGCGGCGAGCTGCTTGAGCGCGCTCGCGCCCTTGGCGTAGGTGATCCCGTCGAAGTTGACCTCGACGGCCTGCAGGTCCGGGATGTCCGCGGCGATCGGGTGCGTGGACGGCAGCTGGTCCTGCCGGTACGCCCAGGACTTCTCGATGTTGGCGAAGGACGTCCAGGCGTGCACGTACTCGGTGGCCTCGGCCTGCGCCAGGACGCTGGCGAAGGTGGCGAACGACTCGTTCAGCCACAGGTCATCCCACCAGCGCATGGTGACCAGGTCGCCGAACCACATGTGCGCCATCTCGTGCAGCACGGTCTCGCACCGGCGCTCGTAGGCGTACCGGGTGACCCGGCTGCGGAACACGTAGTCCTCGAGGAACGTCACGCAGCCGGCGTTCTCCATCGCGCCGGCGTTGAACTCCGGCACGAACACCTGGTCGTACTTGCCGAACGGGTAGGGCACGCCGAAGTTGCGGTGGAAGTAGGCGAACCCCTGCTTGGTCTCGGTGAACAGCCGCTCGTGGTCCATGTGCTCGGCCAGCGACGCGCGGCAGTACAGCCCGAGCGGGATGATGGCGGCGTCGTCGCGGTACTCGTCACGCCACTCCGCGTACGGGCCGGCGACGAGCGCGACCAGGTAGGTGGACATCGGCTTGGTGGTGGCGAACACGTGCCGGATGCCGGAATCGCCGAGCTCCTGCCGGGATTCGGTCTCGGCGTTGGACCGGACCAGCCAGTCGCCCGGCGCCAGCACGGTGAGCTGGTACACCGCCTTGAGGTCGGGCTGGTCGAAGCAGGCGAACATGCGCTTGGCGTCCGCGGTCTCGAACTGCGTGTAGAGGTAGACGCCCTTGTCCACCGGGTCGACGAACCGGTGCAGACCCTCACCGGTGTTCATGTACCGGCAGTTGGCGTGCACCACCAGGGTGTTCCGCTCGGCCAGGTCCGGCAGCGCGACGCCGTCCTCCTCGCGGTAACCGGACACGTCCAGCGGTGCGCCGTTCAGCTCGGCGCGCAACACGTCGTCGGCCACCAGGTCGATCCAGCAGGACGCGCCCGCTTCCCGGCTGCCGAACCGGACCGTCGTGGTGGACCGGAACGTGCCCTCTCCGGGCTGGCCCAGCCCATTGGTGAGGTCCAACTCGATGGCGTACGACTCGACCTCGAGCAACGCCGCGCGCCGTTGGGCATCGTCACGGGTCAGGTTGGGGGCGGCCACTGATCACCTCGGCTGGGAGCGGTACTGACAATCGCATCCAATCACGTCGGAGCCCCAAGTTCTCCGGTGACGGGGGAAGAAGCCGTTGCCCGCATGGGTTGATGTGGTCATGACTGCCCCTGGGAAGACCAAGGTTGACTTCTATTTCGACCCGATCTGTCCGTTTGCCTGGATCACCTCGCGCTGGATCCTCGAGGTCGAGCAGCACCGGGAGATCGACCTCCGGTTCCGGGTGATGAGCCTCTCGGTGCTCAACGAGGGCCGCGACGAGCTGCCGGAGCAGTACCGCGAGCTACTGGACAAGGGTTGGGGTCCGGTGCGGGTGGCGATCGCCGCGGCGCAGAAGCACGGCGAGGAGGTGCTGCGCGACCTGTACACCGCGCTCGGCACCCGGATCCACAATCAGGGCAACAAGGACTACGACATCGTGATCAAGGAGGCGCTCGCCGAGGTGGGCCTGCCGGCGGAGCTCGCCGAGGCCGCGCACACCGACGACCATGACGCCGCGCTGCGCAAGAGCCACCACGCGGGCATGGACCCGGTCGGCATGGACGTCGGCACGCCGACCATTCACGTCAACGACGTGGCGTTCTTCGGCCCCGTACTGACCTCGATCCCGCGCGGCGAGGACGCGCTGAAGCTGTTCGACGGAACCGTCGCGGTGGCGAGCTTCCCGAACTTCTTCGAGATCAAGCGCACCCGGACCGGGGAGCTCAACTTCGACTAGAGCGGTGACCCCGTAGATTGACCGGTTCAGGGCCGGGCGGCGGTCGCGCGGGTCCTTGTCACCCGGACCGGCGGCAGCGCCGAGCGCAGGGGTAAGGCCGGACCGCTGGATGCACGCGCCGCCGCCACGGCGATGATGGCCGGGCGAGTTCGGGCGCAGCCCAAGCCTGCCCTCGATCCGCTGGCCGACCGACCCCACCCACGCGGTCGAACAGACCCCGACCGTTGATCACCATCGGTGACGAACCCGGCCGCTTCGGGCCCGAGGCCTCCATTACCCCAAGGACCGTCCACGAACGGCATCATCCGCTGTCTCAAACGCCATATGGCCGATGATGTCCAAAAGACCCTCACCACGGCAACGCCAAAAGAAGGTCTCAAACCCAACCCTGCCGAGGTTGCGGAAACCGCACCGGAGGGGATTACGTGGACTCAACCGGTGATCCCGGCCAGACGGTCGAAAATGTCCCGGAAATGTCCACCTTTTGGATGTGCGGCCACGTAACGGCACGCAGGGTGTGGGCGACATCCGTCTCGGCAACGACATGTGGGGAAACGGCTCCACTTTGTCGGCGCCTGGAGGCTGAAATGCCCACCTATCGCCAATCTCTGCTCGCCGCCGTTGTGCGACGTTACCCGCTGCTCAGCGGATGCGGCCGACTTGCCAACCACAACGTCGTACAGAGGATCGCGGGGATCAGTGCCGAGGTGGCCTGGGCCCCGGTGCACGGCGGCTACCAAGTAGCTGCGCCGCTCGACGACCTCATCGGCCGGGCGGCGTTCTACGCCGGCGATCTGGACCGCAAGATCACCTGGGTGTGCCGGCGACTCGTCAGGCCGGGTGACCGGGTACTCGACATTGGTGCCAACCTCGGGCTGGTGACAATGGTCTTGGCCAAACTCGTCGGTCCGACCGGTCACGTGGAAGCATTCGAACCGATCCCGAAAATGTGCGACCTGCTCCAGCAGGCGATCGTGCACAACGGGCTGCGCAACGTGCGCCTGCACCGCATGGCCCTCGGCGCCGAGGCGGCCGAGTTGCCCCTGTTCGTGCCTCCTGGCCACGCCGGATCGGCAAGCTTCCTACCCGAGCGCAGATCCCCAGACCAGGAGGAGATCGTCGTACCGGTGCGCACGCTGTCGGAGATCATGTCCGGTGCCCGCGATCGCGTCAGGCTGGTGAAACTCGACGTGGAAGGCTACGAGCCACAGGTCCTTGACGGTGGCGCGGAATACTTCGACCGCACTCCACCCGAGGCGGTGATCTTCGAGCTCTACAGCGAGCACCCCGCTGAGCACCCCACAATGCGGTTTCACCGCGACCGCGGCTATCAGGTCTTCACGATCCCCCGCGCACTGGTCCGCATGCGCCTACGCCAGTTCGACGGAGCCTATGACGGCCACGACTACCTTGCCGTTCACCACGACGCCCTGTCCGAGATCGCCCCGCTCATCACCTGATCCCCTGCGCGGCGTGTTCCGCGTCCGTGTCGTCATGTTCGGTCCTGGCGTAGCCGATCCGCCTTCGCACGGCTGGGATGTGGCTATTGTCGTCTTATGGCTGCTCCCACGACTGCTCGCACCGGACATGTCATCGGCGGCGAGGTGATCGACGAGGCAGGCGCGCGCATCGACGTGGTGAACCCGGCGACCGAGGAGGTCATCGGGTCGGTTCCGGCGGGGATCGCGGCGGACGTGGATGCCGCGGTCGCCGCCGCCCGGGAGGCGTTCGCGTCCTGGTCGGCGACCCCTGTCGCGGAGCGGACCGCGGTGGTGCGGCGGATCTCGGCGGGCGTCGCGGCGCGGCGCGAGGAGCTCGCGGCCACCATCACCGCGGAGATGGGCTCGCCGATCACGTTCTCCCGCAAGGTGCAGGCGAGCCTGCCGGCGGCCACTTCCGGCGGGCTGGCCGGCGTGCTCGAGGGCGGCTACTCGTTCAGCGAGGAGGTCGGCAACTCGCTGGTGCTGCGCGAGCCGATCGGGGTGGTCGGCTGCATCACGCCGTGGAACTACCCGCTGCACCAGATCGCCAACAAGGTGGTGCCGGCGCTGGCCGCGGGTTGCACGGTGGTGCTCAAGCCGAGCGAGGTGGCGCCGCTCAACGCCAACCTGTTCCTGGAGATCCTGGCCGAGGCCGGGGTGCCGGCGGGTGTGGTGAACCTGGTGCACGGCCTCGGTCCGGTGGTCGGCGAGGCGATCGCGGCGCATCCGGGCGTGGACATGGTCTCGTTCACCGGGTCCACCCAGGCGGGGCGGCGGGTGTCCGCGGTGGCCGCCGAGACGGTCAAGCGGGTGGCGCTGGAACTCGGCGGGAAGTCCGCGAACGTCGTACTGGACGACGCCGACCTGACCAAGGCCGTGAAGATCGGCTTGGCGAACGCGTTCATCAACGGCGGGCAGACCTGCACGGCCTGGACGCGCATGCTGGTGCCGGCGGCCCGGCACGACGAGGCGGCCGAGCTGGCCGCGGCCGCCGCCGCGAAGTACACCGTCGGTGACCCGACCGACGAGGCCACCCGGATCGGGCCGATGTCCTCCGCCGCTCAGCACGAGCGGGTGTACGGCTACCTGCGCCAGGGGGTCGAGGAGGGGGCGAGCGTGGCGTTCGGCGGCCCGGACACCCCGGGGCTGCCGGATCGGGGCGCGTACGTGCCGCCGACCGTGTTCGCCGGCGTCCGCCCGGAGATGGTCGTCGCCCAGGAGGAGATCTTCGGGCCGGTGCTGTCGATCCTCCCGTACGGCGACGAGGACGAGGCGGCGGAGATCGCCAACTCGACGATCTACGGGCTGGCCGGCGCGGTGTTCTCCGCGGACACCGACCGGGCGGTCGAGTTCGCCAAGCGGATGCGCACCGGCCAGGTCGACGTCAACGGCGGCGCGTTCAACCCGGTGGCGCCGTTCGGCGGCTACAAGCAGTCCGGCAACGGCCGCGAGCTGGGCCGCTACGGGCTGGAGGAGTTCACCGAGCTCAAGTCAATCCAGCGTTGACGTACCGCGCGGCCAGCTCACCCCGCTGAGCGATCACGTATGCCTGGTCGACCGGATTTCCGTGACCGGGCCCGATGCTCCTGCGCGTTGGTGGCGATCTCCCTGGCACACCGCGGGTGTGACCAGACCGGGCACGGCGTGAACGCCGCCGTGCCGAAGAAGTGGTCCCCGTGCGCGTGCGTGATCATGAGCGTCCGCGGCAGCGGGGTCACCTCGCGGACGGCCGCGCCGTGCACCCCGTCGCCGACCTCGATCCAGCGCGTCATGGGTCCGTCCTACCAGCCCACGGCTCGAACACGCCGTCCACGAGGATCGGGACGACATTGCTGATGTCGACATCGCCGGCCAGCTCGACGTCGACCGGTACACCGGCGTGGGCCAGCTCGCGGCCGGAGACGCAGTTGGTCAGCAGATCGCGGAGCCGGTCCCGGGCCGCGGCGTAGGTCAGCGCGGCGAGCTCGGTCTCGGGGGAGCGGTTCCGGTCGCCGATCGCCTCGACGATCGCGCCGGCGCCGAGCAACTCCTCCAGCGACGGCCGCAGCCCGCGCTCCCCGGTGTCGTGCCAGCGCTCGCCGGCCGGCACCACGCCGATGACCCCGTCCCCGGCCAACTCGCGGGCCGCCTTGCCGACGGCCGTGGCGTTGCGCAGGCAGCCGGCCAGCACGGTCGCCCCGCTGCCGGCGGCCCGCACGCACAGCGTGGCCCCGTTGGGCGAGGCGACCGCAAGGAGCGTCCCGGCCGGCAGCTCCACCAGCGACGACGGCCGCAACGTCCAGATGTTGACATCCGGGGTTACGTCGAAGCCCTCGGCGGTGCGCCGCAGCCCGGACCGGGTGACCACGGCACCCGCCCGCCGGGCCCGCTCGTCGGCCTCCGCGTCCCGCCACGGCAGTGGCATCACCCGCCCGCCGCGGCCCAGCGCCACGTCCACGGAGGTGGTGAACACGAGCACGTCGATGATGATCACCACGGCGCAGTGCGGGGCCAGCGAGCGCACCCCGTCCGGCCCCCATTCCAGGCGAACCGAGTACCCGTCCTGCTGGTAAACCGTCACCGGCTACCCTCCCAGCCGTGCGTGTGTATCTGGGAGCCGACCATGCCGGCTTCGAGCTGAAAGCTCACCTGATTAACCACCTCACGGGCGCCGGCCACGAGGTGGTCGACGTCGGCGCCCACGAGTACGACCCGCAGGACGACTACCCGCCGTTCTGCATCGAGACGGCCCGTCGGGTGGTCGCCGAGCCGGGCAGCCTGGGCATCGTGATCGGCGGCTCCGGCAACGGTGAGCAGATCGCGGCGAACAAGGTCGCCGGCTGCCGCGCCGCGCTCACCTGGAGCGTCGAGACGGCGACCCTGGCCAGGGAGCACAACGACGCCCAGGTCGCCGGCGTCGGCGCGCGCATGCACACGGCCGAGGAGGCGACGGCCATCGTGGAGGCGTTCCTGGCCACCCCGTTCTCCGGCGGCGAGCGGCACGCGCGGCGGATCGCCCTGCTCGCCGACTACGAGCGCACCGGCGAACTGCCCGCCTGACGACCGTGCCGGAAGGACACACGCTGCACCGCCTGGCCCGGCGGCACCAACGCTGCTTCGCCGGTGCGCCGGTGCGGATCTCCAGTCCCCAAGGCAGGTTCGCCGCCGCGGCGTCCCTTGTGGACGGTCGGGTGCTGCGCACGGCCGAGGCACACGGCAAGCATCTGTTCCACCGCTACGGCCCGGACGCCGTCGTGCACGTCCATCTCGGCCTGTACGGCACGTTCGCCGAGTACCCGCTCCCCGAGCAGCCGCCGGTCGGCCAGGTGCGGATGCGGATGGTCGGCGGCACGCACTGGACCGACCTCCGCGGACCGGCCGCCTGCGAACTGCTCACCGAAGCCGACGTGACGGCCCTGCGTGCCCGCCTCGGCCCGGACCCGTTGCGCAAGGACGCCGACCCGGAGCGCGCCTGGACCCGGATCTCCCGCTCCCGCGTCCCGATCGCCGCGCTCCTCATGGATCAGGCCGTGCTGGCCGGCATCGGCAACGTCTACCGCGCCGAAGTCCTGTTCCGCCACCAGGTTCCGCCACTGCGGCCGGGCCGCACCCTCGACCATCCGCTGTGGACGGACATGTGGCTGGATCTGGTAACCCTGATGCGCCAAGGAGTCCGCCGCGGCCGCATCGACACCGTCCGCGACGAGCACCTGCCCGAGGTCACCGGCCGCGCCCCCCGCCAGGACCGCCACGGCGGCGAGGTCTACGTCTACCGCCGCGCCGGCCAACCCTGCCTCATCTGCGGCACCGAAATCGCCACCCAACTGCTCGCCGGCCGCAAGCTCTACTGGTGCCCCACCTGCCAACCCTGACCCGCGAGTTCGACGCTCCGGCAACCGAGTTCGACGCTCGAGCAAGTGAGTCGTACGCCCAGGCAAGTGAGTCGTACGCTCCGGCGGCCGGAGCGCCGGGGTCAGAAGTCTCCGCCGCCGAAATCGCCGCCGCCGAAGTCTCCGAAACCGCCGAAGTCCCCGCCGCCGCCATAGTCCCCGCCGCCGAAGTCGCTCCCGTAGTCCCCGCCTGCGTCGCCGTAGTCGCCACCACCGTCCCCGCCCCCGTCGCCGAAGTCCCCCCCGGACTCGAGCGCGTCGGCCTGACCGGCGTCGTAGCCGGACTCCCACGCGTTGGCGCTGGCGATGCCGTCCATGCCGGAGAACATCGCGCCGAACAGCAGCACCGACCCCAGCCCCCAGGCGCCACCGATCAACGCCGGCTTCCACCAGGGCTCGCTGTACCAGCCCTGCGGCACCGGACGACCGGCCACCCGGCCGCCCGGGTAGTAGTGCGGCGTACGGGATCCCGGCTCGGGGGAGGCCTCGTAGTAGTGCCCCTCGACGTCCACCCGCCGGTCCTCGGTGACCCGCCCGGCACGCCGCGCCTCGGGGTCCTCGGGCAGTTCGGGGCCGGGGTCGAGGCCCATGGCGGTGCGCGCCGCGCGCACGTAGTACAGGCCCTCCATGGCGGTCTTGGTGACCAGCCGGGCCTGCTCAGCGGTGCGGGTCTGCTCCATCTGCGAACCGGCCGCGGTGTATCGCTCGGCCGCGTCCGCCAGCGCCTGCTTGGCCGCCTCGTTCGTACCCGTCAGGTTCATCACCTGGCCGCCGAGCCGCTCCACCCAGCGCCGGGCGTCCGCCTTGGCGTCCTCAAGCTGGTGTGCCCGCGCGGCCGCACGGTTGCGGTTCAGCACGAGCGCGCCCGCGATGACGGCGAGGACCAGCACTATCACGATGATCGTCGCGGCCATGGAACCTCCTGGGTGGACACCGCCTCGTTGCCACAAACCGGACAACCTATCTTCGACAACGGGGACGCTACCGTGTCGGTTCCCGTGCGGCGCGACCACCGCTGCGTAACGGCCCGCGCACAGTACGCCGCATAACTGTGTTAACTCTGAGAAAACGCTGAGACGTAGCCAAAATCACCGCGCAAATAAGTCCCTTCACGACGGTGCCCACGGCTAACCTGACGGCAGGCGGGCCGGGGTAACGAGGGGAATCGTGACGTGAACGCGTTGATGAGTGGTGTCGGCAGATTGGCCAAGCTGCCGTCGAACCGGATAGGCAAATGGGCCGTGGTGGTGCTCTGGCTGGTCGCGTTCGCCGCGCTCTCGCCGCTGGCGAACAAGCTGACCAGCGTCGAGGACAACCAGATGCAGTCGTGGCTGCCGGGCGACGCCGAGTCCACCAAGGTACTGGAGGTCACCGAGCGGTTCCGGTCCAGCAACGAGATCCCGGCCATCGTGGTGTACGAGAAGCAGTCCGGCCTGAGCCAATCGGACCTCGGCACGATCGCCGAGCAGACCAGGAAGTTCGGCGACGTGGAGCGTGTCGACCGCGACGTGGTCGGCCCGATCCCGTCCGCCGAGCAACCGAACCCGCAGGCGGTGCAGGTCATCGTGCCGATCAACGCCGGCAAGGACGGCTGGGACAAGCTGCCCGGCATCGTCGACCAGCTGCGCGGCATCGCCACCGCGAACGACGGGATGTCCGTCTACGTCACCGGTCCCGCGGGCATGGGCGCCGACCAGGCCGAGGCGTTCGGCGGGATCGACGGCGCGCTCCTCTACGCCGCGCTGGCCGTGGTGATCGTCATACTCCTGATCACCTACCGCAGCCCCATCCTCTGGCTGCTGCCGGTGATCACGGTCGGCATCGCGCTGTTCGCCGCCCAGGGCGTGATCTACCTGCTGGCCAAGTACGCCGGCCTGACCGTGAACGGGCAGAGCGCCGGCATTCTCACCGTGCTGGTGTTCGGCGCCGGCACCGACTACGCGTTGCTGCTCGTCGCCCGATATCGGGAAGAGCTGCGCCGGCACGACGACCGGCACGAGGCCATGGCGTTCGCCTTGCACCGCGCCGGCCCGGCCATCTGGGCCAGCGCCGCCACGGTCATCGTCGGCATGGTGTGCCTGACGTTCGCCGACCTCAACTCCACGGCCGGGCTCGGCCCGGTGGCGGCCATCGGCGTCGGCGTGGCGCTGCTGGCCATGGTCACGTTGCTGCCGGCGCTGCTGGTGATCGTCGGACGGTGGATCTTCTGGCCGGTGCGGCCGGCGTTCGGCACCGCGGACCACACCGAGACCGGCTTCTGGTCCAAGGTCGGCGGCTTCATCGGGCGGCGCCCGCGGGTCACCTGGGTCGCCACCGCGCTGGTGCTCGGCGTGTTCGCGCTCGGCTCGCTGTCGCTGAAGGCCAGCGGGCTCACCAACGCCGGCTCGTTCACCGGTGACCCCAAGGAGTCGGTGATCGGCGAGCAGGTGCAGGCCCGGCACTTCCCGGCCGGCAGTGCCCAGCCGGTCGAGGTGGTGGCCAAGGCGGACCAGGCGGACCAGGTGCGTCAGGTGTTCGGGTCGGTGCCGGGCATCGTGCCGGGCTCGGTGAAGGACCCGGTGGTCAAGGACGGCTGGGCCTACCTGGAGGGCACCTCGACCGACGCGCCGGACAGCCCGGCCGCGGCGGACACGGTGGACCGGGTGCGCGCCGCGATCCACCAGGTGCCGGGCGCCGAGGCGAAGGCCGGCGGCATGGCCGGGATCCTGCACGACACGTCGGTGGCGAACACCCACGACCGCAACCTGATCATCCCGATCGTGCTCGTCGTGGTGTTCTTCATCCTGGCCGGCCTGCTCCGGGCGGTGGTGGCGCCGCTGATCCTGATGGCGACCGTGGTGCTGTCGTTCTTCTCCGCCCTCGGCATCAGTGCGTTCTTCTTCAACAACGTGTTCGGCTTCGAGGGCGCGGACGCGTCGTTCCCGCTGTTCGTGTTCGTGTTCCTGGTGTCGCTGGGCATCGACTACAACATCTTCCTGATGACCCGGGTGCACGAGGAGTCGAGGCAGTGGGGCACCCGGCGCGGCGCGCTGATCGGGTTGTCCGCCACCGGCGGTGTGATCACGTCGGCCGGGCTGGTGCTGGCCGGCACGTTCGCAGTGCTCGGCACGCTGCCGCTGACGTTCACCGCGGAGCTCGGGTTCGCCGTGGCGGTCGGCGTGATCATCGACACGATCATCGTCCGGGCCGTGCTGGTGACCTCGCTGACGCTCGACGTCGGGCGCTGGATGTGGTGGCCGCACAGGCTTTTCCGAAAGCATGACGTGGAACCGGAGGAAATTTCCGGTGCCGAGCCGACACATGCGCTGGTCGGAGAGTCGCGGACGGGCTGATTCCACCTCCGGAGAAAGGTGGAGTCCCGCTCCGGATGGACGTATCGTGTTCGCGTGGTAGCCAAGCGGAAGCATGATCGATGAGGGTCGACGTACCGGTCCTCCTGCGCGACGCCACCATCTCCGACGCGGCGTCCATTGGGGACGTGCACGCCGACGCGTGGCAGGTGGCCTACCGGGACCTGTTCGAACCGCTGTGGTTGGAACGGTTCGTGGCCAAGCGGCGCGAGCGGTGGGCGCGCCGCTTCGCCGAGCCGGACTTCGCCGCCACCCCGCTCCTGGTGGCGGTGCGCGGTGATCTTGTCTGCGCGTTCGCCTACTTTGGACCGCACGGCCGGACGGCTGAGCCGCCGGCCGTGCGGCCACCGTTCCGGCCACGTCTGGGCGAGGGCGAGATCTACGGCTTCTACGCGCATCCGTCCGTGTGGGGCACCGGCGTCGCGGGCACCCTGATGGACGGCACGTGGGACGCCCTGACCGACGCCGGGTACCGGCGCGTTCGCCTGTGGACACTCGCCGGCGCGAACCGGGCCCGCCGGTTCTACACCCGGTACGGCTTCGAGGAGAGCGGCAACCAACGGGAACGTGACTTCGGCGACGGCCGCCCGGTGCTCGAGGTGGAGTACACCCGGTCTACCCGGTGAGCGCGTCCCGAGGGTTGGCTCACCGCTTGTCCTTGTGCGCCTCGGCCAAGTGGTAGGCGACTTTGTCCGCGCCGACGAACTTGCCGAGCCGGGCGGCGGTCTGCGGAGCGAGGAGGGCGAGCGTGGCGCCGGCCCTGGTCGCCAGATCCGCCACGTCGATTTCGGCCTTGTTGTGCACCACGGCGCGCACCACGGCCGCCGCGACGTCCTCCGGGGTGCGCGGCTTCACCCCGGCGGGCAAGGTTGCGCCGCCGTCGTGGAACATGCCCGCCCCGGCGATCGGCCCGGGGTTGACGCAGCTGACCCCGACGCCGCGCGGCACCCAGTCGCTGCGCAGCGCCAACGCGAACCCGCGCAGCCCGAACTTCGTGGCGTTGTACAGCGACGTCACCGGCGTGGTGGTCTTGCCGGACAACGACGAGATGAACACGACATGGCCGTGGCCGCGCTCCAGCATGCGCTCACCGATGAGCCTGGTCAGCACGATGGGGGAGCGGAGGTTCACGTCCAGCACCCGGTCCAGCTGCTCGACGGTGTACTCCTCGAGCGGCCCGTTGCCGGGTACCCCGGCGTTGGCCACCAGGATGTCGACCTCCGCGCACGCCGCGGCCACCCGGTCCACATCGTCCGAAGTGGACAGATCGGCGACGAGCGCCGTGCCGTTGACGTCCTTGGCCAGCGGCTCCAACAGGTCCGCTCGGCGCCCGGTCAGCGTCAGCTCGCACCCCTCGGCGCGCAGGCGCCGGGCGATGGCCTGCCCGAGCCCACCGGTCGCCCCCGTCACCAGCACCGACTTCCCGCGAAGTTCCATGCGGTGCATGCTATCGGCCGGGCTCAGCGCACCGGTCGCGCCTCGAACGTGAAGCAGCCCGCCGTGGCGCTGCGCACGTGCAGGTACGCCACGTCCGGCTGGGCCAGGATGTGCCGGACGGCCGCGTCGTGGTCATCGTCCGGCCCCACGAACGTGATGTGGTCGTACGCCCGTGCCCCGCTGCGGTCGAACGGGTTCAGCATGCGCCGCCCGCCCCGCAACGCCTCCGGGTACAACTCGGGTGTCTCGTACCCGCCGCACTGTCCGAAGTGGACGAAAACCGGCCCGGCCTCCGACCACGGGCTCGGTTCGGTCCACGGCGTGTAGCAGATCAGCGCGATGTCCGCGCCCCGCTCCGCCATCGTGAGGCAGCAGCGCAACGGCTCCCACCCCTCGGCCGTCCGCCGTGCCCACTCGTTGCCGAACTCGTCGGCACCCCGCTCCCGCATGCGCCGCAGCCGCTCCGGATCAATCGCCAGATATCTCACGTCGCCCATGTCCCCAGCCTGCCCGTGCGGCCGGTCCCGTTCTGGCGGAAATCCGCCATTGCGTTGACCGGGTAGCATGATCGGCCGTGACCCTCGAGTTCCTGCTGACGTCGCTCATCGTGGTCGCCACACCGGGCACCGGCGTGCTCTACACGATGGCGGCCGGCCTGTCCCGCGGCGCCCGCGCCAGCGTCATCGCCGCTGTCGGCTGCACGCTCGGCATCCTGCCGCACATGATCGCCGCCAGCACCGGCCTCGCCGCGCTGCTGCACACCAGCGCCGTCGCGTTCCAGACCCTGAAGTACCTCGGTGTCGCGTACCTGCTCTACCTGGCCTGGACCATGCTGCGCGACAAGGGCACGCTCACCGTCGACCGCGACACCGCCCCGCGCTCCGCCGCCCGGGTCGTCGTGTCCGCCATCCTCATCAACATTCTCAACCCCAAGCTCACCATCTTCTTCTTCGCGTTCCTCCCACAGTTCGTGTCCACCACCGAACCCCGCGCGCTGCTCCGCATGATTGAGCTCAGCGCCGTGTTCATGCTGCTCACCCTCGTGGTATTCGTCGTCTACGGCTACTTCGCCGCCGCCATCCGAAACCACGTCATCTCCCGCCCCAGAATCCTGACCTGGATGCGCCGCACCTTCGCCGCCGCCTTCGTCGCCCTCGGCGCCCGCCTCGCGTTCACCAACAACTGACATGCATTTCCAGCACGCTCCCGAAGTCTGGCGCGACTTCCCCACCCTCGTCCCGGCCGCCCTCGTCATCGACGGCATCACCCCAGACGTCGCGATCGACGACCGGCTCACGCCGTTCTACGCCACCGCCGCCGCCCGCCTGGCCACCACATCCGAAGGCGCCCTCCCGGAAATCCAGGCCTGGCGCCGGACTTTCAGCGCCATGGGCCTCAAACCCACCCAATACCGCTGCGCCGCCGAATCCCTCCTCCGCCGGTTCAAGAAGGAAGGCACCCTCCCCACCATCCACCCCCTCGTCGACCTCTGCAACGCCGTCTCCCTCGCCTACGCCATCCCCATCGCCGTCTTCGACACCGCCCACGTCACCGATTTCCTCGAAGTCCGCCGCGCCACCGGCACCGAAACCCACTCAACCTTCACCGGCACCACCGAGCACCCTGCCCCCCAAGAAATCATTTTCGCCGACGCCGCCAACCACGCCCACGCCCGCCGCTGGAGCCACCGCCAAAGCGCCCACTCCACCATCCGCCCCACCACCACCACCGCCCTCATCGTCGCCGAAGCCCTCCACCCCACCGCCCGCACCGACATCGAGCATCTGACCGACGCGCTCGCCACGACCTGGCCGCGCCCACCCCGCTCGGCGATCCTGACCGAATCCAGTCCCCGCTTCGACTTCTGACCAACTTCTTGGCACACCCTCAGCGCCCTCACAGCCTTTGTCCGTAGCTGTGGTAGCCAGCACCCTTGTCCAAACAGGGTGGCGTTCGCTGAGGGGGCGGCCGCCATGCGCGAGCGACACGATGAGCCGACCCAGCCCGTCGACGCCACGCACAACGAGCTCAGCGGTGCCGCCCGAACCGCCGCCCAAGCCGGCATCGTCTACGGCGGAATCCACCTGTATCACCCGCCGCAGACCCGGGCGAACCGCTGGCTGAGCGTGACCTGTGCCGTCCTGACCGCGATCAGCGGCATCGCGATCTCCGCCCTGATCCGGCTCCCATCGGCCGGCAACCCGGTCGCCGGCTCACCGGTTCCGGAAAGGGAGATCCTCCACATCCCGCCGATGCTGACCGTTCCCCCGCGCATCGATAACGCAACCCGCGAACTTCGGATGAACATCCCCGAACCCGTCTACCTGCGATCCCTCCAGGTATTTCCCTGCGAAAGCGACATGTACGCCCGCGTGAACATCTTCTCCCTGGAGATCGGCAGGCGTCCGACCGAGCTGTCCGTCGTCGCCCATAAATATGCGGAGCGGCTGATCAAACAATTCTGGGAAGGCCGGGTTGCCATCCAGTACTGGCCGTTTCGCAGGGTCCGCCGGGCGTCGGTCAGCGGTAGCACCTACGACGGCATCCAGATAGAGGCGACCATCCGGGCGAGATCTCCGCTGATGTGCGGAAGCCGCTTCGGCGTTCTGAAAGGTCTGGTGCTCGATCACGGAAACACCTACTACCTGGTCTTCGTGCTGGCCAGCCTCGACGGCGACACCGACGACGCGCCCGTCCCCACCGAAGGAGAAATAGAGTTCCTCGTGGCCAGCATCCGACCGGTCATGTGATCGCGGCCCCGGCACGGGGAGGTGCCGGGGCCGCGGGGGTGCGCTAAGCGACGGCGCAGGGGTTTCCGGTGGGAGTACCGGGTTTGCCCTCCACGTTCGCCTTGGACTCACCGAGCACGAGGTCGGTGAGCACCGTGTCCAGCACGACGGCCTGCTGGGTCACGCTGGTACCGGTCGTGACGGTGCGGTTGAGGCTCAGCGAGCCGATCAGCAGCGGGATGGTCAGCGGCGCGCTGCCGACCGTGATGGAGACACCGTTGATCTTCAGGCTGGCGATCGTGGACGAGCCGCTGAACTCCGGTCTCAGGCCGGTCGGCCCGGCCACGCAGCGGGCGGTCGCGGTGGACCTGATCACCCCGATCTCGATGTTCACCAGCGTCGCCGTCACCCGGGTGGAGTCCACCTGGGCCGTGGCGGTGGCGCTGTCCCCGGCGGCGGGCGGGACGCCGGTGAGGCTGTCCGGTGTCTGGTCGGTCCGGGCGTCCAGCACGTTGGCCCGCACCGACAGGATCCCGGCGTTGAGGTTGATGTTCGCCACGTTGGCGTGGTCGTCGACGCACGGCACGTCCGGCGGGTTCGCCCGGGCCACGATGATGCCGGCCAGGTTGAGCGCGGTCGCCTGGCAGGAGAACACGCCGGTGCGTTCCGCGGTCTTGATCCGCAGGTCGGACAGCACCGGGCTGGTGCCGCTGGGGCTGGCCCGCAACGTCGCCCGGGCCTCGATGAAGCGCCCGGTCAACGAGAACAGCGTGCCGTTGCCGACCGGCGTGAACGGCTGGCCGGCCAGCGCCGCCTCGGTGTCGGCCACCCGGGCCTCGACCGTGATGCTCGTGCCGGGCGGCACCCTGCCCTGCGGCTCGGTGTTCCAGGTGATGGTGCCCCAGGTCTGCCCGGCGCTGCCGCCGTCCTGGACGACCGACCAGGTGCCGACCGGCGCGGTGATCTCGCCGAGCACCGAACCGGTCATGTCGCTGTAGTTGTATGGGAACGCGCCTGCGCCCAGGTCGACGGTCAGATCGACCGCGCCGACCGGGAAGCCGCCGCCACCGATCGGCCCGGCATTCGGGTCGATCCGCATCGCGTTGCTGGTGTTGAGGTTCGCGACCCAGATCTTCCCGTTGCTGTCCACCGCGACGCCGGTCGGTCCCGCGCCGCCGGGCAGCGGCACGTTGCCGACGAACGTGCCGTCGGTCCGGACATGCCCGACCGTGGTCTGCGGCCCGAGGATCGAGTGCGCCACCCACACGTTGTGGTTGCGGTCCACCGCGACACCCTGGGCGAACTGGTTGCCGTGCGGGTAGGAGTTGAGCACCGTCCCGCCGGGGTCGAGCTCCATCACCAGGCCGCGGTCGACCGTGGTGTGCCAGACGTGGTTGGTGTTCGGATCCAGGCCGAGCCCGTAGTCACCGTGACTGGTGTCGAGGCAGGCACCGGTGCCCGCGCTCGGCACGTAGCGCAGCAGATTGTTGCCGAACCGGGCCGACCACAGCGTGCCGGCCTGGTCGATCAGGCCGCCGTAGCCACCGCATCCGAGGTTGACCACCGGACCGAACGTCGCCCCGGTCATCCCGGAGACCTGCTGGTGCTCGTTGTCCGCGCCGCCGGTCCAGATGTCGTTGTTGGTGTCCACGGCCACCGTGCGGGTGTTGGTGCCGGGCACCCTGGTGTAGTTGATCAGGCACTCGTCGGCCGCGGTGTCCACCCCGCCGTCGTTGTCCACCCCGCCGGCGTTGGTCCACGGCCGGATGTCGGTCAATCCGCGCGAGGTGGCGACTAGCCCGTCACCGTTGCGGTCGACACAGGTGTTGTAGGCGAACGGCCCGGCCAGGAAGTCGCCGCTGGAGTTGGCGCTGCCGTCCGCGTTCACCCGGGTCCCGCCGACCACCACACCGATCCTGGTGACCGAGCCGTCCGGGTTGCCGTCGCCGTTGTAGTCCTGCGACTCGTCCCGGTTGGACAACCACGTGTTGCCGAGCCGGTCCACGGTCGTCCGCGACGGGTTGCGGAACCGCCCGTCCGGCGCCGACCACCATTCACCGATGATCGCCCCGGTATCGACGTCGATGCGCACCATCGTGCCGCGGCCGGAGTTCGCAATGTTGACATACGGAAAGAACACACTCCGCCGGTCCAACTGCAACTGGTTGTTGTTCGGCGCATTGTGGTTGACGTCCTGCAACACACCTTGATCAAAATCGGCGTCCAACGTGTACAACACGTTCGTCCCGCCGACCACCGCCACAGCCGGTGTCCCGACCGTGACCAGCGCTCCCGGCAGCAACACCGCCGCCAGCACCGCAACCCACCGTGCAGGTCTTCGTGTCAAATATGTTCGGGCACGCATAATCTTTCCTTCCCCGGCGGCCTTCGTGGCACTACCGAGCAGGAGTAGTCAAAATCCGGACATTGCTCCCGGGAAGGTGGATAGGGCCCAACCATGGGTCGCACCCAGTACCGAATCCGTTACCCCAACCACCCAATTCCCCCACGCGGGTGAGAGCCCCAATTGACAAATTTGCCCGCCACAATTTGCCCAGAATCACGTTCCGTACCGTGAACCGCGTCAACGTGAGCGGGTGACGGGAATCGAACCCGCATGGCCAGCTTGAAAGAGCGAGCGGCCGGCTCCCGCGCGCCCTGCCCTCGATCTGGGCACGCAGGGTGTCCGCGCTGCCCGCTGTTGACCCTGGTTGACCGCCCTAATGGCCCGTCAATGGCCCGCCGCGCTGGCCGTCGTTCCAGCTCAAAGCAGTTCCAGAACGCGAGCTGATTCGGACCGGGGTCTCGCCCTGCTGCCTCGCATCTGCCCTCCTGTACCGGTGAGCCGACAAGATCGAAAGTAAGGTTCTGCCGGCTCAGTCGCCGCCCGTCACCCTCGCCCTTGCCGCAGTTAGCACCGGGACGTCGGGGTCAAGGGTGGCCGAAGGCCATCGCGCAGCGACGC
>NZ_DASYTH010000363.1:0-11214 GCF_036002505.1 Actinophytocola sp. | reverse complement strand
TTGGGCCGCCGGGGCGAACACCCCGGCGGCCCAGACCGTCGCATCCAGATCAGTCGATCTTGACGCGGCGTGGTTTGGCGTGTTCCGGCCGCGGCACCCGCACCGTCAGCACGCCATTGTCGAACCTGGCCTCCACCCGGTCGGGGTCCACCCCGCCCGGCAAACTGGTGCGGTAGCTGAAGCTGCCGGTCCGGCGGGTGCGGTGGCGCAACACACCCACCCGCTCCCGGTCCTTGATCTCGCCGCTGATGGTCAGCTCCCCGTCGCCGACGTCGATCTGGATGTCCTCCCGGCGCACCCCGGGCAGCTCCACCTCGAACATCCAGGCCTCGTCGGTCTCCTCCACGTCCACCAACGGCGTCCAGCCCCGCTGCGGCCAGCCGCCGCCGGGCGCACCCTCGAAGAACCGGCTCACCATACGGTTCCACATGTCCTCGAACTCGCCGAACGGGTCCCCGTACGGCTGCGCCCACTGACGCTCGCGCAGCGCTGGCGTCCATTCACCGCGTCGCACCGGTACCAGGTCTGCCATCGCCGCTCACCTCCTCGCCATCTGCAGCTCGGCGTGCACGTCCCGCCCACGCTGACCGACCCGAACGGGACGAAACAACCCTTCCATCGACGCGTACCCACCGCCTCAACCGGCAAACACGCGTGGACACCGGGCGGGTCAAGACGACAGCCGGTTGGTGGCCGGGAGCGGGTGGCCCCGGCTGTCGTGCCGTGCAGGCTCGGATCGGGTCGTCTCCTGGTCCACTTCGGCGGGCGGCGGCTTCTGTTTTGCGCGGGTGGCGGCGTCGCAGCGCGGGTCAGCGGCGGAAGGCCAGGGTGGTCAGCCCGACGATCCAGCCGGCGAATGCGCCGTAGACCGCGCCGGCGGCGGCCGAGGTGAACGCGGTCAGCAGGGAGGCATGCACGGTCAGGAACGCGGCGAGTAGCCCGGCCAGTATCGCGGCGAAGATGTACCCGCCCCAGCCGGCGATGATCGCGCCGAGGACGCCGCGGAAGCCCCAGCCCGGCGCGACAGCCAGCAGGGATAGGAACACGGCGGTGAGCACCACCAGCAGCAGCGCCTTGAGGTCGGTGGCGAGCAGGTCGCGCAGCGACTGGCTGGTGTCGAACGACCAGGCCGGCCAGGTCAGTTGGCGCAGGAAGAAGCCGCCGGCGTCATTGGTGCTGGTGTGGTTGTTGACCCAGTCGCGGTAGGCGGCGTTGCCGAACGCCAGGACGAGGATCAGCGCCATGATGGTGCCGGCGCCGGTCACGGTGCGGAATCGGGGAGGAGCGGCGGTAGTGGTGGCCATGTGCACATCATCAAGCCAGCCGTCGATGTCCACAATGGGAGCACCTCCGCGGTGCCGGCGGCGCCCACCCTGGTGGCCCGGCCGGGACGCGCTGTTGATGATCGGCAAGCCCTACGAGGTCGAGGTTGCACAAGCCATACCCGGATGACCGAGCAGAGTCTCGCTCATGCTCAACGACCGAGTCGGCTGTCCACAGCGGCTCCGATCAACGGTGACACCGGCCGACATAGAACGCGCGCGCCGGTGACCCAGCCCGAAACGGAAGCTCGCGGGCTGGCCCCAACAAGGAACGCAAAGCGACCCCGACGTAGGCGACCGCGGTCGTCCAGCCCCGAAGACAGGATTTCCACAACAGCGCACGAGGTCGAACGACGACCGCGCGTGACCCGCGGAAAGCAAACGCGCGGGTCCGCTGCTCCGCCGTTCGCAGCGAGGCGCGGCGCCATACCTGCCGCCCGGCTGGCAATCAGGCTGCTGTCATCGGAGCCGGGGCGCGGATGCCAAACGCAGCCTGAGCCGGCTGTCGGGGCAAGGGCCGAAGGTGTTGCGGTGGCTTCTGTTCGAGGCGGCCAATCCTCTGCCTGGCCACCGCTACTAGTAGGCCGTTCGGTCGGCAACCGCCGCACTGTCGCTCCACAACGGCCAGCCGTGGCGATTCGGCATCGGCTGGGGAGCCGTGGACGTGTTCGCCGATCGCACCCGGCAGCTCAAGCTCCTCGACCCGGCCGGACGGGACCTGCTCGGCAGCGTCGGCGCGGCCGTTTTCACCTTGCGCCTGGCGGTCCGCTGGCTCGGGCAGATCCCACGTCTCGCACAGTTCCCCGACCCGGCCGAGCCGGACCTCGACACCCGAGTCACCCCCGGACCGGCAGCATCGGTGTCGCCTGTGTCGAGGCGCTCGCCGACGCCATCCGCGGCAGCACACCAACCGGTGGCCGTTTGCGCCGTCGGTCGCGTCCGCGGACGCGGTCGAGCAGGTCACCGACGCGGCCCGCCACGAGGGCGGGATCCTGACCGTCGCCGGCGCGGTGAGCCGTACGGCGATCCTCGGACCCTCCCGGGCCGCTGAGCGCAGGCTATGCGCACGTGGCGGCTATCGCGCGAGAATCGTCGGGGAATCCTCGTGGTCTCTGCAGGTCGTGGCCCGGCCACAGTGGTCGGCCGGCCAGGACGAAACGGTGGTCGACGTCGTCGGCCGCCGTGTGCGCCCGGTTGCGACAGGCTCGAAGCCTCGATACCGATCTCGGCGAGGAGGTCCTGCACCGCGAGGTGCCCATCGCCGAGCAGTTCCAACAGTCGGATCCGCACCGGATGCCCCGGCGTGCGGAAGAACTCCGCATTCCACTGGCCCGCCGCCGCTCGATGGCCGCTGACCGCGCCGCGTCCCCCGTCCGGCCGTCAAGTGCTCGCCGTCGACGGGTCCCCGCCACCGGCGCAAGGTCGCCAGCATCGGGGATCTTGGGCTGGTGGGCGCGGGCACGGCAGCTCCAGTGCACGCGGCCGGCTTACCCTGGTTGGTCTGGTCCCACCGAACGGTGCGGGTCGGACACATGCGGCCAACGCGCGTCCGGGTCGTCCTGCATGACCCCGATCAGGTTCCCCTCGGTGTCGGCGAGACAGACCAGCCAACCCGCGCCGGTGAGGGGCATGCGGGCAACCAGGATTTCCCCACCGGCGGCGAGGGCCGCGGCGGTGATGGCGTCGAGGTCTGCGACGTGGACGGTGGGGATGGTGATCCCCTGGTCCTCGGCGGCGACGCCCAGCCGCGGGTCGTCGCCCGGGGTGATCACCCAGCAGCGCCGGTCGCCCTCTGTCGGCAGCACCCATCCGAAGACCTCGGAGTAGAACGCCGCGGCGCGCAGTGGCTCCGGAGCGTAGATCCGCAGGCGCACCGATCGGCCCACGACAACCTCCACCGCTGCCTCGAAACGGACTGCGCGACCGGCGCCCTGCCGCGCGCACCGCCTCTGCAGTTGCTAAAGTCTGCAACTGATGGACAACGTGATGGTACGCCTGGTGGGGGTGGGCGGGTGAGTCGACCGCTGTATCAGGCGAAGGCGGACTTCTTCAAGACGCTCGGGCACCCGGCCCGCATCCGGGTGCTGGAGTTGCTGTCCCAGCGCGAGCACGCGGTGGGGGAGATGCTGCCCGAGGTGGGCGTCGAGGCGAGCAGCCTGTCCCAACAACTGGCGGTGCTGCGTCGGGCCGGTCTGGTCACCTTCCGCAAGGAAGGCTCCACGGTCTACTACTCGCTGACCAGCCCCCAGGTCGCCGAGCTGCTCGCGGTGGCGCGGCGCATTCTCACCGAGGTGATCGCCGGTCAGGTCGAGCTGCTCGCGGACCTGCAGGCCGTGTCGCCGGGCCCGCCGCTCTCCCCACCGTCGTAGCCGCTGCGCCGTGGCGCAGCCGGCACGCGGTCAGCCCCGGCCCAATCCGATGGCTGGATCGCCGCACGCCGGCAGGCCCAGCCCTGCAAGCCCCGTTGGTTCGATCCGTGGAGTGCGACGCCCGTGACCGTGTTCAACCTGTGGCGCAAGATCCGCCAGACCGGGCGGGTGGCCGAGCCCGCCCCGCCCCGCCCGCCCGGCGTGTCGTGCCCGAAGGCCGCCGTACTGCACGGGTCGGTGCAGGTGCGGCACGTGGATGCGGGATCCTGCAACGGGTGTGAGATTGAGATCGGATCGGCGTTCGGTCCGGTGTATGACGCCGAGCGGTACGGCGCCCGGCTCGTGGCCTCGCCGCGGCACGCCGATGCGCTGCTGGTGACCGGGCCGGTGACGCGCAATATGGCGGTGCCGTTGCGGCGCACGTTCGAGGCGGTCAGCGAGCCGCGGATCGTGGTGGCGGTCGGGGACTGCGCGATCAACGCCGGTGAGTTCGCCGGCGGCTACGGGGTGGAGGGCTCGGTCGCCGATGTGGTGTCAGTGGATGTGCAGGTGCCCGGATGCCCGCCGGAGCCGGAGGCGATCGTGGCAGCGCTGCGGGGGTTGACCGGCCGGTGAACATGATCGGATGGGCCCTGGCCGGGGCGTGCGTCGTGGCCGGGATGGGTGTTCTCGCCGCGGTCGTGTCCCCGCGCCGGGCGCGCCCGGCGTGCGTCGGCGCCGCCACGGCGGGGATCGGGGTGGCCGGCCTCGTCGCGGGTGTAGCCGCACTGTCTGGCCAGGTGTTGCAGGCCCGGCTGCCCCGCCTGCTCCCTCTCGCCGGGGTGCAGCTCGCCCTTGATCCGCTCGGCGGCTGGTTCGTCGCCGTGACCGGCGGGGTGCTCGCGGCGGTGGCGCTGTACGGCATTGGCTATGCGGGCGGCGGCCACGGCCCGTCCGGGCGGGGTGTGCAGGCGGCGCTGCCCGTGTTCGCGGTGGCGCTGCTGCTGGTGCCGGCCGCGGCCAGCGCGTCGACGCTGCTGATGCTGTGGGAGCTGATGGCCGTCACCTCGCTGCTGCTGATCCTCGCCGAGCATCGGGCGCGGCCGGCGGTAGCCGAGGCGGGCTGGTGGTATGCGGCCCTCACCCACGTCGGCTTTGTGGCGATCCTGCTTGGTCTGGTGCTCTACGCCGCCCACGCCGGCGGCGACTCGTTCGCCGAACTGCGCGCCGCCCACCTGTCCCCGGCGCTGCGCGGTGTGGTGTTCGTGCTGGTACTGGCCGGGTTTGGGTCGAAGTCGGGCCTGGTGCCGCTACACGTGTGGCTGCCCCGGGCGCACGCCGAGGCCCCGTCACCGGTCTCGGCGATGCTGTCCGCCGCGATGGTCAACCTCGGCGTGTACGGGGTGATCCGGGTCGGGTTCGACCTGCTCGGCGGTGGGTCACGCTGGTGGTGGCTGCTCGTGCTCACCCTCGGAGCAGCGTCGGCCCTGTACGGCATCCTGCAGGCCGCCGTCGCCGCTGACCTGAAACGGCTACTGGCGTACTCGACGGTGGAGAACATGGGCCTGGTCTTCCTCGGCCTGGGCGCCGCCGGAGTCTTCCATACCTCGGGTGCGCCCGCCCTGGCCGCCTTGGCCTTGGCCGCCGCTCTGCTGCACGTGCTCAACCACGCCGGGTTCAAGGCGTTGCTGTTCACTGCCGCCGGCTCGGTGCTGCGCGCCACCGGCACCCGCGACCTGGACGCCTTGGGCGGGCTGCGCTCCCGCATGCCGGCCACCACCGCCCTGTTCGCGGTGGGGGCGCTGGGCGCGTCGGCGTTGCCGCCGGGCAACGGGTTCGTCTCCGAGTGGCTGCTGCTGCAATCCCTCGTCCATGCCCTGCCGGCCGGGGGCGTGGTGACCGCGGTCGCGATGCCCCTCGCGGTCGCGGTCGTCGCGTTGACCGCCGGGCTGGCCGTGGCCACCTTCGTCAAGGCGCTCGGCGTCGGGTTCTTCGCCCGTCCCCGCAGCGACGCCGCGGCCGCGGCGAGGGAGTCCCCACCGGGGATGCTCGCGGCGATGGGGGTCCTCGCCCTGGGCTGTGCCGGACTGGCCCTGGCCCCGGCCGCACTGGGACAGGTGCTCTCCCGGGCCGTCGGCACCGCCATCCATACCCCGGCCAACGTGGTAGGCGGTGGGGTGAGCCTGCACCTGGCCGGGATCGCCAGCACCATGTCCCCGCTGCTGACCGCCGTCGCCCTCGCGGTCGCCGTGGTCGCCAGCGCCGCCCTGATCCGGCTCGTGACGACGCGTGTCACCCGGCGTCGAGCCGTGGCGTTGTGGGACTGCGGCGCCGGCCCACCCACGCCGCGGATGCAGTACACCGCCACCTCGTTCGCCGAGCCCCTGCAGCGGGTCTTCGACGATGTTCTGGCCCCGGAGACCGATGTCGACGTAACCCCGCACGCCGAATCCGCGTACCTGGTCGCACGGGTGGCTTACCAGGCACGGGTGCCTGACAGGGTGGAGCACGCCCTCTACGCTCCGGTCATTGCCGCGGCCCGCCGGGTGGGTCGGCTGGGGCCGGTGCTGGCCAACGGCAGCGTGCACCGCTACCTGGCCTACGGCTTCTTCGGCATCACCGGCCTGCTGCTGATCCTGGCGGTCACCCGATGAACCCCAACGAGCTGATCGCCACCGCCGTCCAGGTCGTCGTGGTGGTGGTCGGGGCGCCGCTGCTGGTCGGGTTGATGCGCCAGGTCCGCGCCAGGTTGGAAGGACGTGCCGGCGCCGGTGTCATCCAGCCGTGGCGGGACCTGCGCAAGCTCCTGCGCCGAGCGCCGGCCACCCCGACCGGTACCGGCTGGGCGTTCCGGCTGGCCCCGCTGCTGCTGATGGGGACCTCGCTGGTGCTGGCCGCGGTGGTCCCGCTGCTGACCACCGCGTCACCCCTGGACCCGGCCGCGGACCTGTTCGCCGTCGTCGGGCTGCTCGCGTTGGGCACCGTGACCCTCGCCCTCGCGGCCCTGGACACTGGCACCGCGTTCGGCGGCATGGGCGCCAGCCGGGAAATGACCATCCTGGCGCTGGTCGAACCGACCATCCTGGTCGCGGTCTTCGCGCTGTCGGCCCGGGTCGGCTCCACCAACCTGGCCGCGATCGTCACCGCCACCCTGCACGATCCGCTGCGGGTCGCCTCGCCCGCGAGCCTCCTCGCGGCGGCCGCCCTCGCGATCGTGGTGGTGGCCGAGACCGGGCGGTTGCCGGTGGACAACCCTGCTACCCACCTGGAACTCACCATGATCCACGAGGCGATGGTGCTGGAGTACGCCGGGACAGACCTGGCGCTGGTCGAGTGGGCGTCCTCGATGCGCCTGACCATCCTGCTCGGCCTCCTCACCAGCCTGTTCCTGCCCTGGGGCATCGCCGCCGCCAGCCTCGCCGCGCTGCCCCTCGCCCTGGCGGCGTTCCTGGTCAAGGTGGCGGCGTTGGGGGTCGGTTTGGGCGCTGTCGAGGTGTTCATCGCCAAGCTGCGCCTGTTCCGGGTACCGGAACTCCTCGCCGGCTCGTTCGTGCTAGCCGTGCTCGCCGTCGCCTCCTCCTTCTTCCTCGCCTGAAACCATGAGAACCCTGACGTGACCGACATCAGCTATCCGCAGTACCTGGACCTGGCCGCCGGGCTGTTCCTGCTCACCGCGGTCGGCGTGCTGTGGCGCCAGCAACTCGCCTCGATGATCCGGCTGTTCGCGCTGCAGGGCGCCGCGCTCGCCGCCATCGTCGCGATCCTCGGCGTCCGCCAGCACAGCCTGGAGCTGCTGCTGGTCGCCGTCGGGCTGGGCGTGCTGCGGGCCGGGGTGCTGCCGTACCTGGCCTGGCGGGCGCTGGGTGACTCCCCGGCCGAGGCACGCGAGACCCGGCCGGTGGTCAACGTCTCGACCTCGTTGCTCGCCGCCGCCGCACTGACCCTGCTGGCGTACGCGGTCACCCAGCCGCTGGTCGCGTTGGCCCCATCACCCGCCACCGCGATCCTGCCCGCCGCCGTCGCCGTCGTGCTGATCGGGTTCTTCACCCTGGTCACCCGGCGCCGCGCGCTGTCGCAGGTGGTCGGATTCCTGCTGCTGGACAACGGGATCACCGCCACCGCGTTCCTGGCCACCGCTGGGGTGCCGCTGATCGTGGAACTCGGGGTCTCCTTCGACCTGCTGCTGGTCGTGCTCGTGCTGCAGGTGCTGACCACCCGGCTGCGTACCGCGTTCGGCAGCAGCGACCTGGACGAACTGCGGGAGCTGCACGACTGATGACCATCATCCTCTTGCTCGCCCCCATCGGGCTGCCGATGGCGGCCGCCCTCGTGTACGCCGCCGCGGGCTGGCGTCCCTACACCACCGCCTGGGTGGGCGTCGTCACCACGGCGCTGCTGGCGGCCGACGCGCTGAGCCTGGCCGCCACGGCCACCCGGCACGGGCCGGTCCACACCGCCGGCGGTGTGATCCGCGCGGATGCTCTTTCGGCGTGGATGCTGCTCGGGGTTGCGGCGGTGGCGTTGCTGGCCTGCTGGGCCTCCCCGGCGTACCTGTCCGCCGGGCACACCAGCGCCGGGCGGGCCCGCTGGTACGGCATCCTGCTGCACCTGTTCATCGCCGCCATGGCCAGCGCCGTGCTGGCCGGCAACCTCGGCATCCTCTGGGTCGCGGTGGAAGCAACGACGATCGTCACCGCGTTCCTGGTCGGGCACCACCGCAGCCGTACCGCGCTGGAGGCCGCATGGAAGTACGTGGTCATCTGTTCGGCGGCCATCGCCATCGCGTTCCTCGGCCTGGTCCTGTTGTACTACGCCGCTAAGCATGCCGGTCTCTCCGGTGAAGACGCACTGGACTGGGCCACGCTCACCGGGCACGCCCATCAACTCGACCCGGCGGTTACCCGCATCGCGATCGGCCTGGCCGTCATCGGCTTCGGCGCCAAGGCCGGCCTCGTCCCACTGCACGCCTGGCTGCCCGACGCCCACTCCCAAGCCCCGGCCCCCATCTCCGCTCTCATGTCCGGCGTACTGCTGCCGGTCGCGTTCTACGCCGTGCTGCGGGTCAAGGCCGTCGCCGACCCCGCGCTCGGTGCCGGTTACCTGCGTACGCTGCTGTTGATCCTGGCCCTGGCCACCCTCGCCCTCGCCGCCGTGCTGCTGATCGGGCAGCGCGACTACAAGCGGATGCTGGCCTACTCCTCCATGGAACATATGGGCCTGATCGCCCTGGCCGCCGCCATCGGCACCCGCCTGGCCATCGCGGCGCTGCTGTTGCACATGGCCGGGCACGGCCTGGCCAAGACGGTCGCCTTCCTCAGCTCCGGGCACATCTTGCACCGCCACAACAGCAGCCAGATCACCGACGTTCGCGCTCTCGCCACGCGCATGCCGCTGCTGGCCGGGCTGTTCGGCCTCGCCATCGTCGCCCTGCTCGGCTTTCCACCCGGCGCGCTGTTCGCCAGCGAACTGGGTATCGCCCGCGCCGGCGCCACCGCCGGACTGAGCTGGGCGACCGCCGCCGCGTTCGCCCTCG
This sequence comes from Actinophytocola sp., assembly GCF_036002505.1. Taxonomy (GTDB): domain Bacteria; phylum Actinomycetota; class Actinomycetes; order Mycobacteriales; family Pseudonocardiaceae; genus DASYTH01. Next base: position 2,011 of record NZ_DASYTH010000363.1, on the reverse strand, counting down.
TCGGGGCCGCCTTCGCCGCCATCGGCGCCCACACCGGGCGGATGCTGCTGAGCCCACAACCGGTGACCGCGACCGTCGCCGCCGAGGCGAGCGACCCGCCGGCCGCCCTCACCCCCGCCGCAGCGACGCCGCTGATCGCCGGGTTGCTCGGGGTGGCCGCACTCGGCATCACCGTGGGCCCCGCCGCCGGCCTGTTGCACGCCGCGGCCAACATCGTGGGAGCACCATGACCGACACGACGACCGCCAACCCGTCGCCCCTGCCCGGCGGCCAACCCGCCGGCTACCACCGCGTCGCCATCCCCACCACCGCCGCCACGCTTGCCGACTACGCCGACACCCTGCACCGCCAGGGCTTCCGCCTGGCCCTGGTCGCCGCCCACGACGACCAGGGCGGCCTGCGCGCCGTGTACCTCTACCTCGCCGCTAACCCGGACCGCCGGGTGGAACTGCACCTGCCCATCGACCAAGCCCGGCCCACCGTGCCGACCCTGGCCGGGCTGTCGTTCCCCGCCGGCCGCTTCGAACGCGAAATGCACGACCTGTACGGCATCCAACCCCTCGACCACCCACTCCCGCGCCGCCTGATCCGGCACCGGCACTGGCCGTCGGGCTGGTACCCGATGCGCCACGACGCCGGCCCCCCACCGCAGTTCGGCGACACCGCCGAGCCGTTCCCGTTCCTCACCGTGGAGGGACCGGGGGTGTACGAGATCCCCGTCGGGCCGGTGCACGCCGGGCTGATCGAACCCGGCCACTTCCGCTTCTCCGTCGTCGGCGAAACCATCCTCAAGCTCAAAGCCCGCCTTTGGTATGTCCACAAAGGCATCGAGAAACTCTTCCAGCACCGCGACGTCAGCGCCGGCCTACCCCTTGCCGAACGCGTCTCCGGGGACACCGCCGTCGGACACGCCCTGGCCTACGCCCGCGCCGTCGAAGACGCCCTGCACCTACGGGTACCCGTCGCGGCCCACCGGATGCGCGCGATCCTGCTGGAACTGGAACGCCTCTACAACCACATCGCCGACATCGGCGCGCTCTGCAACGACGTCGGCCACGGCATCCTCAACGCCCACGCTCTGCGCATCAAGGAAACCCTGCTGCGCCTGAATAAGAACACCACCGGACATCGGCTGCTCCGCGGCGGGATACTGCCTGGCGGCGCCGCCATGCACCGGATCCCCGACCCCGACCAGCTCACCGCCATCGGCGCGGACATCCGCCAGATCGTCCAGCTCGCCCTGAGCAACAGCCTGGTCGCCGAACGCTTCACCGGCACTGCCGTCCTCACCACCGGGCAGGCTCGTGATCTCGGTACCCTCGGCTACGTCGCCCGCGCCAGCGGCCTTTCCACCGACGCCCGCCGCGACCACCCCACCGGCATCGTCGAGGAGGGCGGCCGGCAACTCGGTGACCTGCTCACCGTCCCCACCCACACCGGGGGTGACGTCCTCGCCCGGTTCCAGCAACGCGCCGCCGAAGTCGACGTTTCCCTCGCCGTCCTGGACACCCTGGTCCGCACCGTCGCACCCGGCGCCATCGGCGACTGGCCCCCGGCCGACCACCGCCCGCACGGTCCGCTGGCGTCAGGGGTAGGCATCGTCGAGGGCTGGCGCGGCACCATCGTTCACCGCGTCGAAATCGGCCCGGACAGCCGCCTGGTCAGGGTCAAGGTTGTCGACCCGTCGTTTTTCAACTGGCCCGCCCTACCGGTCGCGCTCGCGGGTACGATCGTCCCGGACTTTCCGCTGGCCAACAAGAGCTTCAACCTCTCCTACGCCGGCAACGACCTGTAGCACCACGTGTGGTCCCGCGATCAGACGCGGGACCACACACCACTACCTGATGGTTGCCGGGATCAGGCCGGAGTGGGCCTCGCCGTACCTGTGCGCCCGGTGCTGGCCGGGCGGGCTGTCGGTGCCATCACCGGTCGACCGGCGATCAGCACGTCGTAGATCGCCACCGCCACGATGCCGCCCACGATGGGGCCGACCGCGTAGATCCACAGGTCG
>NZ_DASYTH010000362.1:0-71738 GCF_036002505.1 Actinophytocola sp. | reverse complement strand
CTCACGTCCACGGTGAGGAAGGACGCCTTCATCGCACCTAACTCAGCGCCTTAGCGGCCTCTGGGTCGGAGTCGCCGAGGAACTTGGTGCACCGCTCGTACTCCTCGGTCTCACCGATCGCCTGCGCGGCGCCGGCCAGTGCGGCCAGCGCCCGCAGGAAGCCGCGGTTCGGGCGGTGCGCCCACGGGATCGGGCCGTGGCCCTTCCACCCGTTGCGGCGCAACTGATCCAGCCCGCGGTGGTAGCCGGTGCGGGCGTAGGCGTAGGCGGCGACCGGCTCGCCCGACGCCAGCGCCCGCTCGGCCAGCGCCGCCCACCCCTCGCTGAAGTCGGGCCACCGCGTCACCACTTCCTCGAGCGGGTTGGTGCCGCCATCCAACACTGCCTGCGGCTCGGCGCGGTCCGGCAAATACGTCGGCTCAGGGCCCAGCAGGTTCGTCATCAGCCGGCCAGCATCCGGCCGGCGGAGCGCAGGTCGTCGCAGGCCTGCGTGACCCGGGCGGCCATGGCCTGCTCGGCGATCTTCAGGTAGCTCCGCGGGTCGTAGGTCTTCTTGTTGCCGACCTCGCCGTCGATCTTCAGCACGCCGTCGTAGTTCTTGAGCATGTGGTCGGCGATCGGCCGGGTGTAGGCGTACTGCGTGTCGGTGTCGATGTTCATCTTCACCACGCCGTACGACAGCGCCTCGTGGATCTCCTCGAGCAGCGAGCCGGATCCGCCGTGGAACACCAGCTCGAAGGGTTTGGCGCCGGTGCCCAGCCCGAGCTTGTCCGCGGCCACCTCCTGGCCCCGCTTGAGGACCTCGGGGCGCAGCTTCACGTTGCCCGGCTTGTACACGCCGTGCACGTTGCCGAACGTGGCGGCCAGCAGGTAGCGGCCCTTCTCGCCGGAGCCGAGCACGTCGAGGGTCTTCAGGTAGTCGTCCTCGGTGGTGTACAGCTTCTCGTTGATCTCGGCGACGACGCCGTCCTCCTCACCGCCGACCACCCCGATCTCCACCTCGAGGATGATGTTCGCGGCGGCCGCGTCGGCGAGCAGCTCGGCGGCGATCTTGAGGTTCTCGTCGAGCGGAACGGCCGAGCCGTCCCACATGTGCGACTGGAACAGCGGGTGCAGCCCCTTGGCCACCCGCTCCTGGCTGATCTTCAGCAGCGGTCGGACGTAGCCGTCCAGCTTGTCCTTCGGGCAGTGGTCGGTGTGCAGCGCGATGTTCACCGGGTACTTCGCGGCGACCACGTGCGCGAACTCGGCGAGCGCCACGGCGCCGGTGACCATGTCCTTGACCTTGGTGCCGGAGGCGAACTCGGCTCCGCCGGTGGACACCTGCACGATGCCGTCGCTCTGCGCCTCGGCGAATCCGCGGAGCGCCGCGTTCAGGGTCTCCGACGAGGTCACGTTGATGGCCGGGTACGCGAACTCGTTCGCCTTGGCCCGGTCCAGCATCTCGGCGTAGACCTCGGGTGTGGCGATGGGCATGGAACGTCCTCCTCTAGGCGAGCCGGCACGGCCTTACCTGTACAGCGTCTTCCTTATTACCTCGATGGCGTAGCGCCAGGGATCCTATTAGCTGGGTATCGAGCCGGCGGCGCTGCCGACTGGAGCAGACTGGAGGCATGGCAACCGCACGCTGGAACGGCGAGATCATCGCCGAGAGCGACGAGACCACCATCGTCGAGGGCAACCACTACTTCCCGATCGACTCGGTGCGCCAGGAGTTCCTGCGCCCGTCCGACACGCACACCGTCTGCGGATGGAAGGGTACGGCCAGCTACTACACGCTGTCCGTCAACGGTGCGGAGAACGCCGACGCGGCCTGGTACTACCCGGAGCCGAAGGACGAGGCGAAGGAGATCAAGGACCACGTCGCGTTCTGGCGCGGCGTCGAGGTCACCGCCTGACCCACAGCGCCGGCGGGTGGGAAAGCAACGCCACGTTCCGGCCGTAGAGCGCCAGCAACGTCACATTCACTCCCTCCAAGGAACCGCTAGTCGTTCGTCGGGGTCCAGACCGAGCCCTCGACGAGGTCGCCGAAGCCCATCCACACCAGGTTCATCAGCCATGAGGCGAGGGTCCGGCCGGTGATGTCGGGGTGGTCGAGCCACCAGTCGGCGAGGGACTCGGCGGAGCCGACCAGGGCGGCGGCGAGGGCCTCGGTGGCCCGGGTGGCCTGCTCGTCCAGGCCGCGCTTGGTGGCGGTGCGCACCAGCAGGGCGTCGACGAGGGCGATGGCCCGGCCGCGCATGGCCAGCACCTCGTCGGAGAACGGCCCGCCCTGGCTGATCGCCTGGCGGTGCAGCACCTGCCAGCTTTCCCGGTGCTCGCCGACGAACCGGAAGAACGCGCCGAGGCCATGCCAGAGTTGCATGTCCGGGGCCAGCTCTACGCGGATGCCGCCGGTGACGGCCTCGAGCAGGCGGGTGGCCTCGCGCCGGATGCAGGCGCCGAACAGGTCCTCCTTGGAGCCGAGATAGGCGTAGATCATCGGCTTGGACACCCCGGCCACCTCGGACACCTCGTCCATGGACGCGTTGTGGTAGCCGTGCCTCGAGAACACCTGGACCGCCGCGTCCAGGATCTGCCGTTCCCGAACCTCGCGGGGCAGCCGCTTGACGCGCTGCACGTGCACTGCACCTCCATGAACGATTCTTGCCAGCCTACCTACCGGCCCGTAGCCTTACTCGCCAGTAGGTAAGGAGGTGGTCCGGTGCCCGACGCGATCGGCAAGCCCACCCCCAGCCAGCTGATCGAGCTGCTGGCCAACCTGGATCCCGAGTCCGCCGGCCGCCAGCAGATCGACGTCGATGCTATCGGTCGGGCCATCGACCCCACGCAACTGCGCCGCGGCGAGTTCACCACGATCCTGGAGCACCTCGACCGCCTAGCCGGCACCTCGGTCGATCTGAGCACCCTGGACGCGCGCACCTTCGCCACCCTCATCGGCCGCGCCGGCAAGGACCAGCTGCGCGGCGCCCTGGCCCGCCCGGCCCTGCGCACCCGGATCCTCGACGAGGTCTTCCGCCGCATGCCCGCGCACCTCCGGGCCGACCGCGCCCGCTCGGTCAACGCCGTGGTGCACTGACTAGTCCGCCACTCCGGAATTAACTGCTGTCGTTGCGTTCCCGCTGGCGATGCGGTTGTCGGGTCGATTGAGGCTGGGCGCCGTCACGGTCCCCTGAGGTTCTGTTGGTCGGCGCGAGGCTTTCCGCGACGATCCATCGGACACGGCCCTAGTGGCGCTGGCGGCCGAAGTAGTCGGCTTCGACCCGGGCGGCGGTCTTGAGCAATGGGGGCAGCAGGTCGCGGCGCATGGTCTCCAGCGAGGTGCGGCTGGCGTGCGCGGAGACGTTCAGCGCGGCGATGACCTTGCCGGTGCGGTCCCGGATCGGGGCGGCGATCGCGCGCAGGCCGTCCTCCAGTTCCTGGTTGACCAGCGCGTAACCCTGGCTGCGGACCCGGGCCAGCTCGCCGCGCAGCGCCGCCACCGAGGACACCGTGCGGGACGTCAGCGGGGTGAGCGGCACGCTCGCCAGGTACGCGTCCAGCTCGGGCTCGGGCAGGCCGGCGAGCAGCACGCGACCCATCGACGTGGCGTAGGCGGGGAACCGGGTGCCGACGCTGATCACCACGGTCATGATCCGGCTGGTGGGGACCCGGGCCACGTACACCACGTCCTGACCGTCCAGAACGGACACCGAGGACGACTCGTTGACCTCGGCCACCAGTGCTTCCAGATGCGGCTCGGCCACCTCCGGCAGCGACAGGCTGGACAGGTAGGCGTAGCCCAGCTCCAGAACCCTTGCGGTGAGCGAGAAGTAGCGGCCCTCGCTGCGCACGTAGCCCAGTTCCGCCAGGGTGAGCAGGAACCGCCGGGCAGCCGCCCGGGTCACCCCGGTCGCGGCGGCGACCTCGCTCAGCGTCAGCTCGGCGTGGTCCCCGTCGAACGCGCGGATCACGGCGAGGCCGCGCTCCAGCGACTGCACGAAATCCGGCCCCCGCGAGCTCACGTCGTGTCCTTTGGGCTCGCTCCGCTCGCGGGACCGGGCCTTGATGCGGTGTCTTCCCTCCTGCGCTGCTCGGTCGCCGGTGTTGATACCGACCCCCTGACGGGGCCCACCCCCTCCTCCTCGCTCCCTGCGCTGCTCGTCAGTCCAGACACCACGGGCCCGCTCACAGCTCCCCCTCGCAGGCTCGGTCGAGCCGCTCGCGGTCGCCCTGTGACATTGATTCGCTCGCAAGCTCGCTCATTCTGTCCCTCCGAGCACCTTGGCCGCGGTGGTGAACGCGGCGTTGGCGGCCGGGGCGCCGGCGTAGACCGCGGTGTGCAGCAGCACCTCCCGGATCTCGGCCGGGGTGATGCCCAGCCGGAGCGCCGCGGCGACGTGCATGGCCAGCTCGTCCTCGCAGCGCAGCGCGGTGAGCAGGGCGAGCGTGACCAGGCTGCGGGTGCGGATGTCCAGTTCGGACCGGGACCACACCTGGCCCCAGGCCGACCGCGTCACGTACTCGTGGAACGGCGCGGTGAACTCGGTCGCGTTCGCCGCGGCCCGGTTCACGTGCTCGTCGCCGAGCACCGCCCGCCGCACCCGCTCGCCTACCCGATCCAGATCCGTCACGCCACCCACCTCGCAAGCTCGGTGATGGCTGCCCTGTCGCCTCGCAAGCTCGGCGACAGGGCAGTGTTGAATTGTTCGCTCGCAAGCTCGCTCACTGCGTTTCCCCTCCGAGGAAGTCGAGCAGCAGCCGGGTCACGGCTTCGGGTTGCTCGACGTTGGCCAGGTGCGCGGCGGCCGGCACGATCTCGAGCCGGGCGCCGGAAATGCCCGCCGCGATCGCGCGGGCATGCTCGGGCGGGGTCGCCGGGTCCTCGGCGCCCGCGATCACCAGGGTCGGCGCGGTGATCGAGCCGAGCGCCGGCACCAGGTCCATGGTCTGGACCGCCCCGCAGCACGCGGCGTACCCGCTCGCCGGGGTGCCGGTGAGCAGCTTTCGGGCCCACACCACGACTTCCGGGGATGCGGCGGCGAACGCCGGGGTGAACCACCGGCCCACGATCACGTCCGCGATCGCCTCGACGCCGTGGGAGAGCACGGTTTCCGCGCGCCGCGCCCACATCTCGGGCGGGCCGAGCCGGGCCGAGGTGCACAGCAGCGTCAGCCGGTCCACCCGCTCCGGGGCGTGCGCGGCGACCCACATGGCCACCATGCCGCCCAGCGACAGCCCGCCGAGGTGCACCCGTGCCAGGCCCAGCGAATCCAGCAGCGTCAGCACGTCACCGCCGAGCTCGGCCAGGGAGTACGGCCCGTCCGGCACCGGCGAGCCGCCGTGGCCGCGATGGTCGTAGCGCACCACCCGGAACCGCTCGGTCAGCGCCGGCAGCTGCGGCTCCCACATGGCCACCGTGGTACCCAGCGAGTTGCCCAGCACCAGCGCCGGCGCGCCGGCCGGACCGTCCACTGTGTACCAAAGGTCAGACACTGAAGAACACCGTCTCGCCGTTGCCCCGCAACCTGATGTCGAAGCGCAGCCCGTCCTCGTCCGGCACCGCGACCAGCGTGGCCCGCCGCGCTTCGTCCACACCGGACAGAACCGGGTCGGCGGCGTTCGCCGGCGCCTCGTCCGGGAAGTAGACCCGGGTCACCACCCGGTCCAGCAGCCCGCGCGCGAAGATCGACAGGTCGAGGTGCGGCGCCTGCGGCCGTCCGAACGGATCGGGCACCCGCCCCGGCCGCACGGTCAGGATGGCCCAGCTCCCGTCGCCGTCCGTCGGGCACCGGCCGAACCCGCGGAAGTCGGTGCCGCGCGGGTCGTCCGGGTGCGGAAACCGCCCGGCCGGGTCCGCCTGCCAGCTCTCCACCAGCGCGTCCGGCACCGGGTCGCCCTGCTCGTCGAACACCTTGCCGCGCAACCAGAACGCGCCCGGGGTGGCCTCGGGGACCACGTACGGACCGTCCGGCCACGGCAGCGCGCCCGAGAAGAACGGCCCGACCGTCTGCGACGGCGTCAACTCGAGATCACTCATGCCATCGCCTCGCAAGCTCGGATGATGGCTATCCCTGCCTGAGGTTCGCTCGTCCCTCGGCGACAGGGCAGTGTCGAATGATTCGCTCCGCAAGCTCCGCTCATGACGACTCCATCGGGGTGGCTTCCCGGCCGCGCAGCACGATGTCGAAGTGGTACGCCAGCGCCCACTCCGGGATCGTCTGGGACAGGTCGAAGCTGGAGATCATCCGCGGCCGGGCCGGCTCGGGCACCGAGTTGAAGATCGGGTCCTGGAAGAACAGCGGGTCACCGGGGAAGTACATCTGGGTGACCAGGCGCTGGGTGAACGACCGGCCGAACAGTGAGAAGTGGATGTGCGCGGCCCGCCAGGCGTTGTGGTGGTTGCGCCACGGGTAGGCGCCCGGCTTGATCGTCACCAGCCGGTAGGTGCCCTCGGCGTCGGTCAGGCACCGGCCCACCCCGGGGAAGTTCGGGTCCACCGGCGCCGGGTGCTGGTCGTTGTGGTGGGCGTAGCGGCCGGCGGCGTTCGCCTGCCACACCTCGATCAGCGTGTTCGGCACCGGCCGGCCGTCCGCGTCGAGCACCCGCCCGTGCACGATGATCCGCTCGCCGAGCGGCTCACCGTCGCCGTGCCGGGTGAGGTCGGAGTCGGTCGGCCGCACCCGCCCCTCGCCCAGCAGCGGCCCGGTGATCTCGGTCAGCGAGTGCGGCAGCGTCAGCGGCGGCAACGCGGGCGCGCGCCGCATGGTCGAGCGGTAGTCCGGCCAGTACAGCGGCGGGTGCACGTTCTCGCCGGGTCGCTGATACCCGGGCACGAGGTCCGTCATGGCTCACTTCCCTTCACCAAACGCCGCAACACGTCCAGTTCCTCGTCAGTGGGTGGCTCGGTCTCCGCGAGCGTGCCGGAGACGGCCAGCTCCCAGCCGGTGGCGGCGCGTGCCTCGGCCGCCGTGCGACCGGGGTGGATCTTGGTTAACGTCAGTTCACAGGACGCCGGATCCGGCTCCAGCACGCCGATGTCGGTGACCAGCAGCACCGGTCCGCGGCCGCGCAGGCCGAGCCGCTCGCGGTGCCCGGGCCCGTCGCCGTAGCCGACCGAGGTCACGAAGTCGACCCGCTCGACGAACGCGCGCCGGCTGTGCCGCAGCATCAGGAACACCTCCCGGCAGGACGCCGCGATCTCCGGCGCGCCACCGGCCCCGGGCAACCGCACCACGGGGTTGCGGTAGTCGGCGCCGATCGTCGTGGTGTTGAGGTTGCCGAACCGGTCCAGCTGCGCCGCGGACAGGAACCCCACGTCGATCCGCCCGGGCTGCAACCAGTAGTTGAACACCTCCGGCACGGTGACCACCGCGTCCGCCGTCTCCGCCAGCTCACCGTCCCCGATGGACAGTGGCAGCCGGGACGGTTTCGCCCCGATCGCCCCCGACTCGTAGATCAGCACCAACCCCGGCGCGTGGAGTCTCCTGGCCAGGTTCGCCGCCGTGCTCGGCAGCCCGATGCCGACGAAGCAGGACGTCCGCCCGGCCAGCGCCCGGGCGGCCGTCACGGTCATCATCTCCTCCGCCGTGTACGTCATGCCGTGCTCACCAACTCGGGCATGTTGGCCGATGTCGCGGGTCGTCTCGGGTGGTGGGTCACCAGGACCACTCCTCGGGCAGGCCGTGTTCCGCTGGGGGCAGGCCCCCAGACCCCAGTTCCTCGGGCCCACCTCGTCGCGGTAGGCCAACTCCCTCGCCCCGGCATTCGCAAGCTCATGCCACGAGCACGTTTTCGCTCAACCACGCGGAGAACGTGTCGCGGTCCCGGCTGACCGCGTCCCACTCCAGGTAGGCGCGGTTGTCCCGGTCGTAGTAGCCCTGGGCGTAGGACGGGCGCGCACCGCCGGGGACGACGGCCACCGCGGTGACCACCCAGCCGGGCAGCACCACCGCGTCCGGCAGCGGCTCCAGCTCGTCCACCACCTCCTCCACCGTGACCAGCGACCGGCTCGCCGCCAGCACGGCCTCCTTCTGCACGCCGGTGAGGCCCCACAGCTGCACGTTGCCCTCCCGGTCCGCGCGCTGGGCGTGGATGACCGTCACGTCCGGCCGCAGCGCCGGGACCGCGGTGAGCACCTCGCCGGTGAACGGGCAGGTCACCGTGGCGAGCGAGGTGGTGTGCGCGACCAGGTCGGTGCCGGCGTAACCACGCAGCACCGCGAACGGCAACCCGGACGCGCCGGCCACGTACCGGTTGGCCATCCCGGCGTGGCTGTGCTCCTCCAGCTCGAGCGGGGCCGGCCAGCCGTTCTGCACCGCGTCCCGCATCCGGTGCAGCGAACCCACGCCGGGGTTGCCGCCCCAGGAGAACACCAGCCTGCGCGCGCAGCCGGCGCCGATGAGCTGGTCGTAGACGATGTCCGGGGTCATCCGGACCAGGGTGAGATCCCGGCGGCCCTGGCGGATGATCTCCTGGCCGGCCCGGACCGGGATGAGGTGGGTGAATCCCTCGAGCGCGACCGTGTCCCCGTCGCGCACCAGCGAGGCGACGCCCTCGGCCAGTCCGACCAGCTCGGCCATGCGCCCCCTCCGCGTGCGCTATGCGAACGAAAGTTCTCGCTTCGCACCCTAGAGACGGCGTTCCCACACAGTCAAGGAGGGTGCGCAATCCCGGTTGGGAGTGTTGGCCTACCGCGAGCAACCGGGCGGCCAACCACGGTGTCAACGTAGGCACAGACCTTTGTGCAGAACCCTCATTCATCGAGACGCAGTTGACGGTGATGCCGTGTGGCCATAGGTTCATTTGCTGAACATCCGTGCGCTGTGCGAACAATGGATGGAGTCCCGCCGATGCGACGCAACCTCGCTGCACTCCTGTTCGCGACGAGCCTGCTGGCCGCCGCTTGTGGCTCGAACACCCCGGCGGCGCCGTCCACGCCCGGCCAGCCGGACAAGGTCGCCGTCGGGGTGATCCCGATCCTCGACGTGGCGCCGATCTACCTCGGCAATCAGAAGGGCTTCTTCAAGAACCGCAACATGGAGCTCAAGCTCGAGCCGGCGCAGGGCGGCGCGGCGATCGTACCGGCGGTGGTGAGCGGCCAGTACCAGTTCGGCGTCAGCAACGTGGTCTCGCTGCTGCTGGGTCAGACCCGCAACGTGCCGGTCAAGATCGTGTGCAACGGCGACAACTCCACCGGCGTGGACGGCCAGGACTTCGCCGCCCTGATGGTCAAGGGCGACAGCCCGATCAAGAGCCCGAAGCAGCTGGCCGGCAAGAAGGTCGCGGCGAACACCCTGAAGAACATCGTGGAACCGGTGGTGCGCGAGTCGGTCCGCAAGGACGGCGGCGACCCGGCCTCGGTCCAGTTCGTCGAGCTCGCCTTCCCGCAGCAGCCGGCCGCGCTGCAGTCCGGCCAGGTGGACGCGGTCTTCGTGGTCGAGCCGTTCCAGCAGACCGTGCTGGCCCAGGGCGGGCGCAAGATCGCCTCCAGCTACGTCGACGCCGCGCCGAACCTGATGGTGGCCGGCTACTTCACCTCGACCCAGCTGCTCGGCCAGAACCCCGACCTGGTGAAGCGGTTCACCGAGGCGATGAAGGAGTCGCTGGCCTACGCCGACGCCCACCCGGACGAGGCCCGGCAGATCATCACCACCTACACGCAGATCGCCCCGGACGTCATCGCCAAGATGACGCTGCCGAAGTGGCCCCAGGAGATCAACCGGGCGGCCCTGCAGAAGCTGGCCGACCTGGCCCTCCAGGACAAGCTGCTGGAGAAGCCGGTCGACCTGAACGCGCTGCTGCCCTCATGACGCTGGGGCTGGGCCTCGCCGGGCTGGTCGGCTTCGCGGTGCTGCTCGAGCTGGTGCCGCGGCTGGGCCTGGTCTCCGACCAGTTCCTGCCGCCCACCAGCCGGATCCTCAGCACCCTGGCCGACGTGGTGGGCGAGGACCGGTTCTGGGTGGCGCTGCTCGACACGCTGCGCACCTGGGCGCTGGGCCTGGCGATCGCGGTGGTGGCCGGCGTGGCGCTCGGCGTGATGATCGGCGCGGTTCCGGTGCTGCGTGCGGCCACCGCGTCGACGATCGAGTTCCTCCGCCCGATCCCGTCGGTGGCGCTGATCCCGCTCGCCGTGCTGCTCTACGGATCCACCATCACCTCCACCCTGATCCTCGTCGTCTACGCGTCGTTCTGGCAGGTGCTGGTGCAGGTGCTGCACGGTGTCGCGGACGTCGACCCGGTGGCCCGGGACACCGCGCGGTCCTACCGGCTCGGCCAGTGGGCGACCGTGCGCTACCTGGTCTGGCCCACCGCCCTGCCCTACGCGGCCACCGGCGTCCGGCTGGCCGCCTCGGTGGCGCTGATCCTGACCATCACCGGCGAGCTGGTGATCGGCTCGCCCGGCCTGGGCAAGGAGATCGCGGTCGCGCAGGAGAGCGTCGCGGTGCCGCGGATGTACGCCCTGGTGCTGGTCACCGGCCTGATCGGGGTGGCGGCCAACCTGATCACCCGCACCGCGGAACGCCGGGTGCTCGCCTGGCACCCGTCGGTTCGGCAGGAGGTGCCGGCATGACGGCTCGGAGTGCCCTGAAGGCCCCCTTCAGGGCGTTCAATGCCCCGAAGGCGTCCTTCAGGGCATGCGAGGTCCCCTCATGATCGCCCTGAACCGGATCTTCCTGCTCCTCGCCCTGCCCGTCGCCCTCTTCGCCGGGTGGTGGTTCGCCAGCGCCGGCAGCACCGATTTCTACGTGCCGCCGCTGGCCACGATCCTCGCCGCGTTCGACGACACCTGGTTCGGGCCGCGCCTGACCACGGACGTGCTGCCCAGCATGGGCCGGCTCGGCCTCGGCTACGCCCTCGCGCTGCTGGCCGGGGTCGCGCTGGGCGTCGCCATCGGGCTGCGCCGGGCACTGCGCGCGTTGCTGGAGCCGGTGCTGGAGTTCCTGCGGGCCGTCCCGCCGCCGGTGCTGGTGCCGATCCTGATGCTGTTCGCCGGGATCGGCAACGGGATGAAGGTGCTGGTGATCGTGTCCGGCTGCGTGTGGCCGGTGCTGCTGAACACGGTCGAGGGGGTGCGCGCGATCGACGGCGTGCTCGCGGACACCTGCCGCAGCTACCGGATCGGTGGCCGGCTGCGGATGTGGCACCTGGTGCTGCGCTCGGCCAGCCCGCAGATCGTCACCGGGGCACGGCAGGCGCTCTCGGTCGGGATCATCCTGATGGTGATCAGCGAGATGTTCGCGGCGAACAGCGGGCTCGGCTTCTCCATCGTCCAGTTCCAGCGCGGCTTCCAGATTCCCGAGATGTGGAGCGGCGTCCTGCTGCTCGGGCTGCTCGGCGTCGTACTGTCGCTGCTGTTCCGGATCGTGGAGCATCGGGTGTTGGCCTGGTATCACGGTATCCGGGCGGTGGAGAGGCAGCGCTGATGCTCACGGTAACGGGATTGCACAAGGTGTACGACGGTCACGGCCGCCGGGTGGAGGCGGTCGGCGACCTGACGTTCACCGTGCCGGCCGGCCGGTTCGTCTGCATCGTCGGGCCCTCCGGCTGTGGCAAGACCACGCTGCTGCGCTGCATCGCGGGCCTGCTGCCGCCGACCGCCGGCCAGGTCACGGTGGGCGGGAAACCCGTCGCGGGGCCGCCGGACGGCCTGGCGGTGGTGTTCCAGGAGTACGGCCGGAGCCTGTTCCCGTGGCTGCGGGTGGTCGACAACGTGGAACTTCCGCTGCGCGCCGCCGGGCTGCCGCGAACCAAACGCCGCGAGCTGGTGAACGAGGCGCTGGACGCGGTGGGCCTGGCCGACGCGCACACCGCGTACCCGTGGCAGCTCTCCGGCGGCATGCAGCAGCGGGTGGCCATCGCCCGGGCGATCGCCTACCAGCCGCAGGTGCTGCTGATGGACGAGCCGTTCGCCGCGGTGGACGCGCAGACCCGGGCGGACCTGGAGGACCTGATCCGCACGGTGTGGCAGCGGTTCGAGATGACGATGCTGTTCGTCACGCACGACATCGACGAGGCCGTCTACCTGGGACAGCGGGTGATCATGCTGTCCGCCGCTCCGACGCGGGTCGCCGACGACCTGGAGATCGACCTGCCGGACGGGCGCGACCAGCTCGGCACCCGTGGCGGCCCGCGGTTCGCCGAGCTGCGCGGCCACGTCTACGCCCAGATCCAGAAGGCCAAACTGGAGAAGACCGGAGCGGAGGCGAGGCCGCGGTGGGGTCCTGACCGAGGAGCAGCGCAGGCGCGAGGAACGAGCGCCGAGCAGCGCACGAGGGAAGGGCGCCACCTCTCTGCGGCCGAGCCGAAGCGACCAGAGAGCATCTGATGCGCACCCAGGTCGGGATCCTCGGGGCCGGTCCGGCCGGGCTGCTGCTCGCCCACCTGCTGCACCTGCGCGGCATCGACTCGGTCGTGCTGGAGCGCCAGACCCGGGAGTACATCGAGAAACGGGTCCGCGCCGGCCTGCTCGAGCAGGGCACCGTCGACCTGCTCGCGTCGGTGGGCCTGGCCGACCGCCTGCTGCGCCAGCGCCTCGTGCACCACGGCCTCGAGCTGCTCTTCGACGGCGTCGGGCACCGCATCCCGATGACCGAGCTGACCGGGCGCGAGCTGACCATCTACGCCCAGCACGAGCTGATCAAGGACCTGGTCGCGGCCCGCCTCGGCACCGGCCGCCCGCTGCTGTTCGAGGCCCCGGCCACCGACCTCGCGGACCTGGGCTCCACGCCGGTGATCAAATTCGTCCACAATGGACAACCGGGGGAGCTGCACTGCGACCTGATCGCCGGCTGCGACGGCTTCCACGGCATCAGCCGGCTGTCCATTCCGGACGGTGCGGTCACCGCGTACGACCTGGAGTACCCGTTCGCCTGGCTCGGCATCCTGGCGCAGGCGCCACCGTCCGCCGAGGAGCTGATCTACTCCGCGCACGACGACGGCTTCTCCCTGCACAGCATGCGCTCGCCGGACATCACCCGGCTCTACCTCCAGGTCGGCCTCGAGGAGAAGCTCGAGGAGTGGCCGGACGACCGGATCTGGGCGGAGCTGCGCACCCGCCTTGCCCGCCGGGACGGGTTCGAGCTGGCCGACGGCCCGATCCTGGACCGCGGCATCACGGCGCTGCGCAGCCACGTGGTCGACCCGATGCGGTACGGAAAGCTGTTCCTGGCCGGCGACTCCGCGCACATCGTGCCGCCGACCGGGGCCAAGGGCCTCAACCTCGCGGTGGCCGACGTGTCCGTGCTGGCCGCGGCCATCGGCGAGTGGTACCGCACCGGGAGCGAGACCGGCCTCGACGCCTACTCGGCCACCTGCCTGCGCCGGGTCTGGCGGGTGCAGCATTTCTCCTGGTGGATGACCACGACGCTGCACCGGATCCCTGGGTCCGACCCGTTCACCCGGGCGCTCCAGCTCTCCCAGCTCCGCTACCTGACCACCTCGTCCGCGGCCGCCACCTCGTTCGCCGAGATGTACGTCGGACTTCCACTGTCCAAAGGAGACTGACTGATGCGCCAGACGCCACCGTTCCGGGCCGACCACGTGGGCAGCCTGCTGCGCCCGCCGGACCTGCACGCCGCCCGCGCCGACCACGCCGCCGGGCGGATCTCCGCCGAGGAGCTGAAAGCCGTGGAGGACAAGGCGATCGTGGACGTGGTCGCCATGCAGCGGGACGTCGGGCTGCAGTCGGCCACCGACGGGGAGTTCCGCCGCGCCACCTGGCACATGGACTTCATCTACCGCCTCGGCGGTGTCAACCCGGGCGACGACAAGATGCAGGTGCACTTCCGCAACGCCAACGGCGACCTCGAGTTCACCACCGCCGCGTTGCATGTGGACGGTCGGATCACGGTGCCGGAGACCATTTTCGGCGACCATTTCACGTACCTGAAGTCGGTGGTCGGTCCGGGCGTCACGCCGAAGCTGACCATCCCGTCGCCGAGCATGGTCCACTACCGGGGCGGCCCGGCGTCCATCGATTCCGCCGTCTATCCCGACGTCGAGGAGTTCTGGGCGGACCTCTCCGCGGCCTACGCCCAGCAGATCGCCGGGGTCGCCGCGCTCGGCTGCAGCTACCTGCAGCTCGACGACACGAGCCTGGCCTACCTCAACGACCCGGCGCAGCGGGCCGAGCTGACCGCCCGCGGTGACGACGCCGAGCACCAGCATCTGCGCTACATCAAGCAGATCAACGTGGCGCTGGCGAACAAACCGGCCGGGCTGACCGTGACCACGCACATGTGCCGCGGCAACTTCCAGTCCTCCTGGGTGGCCGAGGGCGGCTACGACTTCGTGGCCGAGGCGCTGTTCTCCGAGCTCGCCGTGGACGGTTTCTTCCTCGAGTACGACGACGCGCGCTCCGGCGGTTTCGCCCCGCTGCGGTTCGTGCCGCCCGGCAAGATGGTGGTGCTCGGACTGGTCACCACGAAACGCGGCGCTTTGGAGACGAAGGACGACCTCAAGCGCCGCATCGACGAGGCGTCGAAATACGTGCCACTGGACCAGATCTGCCTGTCCCCGCAGTGCGGCTTCTCGTCCACTGTGGAAGGCAACGCCCTCACCTATGACGAGGAAGTGGCGAAGCTCACACTGATTGTCGAGACGGCGCGAGAGGTCTGGGGCTAAAGTCCTGGGTTCGGATTCAAAGTGGTAACGACGCGCATCTTCTTGCCTGCGCGTGCGTTTTGATGTGCATAGCTGTCCGCACTGACCACTTTGGAGCCACCGCATGACCCGCCGGATCGGCGTCGCCGTCAGCACCACCCTTGCCGCGGGCGTTCTCGCGGTCGCCATCGCGTTACCCGCCTCGGCCACGCCTCCGCCCAAGGACCCGCCCGCGTCGGGCGACAACCGCGCGACGTCCTACGCGGGCAATGTCTCCACGTGCGCGGAGGCGAACCTGGCCGGGGCGATCATCGACCAGGGCAAGGACCTCACGGTGCAGTACATCGACGTCACCGTCCCGGCGGGTTACGAGCTGACCGGCACCGTCGTCAAGGGCGGCGACGGCTACAACGTCTACCCGCCGACCGCGCTCACCGACCTGCGCGCCCCGTACAACAACGGCGACCAGACCCCCACGATCAGCCACTGGTTCGCCTGCGCCATCAAGAAGGACACCTCGTCTTCGACCAAGCCGCCGACCAACCCGCCGTCCAGCTCGTCGGGCAGCAGCAGCTCGTCCGCCCCGGCCGGCGGCTCGTCGTCGAGCAGCTCGGCACCCGCGGCCCAGGGCTCGGTCGTCAGCAGCGCCGAACTGGCCGACACCGGCTTCTCGGCGACCGCCCCGCTCACCGGCGCCGGAGCCCTGATCCTGCTCGGCGGCGGCCTCCTGCTGGCCCTGCGCCGCACCCGCCGGCGCGGTTGAGGACTTGCGCCGGTAGGCCCCATGGACTGGGGTGGCGGGCATGTCCCCGGTCGTCCGCCACCCCGCTTTACCTTTCGCCCTGTCCTGGTCCGGTTCACCCGCCGAGGCCCACCCCGACGGTGCGGCGCTGACCATCACGGCCCCCGCCCGCACCGACCTGTTCGTCGACCCCGGCGGCGCCGAGCCCCTGCTCAATGCGCCGTGCCTGCTGGGCATCGCGCCGCACGGCGACTTCCAGCTCTCCGCCCGGGTCACCGTCGAGTTCGGACAGACCTACGACGCCGGTGTCCTGCTCGCCTGGTACGACGAGCGGCACTGGGCCAAGCTCTGCTTCGAACGGTCGCCCCAGGATAAGCCGATGGCGGTCTCCGTGGTCACCCGTGGCATGTCCGACGACGCCAATGCGTTCACTGTGGACGGTCGGACACTCTGGCTCCGGATCTCGCGCCTCGGCTCCGCCCTCGCCTTCCACGCCTCCACCGACGGCACCCGCTGGGAGCTCGTCCGCTACTTCGCGCTGGACGCCACCGCGGAGCTCAGCCTGGGCTTCCTGGCGCAGTCACCGCTGGGCGAGGGCTGCACGGCCACCTTCGCGGAGATCGGCTACTTGCCGAAAAGCCTGTCCGACCTCCGCGACGGCAGCTGAGGCTACGGGCCGATCTGGTCGAGCCAGCCCGGAACGCGCTGCCCGGCCAGCGTGGCCGTGCCCGTTTCCCTGCGGCAGAACAGATCCCGGGCCGGCAGCCGCCCGTCCGCGAAGAACGCCGTCACCGCCGTGTCGGCGCAGACGTTGGCGGTCAACCGGTACACGCCGTGCCCGCCCTGGTCCACCGTGACCATCCGGGCGCGGTGCCCGAGCGCGGCCCGCATCTCCAGCGCACCGGGCAGCGGCGTCGCCGGGTCGCGGGTGTTCTCCACGATCATGATGTTGGTCGGGCCGCGGTCGCTGATCCGCACCGCCGGCTCGACCGGCTCCACCGGCCAGAACGCACAGGTCCAGATGTTGGCCGCGGCCGCCCCGAGCATCGGGAACCGGACCCGGTCGACGGCCACGTTGCGCTGGTAGGTCCGCACCGACTCGGGCCAGTCGTTGTCGTTGCACGCCACATACAACTGCGCGGCCAGGGCGTTCTCGATGTCCTGCCCGGCCAGCACGGAGGCGGCGGGCGGCTGCGCGGCATCGAGCGCCTGCCAGATCCCGGCCAGCTCGGGGAACCGCACGTCGAAGTAGAGCCGGTCGAACGTGACCAGCCGGAACAGCGATCCGTCGACGCCCGACACCGGCGTCTGGTCCAGCCGCGCGGCGAGCTCGAAGAACTTCGCGGTGATCTGCTCCGGTGTGCCGCCGAGCCCGTAGGTGTCGTTGCGCGCCGCGAGCCAGGCGGCGAAGTCCGGGAACCTGATCTGCATCCCGAGCCCGAACAACCGGGACGCGTTCACATCGAGGCCGTGCGTGCCGGTCGCACTGTCCAGCACGATCCGGTCGGTCCGCTCCGGGAACAGCGTCGAGTACACCGCCCCCAGGTACGTGCCATAGGACACGCCCCAGTACGAGATCCGCCGCTCACCCAGCGCCGCCCGGATCCGGTCCATGTCCCGCGCGGTGTTCGCGGTGTTGACGAACGGCAGGATGTCCGCGGTCGCCGAGCTCCCGCACCGCGCCGCCACGTCCCGCGCCACGCCAGCCTGCCGCGCCACATCCGCCGCGTCCCGCGCATACGGCGGAACGTTCGTCACCTGCAGCTCCGGCGGCAGCCCACACGTCACCGGCGTGCTCAACTCCACGCCCCGCGGGTCGAACCCGATCAGGTCGTACTCCTCCAGCACGCTCGCCGGGAAGATCTGCGCCACCTGGCTGGCTATCGCGAGCCCGGCCCCACCCGGCCCACCCGGGTTGATCAGCAGCACCCCGCGCCGCCGCGCCGGATTCGCGGTCAACACCCGGGAAACCGCAACCTGAATCGTTTTCCCATGCGGATTCCGGTAGTCCAGCGGCACCTCGATGTTCGCACACTGCAAACCCGGCGCCGGCACCCCCAGATCCGGACATTGGCCCCACACAAGCGAATCCGCCCGCTCCGCACCAGCCGGCCCGGCTGCGAGCACACCACCAGCAATAACAGAAATGGCAAGAATTGCTACCCCTCGCATATCCCCAACCTACGATCATCGCCGCACCCGAACATCCGCCAGAAGTCGGATCAGCGGCAGTTTTCGACGGTGCGGATGTGCCGGATGGCGGCTTTGCGGTCGGTGACGCCGAGCTTGGCGATCAGGGCGGAGATGAGGTTGCTGACGGTCTTCGGCGCCAGCTGCAGCCGGGCGGCGATGGCGGCGTTGCCGTGGCCGGCGGCGAGGAGGTCGAGAAGCTGGCGTTCCCGCGTGGTCAGCGTCGCCGGGGGCGCGTCTGCGGCGGTGCGCGGGTTGGCGAGCAGGTCGAGGACCCGGGCGGCGATGTTCTGGCCGAAGATGGCCTCACCGGCGGCGACCCCGCGGACCGCGCGGACGATGTCGGTGTCCGAGGCGCACTTGAGGATGTAGCCGCGGACGCCGGCCCGCATCGCGGTGAGCACGGACTCGTCGTCCTCGCAGGCGGTGAACACCAGCACGGCCATGTTCGGCGCCGACCGGAGCACCTCGCGGATCGCCTGGATCCCGCTGACCTCGGAGAGCCGCAGGTCCAGCACCAGCACGTCCGGGTTGTGCCGCAGGGCGAACTCGACGGCCTCGCGCCCGTTCGCGGCCTCGGCGACCACGGTGATGCCCGGGACCCCGGAGAGCAGGCCGCGAAGGTGGCCGACGACCCCGGGGTGGTCGTCGGCCACCACCACGGTCAGCTCAGCCAGACCCGGCCGGGGAGCCGGTGGCCGGTTGCTGAGCTTGACTCGGTGATCGAGCACGGAATGAATCTTCGCCTCGCCCGCTCACCGGACACATCCGTGGCAGCTACGTAAGTCCTACGGAGCCGCTACGTACCCCCAGGGGTCACGCCCTCACCAGCCCGAACGCCGGCCCGTGCGTCTTGTCGAGCACCCACCCCTCGGGCAGCGCGACCTCGTGCTCGAGCGAGACCTTCATGCCGTACGTGTTCGCGACCGCCCCGCCGGACACCCGCAGGTCGACCTTGTTCTGGAAGCGGACGTTGCTGAAGTCGACCGGGTGCACGAACGCAGCGTCCTGGAACGACACCGGGCCGCCGAAGTCGGACCTGGCGAACTTCGTCTCGCCGTGGAACTGAACGCGCTCGAAGCTGACCTCACCCCGGGCCTGGCACCGGCTGAACCAGGCCTGCTGGTGGAAGTCGGCGCCGGGTAGCCGCAGCCGCCCCCAGCAGCGTGTGGCGGTGAACCAGGCCGGGCCGTGCACCTGGGTGCCGCGAAGGGTGTTCGCCTCGTAGAGGTTCGTCTGCCGCGCGCGCAGCTCCCCGATCACCTTGCCGGCGATGTCGAAGTACTCCAGCGTCGCCGCGTGCAGGTCGAGGTTGTAATGCGGAGCGTCCGGGGTCGACGCCGACGGAAGCAGATCGGTGATCAGCTGCTGGGCGGTCCGGCGCACCTGCTGCTCGCGGTCGGCCTCGTTCTCGTCGCCGGCCCATTCGTCACCCCGGACCTCGGCATACCGGGGGTGGTCGAACGGCCTGCGTAAGTAGGAGCACAGCACGTCGAGCACGGTCTGCGTGAAGGCGGGGTGGCTGGCGAGCCCGGCCAGCGCGTGCATGGCGCCGACCCGGACCTGGTCGGCCTCGTTGCCGAGCAGCTCGACCGCACGGGCGAACCGCTCGTCCAGGGCCCGTGCCCGGTCGATCTCGGTCCGGTCCACCTGCACCGCGTACAGGTTGCGCTCGATCTCCCGGCGCTCCTCCTCGGTGCGCCGGCGCCGGTCGTTGAGCCACAACGCGTACAGCGCCACGAACGCACCGGCTGCCAGGCCACCGGTCTTCAGCGCCTCGTCCCGGCTGATCCCGCCGGCCAGCAGCCACCACGTCACCAGCGCGAGGGCGCCGGCCGCGAGCAGGACGACGAGCCAGAACCCGGACAGGACTCGGCGGAGGCGCACGGCGGACATCATCGCGGATGGCCGCCGTGCGCTCCCACTGTGTCTTATTTTGGCTCGATGGCGTAGCGCCAGTGAAAAATCAGTCGTGGTTGGTGGCGATCGCCTGCAGCTGGGTGTAGGCGCCGTTGAAGGTGTTCTGGTCGATCGGTGAGGAGCTGTACTGCCACACCGTGTAGAAGCCCCAGCAGCACGGCAGGGTGCCGACCGTGGAGGCGTACCGGGCCACCCACAGCGGGTTGGTGCTGCTGAAGTCACCGCTGACGCACTGGCTCCACCAGCTGGTCGAGGTGTAGATCGCCGGGAACTTGTTCCAGCGCGCCTTGTAGCGGTTGCTGAAATCCAGGATCCACTGCGTCATGGATGCCTTGGACAGCCCGTAACACGTTGCGCCGTAAGGGTTGTACTCCATGTCGAGGGCGCCGGGCAGGGTCCTGCCGTCGGCCGACCAGCCGCCGCCGTGGTTGCTGAACCAGTCGGCCTGCGCGGCGCCGCTGGAGGTGTTGGGGGTGGCGAAGTGGTACGCGCCGCGGATGAAGCCCTGGTTGTACGAACCGTTGTACTGCTGGGCGAAGTACGGGTTCGTGTAGTTGGTGTTCTCCGTGGCCTTGACCCAGACGAACCGCTTGCCGGCGTTCCACTGGGCGGGCCAGTCCACATTGCCCTGCCAGCCGCTGACGTCGATGCCGGCCACCGAAGCCTGGATGACCACGTCGTCGAGGCCGGCCTTGGGCTCGTCCGCGGTACCTTCGTGCAGCCGGATCTGCGAACCCATGGGGTGGTCGTACATCCGCACGTACTGATCGACGTCGCCGCTCACCGCGGTCTGGTCGCCACCGGCGACGTCGGTGCCGCCGGCGTCCGGGCGCGCTTGTGCGGGGGAGACGAATGCGAACGTCAGGGCCGCCATGATCAGCATTGGCAGCCCGATGGCGGCGATGTGCAGGGTTCGCCGCCTTCTCCGTGTCATGGACCTCATCAATCGCCCTTTCCGAATTGCCCTCACGTTATCGGCGACCCACGGGCCGGAGTCGCCCGGAAGGGATTGTGGGCGGTAAACAACTCACTTGTCACGCTTTTCTGTTAATTGATCACGAAGTTTGACCGAACAAGTCAGATGGTCTAGACCACACGAGTGATCCTTGGCGACGGGGAACTGGCCGTGGACGGAGGGTGAGAGCGGCCGTATCCTGCGCTTACCCCGCAAAGCGGGGACAGGCGTGCCGGAGGGTGTGACGGTGGCGAGCCCCACGTGGCGATCGGTCAAGGTCATCGCTGGCCGCGACTCCTTCGCATCCGCCTGGTCGGCGGCCCTCGCCGGTACCGGTTACGTGGCCATGGACCGGGCCCGCCTGGTGACCGCCGTGCAGGGTCTGGTGGACGTGCTCACCGCGGCGCTGCGGGCCGAGGAGTTCGAGCCGGAGCCGGTGGAGCAGGTGGGGGTCGCGCTCGTCGAGTTACACCTGACCGCCCCGGAGGCGCTCGCCTGCTCGACCCGGCTGATCGGCGAGGAGCTGCTGCGCACCGCCGGGGCGACCGCGGATCCACGGGCCCGGGACCGGATTCCGGCGATCCAGGCCGCGCTCGCCGCCGGGTTCACCCGGGCCGCCCGGGAATGGGTCTACCGCGAGCAGGAGGTGCTGCGCCGGGCCGCGCTGGACGCGCGGGACCGCGCCGAGGCCGCCGGCCGCGCCTCGGAGGCCCGGTTCCGCGCGATGTTCGCCGACGCCGCCATCGGCATCGGCATCTCCGGCACCAACGGCGTGCTGCTCGAGGTGAACGCCCGGCTCGCCGCGATGTTCGGCTACCGGCCCGACCAGCTCCGCGGCGCCACCATCACCACGCTGCTGCACGCCGACGACCCGCACGAGATGCGCCAGTTCGACGAAACCGCGGCCGGGCAACGTGATCACTACCAGATCGAGCGGCTGTTCCGGCGGCGCGACGGTAGTCCACTGTGGACGAACGTGACCGTCTCGCTGGTCCGCGACGACGACGGCGCCCCGCAGTACCTGGTCGGCATGGTCGAGGACATCACCGAGCGGCACCAGCTTCAGGAGCAGCTGCGCTACCAGGCCAACCACGACCCGCTGACCGGACTGGGCAACCGGGCGCTGTTCACCGAGCGGCTGCACGCCGCGTTCACCGCCGGCGGCACCGGCCGGATCGCCTTGTGCTACCTGGATCTCGACGGTTTCAAGGCGATCAACGACAGCCTCGGGCACGTGATCGGCGACCAGCTCCTGGTGGCCGTGGCGAGCCGGCTGGACGGGCTGGTCTCGGCGGACGACCGGCTGGTGGCCCGGATGGGCGGCGACGAGTTCCTGGTGCTGGTGGAGAACAGCACGACCGTCGACGAGGCGGTGGCCCTCGCCGAGGACATCCTGCGCTGCCTGTCCGAACCCGTGCGCATCGGCGGGCACCGGCTCGCGGTCTCGGCCAGCATCGGGATCGTGGAGCGCGCGGTGGCCGACTCGACGCCCGCGGAGGTCATGCGCGACGCCGACGTCACGCTGCACTGGGCCAAGCTGGCCGGCAAGAGCCGCTGGGCCTGCTACGACAAGGAGCGCAACGCCAAGGAGATCGCCCGGTTCACGCTGTCCGCGACCATGCCGGCGGCGCTGGCGCACGGCGAGTTCTACGTGGACTACCAACCCCTGCTGAGCCTGCACGACGGCAACCTGTTCGGGGTGGAGGCGCTGGTTCGCTGGGCGCACCCGGAGTTCGGCCGGCTCGGGCCGGACCGGTTCATCGGCCTGGCCGAGGAGACCGGGCTGATCGTGCCGCTGGGCCGCTGGGTGCTGGCCGAGGCCTGCGACCAGGCCCGCGAGTGGCTCGACCGCTACGGCCCGGCCGCGCCCCTGGTGAGCGTGAACCTGGCGGCCCGGCAGGTCGCCGAGCCGACCCTGGTCGCCGACGTGGGCGCGATCCTGGAGGGCGCCGGGGTCCCGCCCAGCCACCTGCAACTGGAGCTGACCGAGAGCGCGATCATGGGCACCGCCGGCGAGCCGCTGGCCGCCCTGCACGAGCTGGCCGCCCTCGGTGTCCGCATCGCCATCGACGACTTCGGCACCGGCTACTCCAACCTGGCCTACCTGCGCCACCTCCCGGTGCACTCGCTCAAGATCGCCGGCTCCTTCGTGGAAGGCCTCCGCGACGGCGCTCCCTCCTCGGTGGACACCCGCATCGTCACCGCACTCGTCCAGCTCGCCCACACCCTCGAGCTCGAGGTGACCGCCGAGGGCGTGGAGACCCAGTCCCAGGTCGACCTGCTCCGCCAGATCGGCTGCGACTCCGCCCAGGGCTGGCTGTTCGCCAAACCCGGCCGCCCCGAAGAGATCGAGCGCTGGTTGGGTCAACCCTTGACGGGACTCGCCAACGACGAGTAAAGCCTGTGTGTAATTTTCTCCCTGCCCGAGGGCTCGCCGGTGAGGAGGGTAGGCCGGAGGTCTGCCCGACGAACCGGTTGGCCAACCGCCGGCCGAACGACCAGCGGAACGCCGACATTCCTTTCGAGCCCTCAGTTTCTAGCTAGCACTGGAGGCCCACACATGGCACGCACCCGTAGGTTCGCCGTCCCGTTGCTCCGGATCCTGACCGCGCTCGCCCTGGCCGCGGGCGGCCTGCTGGTCTCGTCGGCGACCAACCAGGCCGCCGCGGACGGCTGCTTCACCTGGGGCCGCACCCTCAGTCAGGGCGCGAACGGCGAGGACGTCCGGCAACTGCAGATCCGGGTGGCCGGCTGGCCGGGCACCGGCGCGCACCTGGGCATCGACGGCGACTTCGGCCCGGCGACCCGGTCCGCGGTGATCCGCTTCCAGCAGGCCTACGGGCTCGGTGCCGACGGCGTCGCCGGCCCGCAGACGTTCACCAAGCTCTACGAACTGCAGGACGACGACTGCACGCCCATCCACTTCAACTACTCCGAGCTGGACGACGGCTGCGGCGGCAGCGGGTTCGACGGCGGCCCGCTGTCCGAGTCGGCCACCCGGGCCAACGCGCTGCGCACCATGTGGCAGCTCGAAGCGCTCCGGCACGCCCTCGGCGACGCCCCGCTGACCATCAGCAGCGGGTTCCGCAACATCCAGTGCAACGCCTCGGTCGGCGGCGCCAGCAACAGCCAGCACCTCTACGGCACCGCGGCCGACCTGGTCGGCTCACCCTCCCTGTGCCGGATGGCCCAGGAGGCCCGCAACCACGGCTTCGGCGGCATCTTCGGCCCCGGCTACCCCGACCACAACGACCACACCCACGTCGACATCCGCACGTCCAACTCCTGGTCAGCCCCCAACTGCGGCATCGGCCTCGCCGCCGACGCGGCCAACGCGACCGACGAGGTGGACGTCTAACCGGGGCGTGTCCGATGGATCATCGCGGGTTGACAAGAGCCTCGCCCCACCCAACCGCACCTCAGGGGACCGTGACGGCACCCAGCCACAATCAACCCGACAACCGCAGCGTTCGCTGGAACGCGACGACAGCAGTTAATTCCGGAGAGGCGGGACTGCTAATTCCGGAGAGGCGGGACTGCGATCAGCGCGGTCACCGGGCCGCTCGGGTTGATCACCAGCGGGTGCCCGTGCAGCAGCGGGACAAGATCCCGCCCGGTGATCTCCCGCCAGCCCGGCCAGGCCGGCGGCACGTGCGCGGGCGCGGTGCACACCGGCACCACGATCGTGCCGTGCCGCCGGTTCGGAAAACCGGTCACCGAGGTGTCGGCCGGCCCGGCGGCGTAGAGCAGCAACCGGGCGGCCAGCACCATGGGCAGCAGCTCGGCCTGGTCCCGCTCGCCGTCGCGGACCAGCTCGAGCAGCCGCTCGAGGTCCGGCACCACCGGCGACGGCCGGAAGCCGGCGTTGGGCTGGAAGGCGTCCTCGATCTCGCCCCGCTCGTTGACCGGGTACATCCCGATCACGCCCGAGGGCGGGACCTCGCCGTCCGGGTCCAGCGCGGGATCGATCACGTAGAGCCACGAGTTCGGGTTCTCCCGAGCCGCGGCCCGCATCTCGGCCGTGATCTCGGGTGGGAGGTCCTCCACCGCTGCCATGCGCGAGATCGTAGGTTCCCCACCATCGGCCCTGCCTGTTCGGTACCGTCATCACGCACCCGATGCGACGTCTCACCGGAGACTCACGGACAGGTGGAAGCTGTGGGAACCGTTCCACAGGGCCTTGCCGTCAGAGCTACAGTCGTCGCGAATGCACAGCACTGAGGGAGACGCACCGTGTTCCTGGCAGACGGTGGTGGGGGAAGCACCTCCTCCTCGCAGAATCTCACCGGCAACGAGACCCTGTTCATCGAATGGTCGGCCATCCCGGCGGCGCTGACCGCCTTCCGGAGCGCCCGGGACCGGGTCCAGCACAAGGTCGACGAGCTCAACGGGCTCGACTTCCCGGCGTGGGCACACGATCCGGTCAGCGGCGAGACGGCGACCCAGTTCGCCGAGCGGTCCGCCAGCGGCGCCGACTCGGCGGCCCAGGTCCTCTTCCAGTACCACCACATGCTGAACCAGGTGACCGAGGCGCTGGAGCAGACGCAGCGCGGCTACGGGCTCATGGACGGCGACAACACCGCGCGGATGAGCGGCCACGAGTAGGCCTACGGACACCGGAGGGACGAGCGACATGACTGTTCGGTGGCGAGGCCTCTCGCACCCCGACATGTACAAGATGATCAACGGCGGTCCCGGGGCCGGGGCGTCCAACGCGCAGACCGCGTACTGGAGCGGTCTCACCGAGGAGCTCGGGCACATCGACAAGGACCTCAACGACGCGCTGGGCAAGCTGCAGACGAGCTGGCAGGGCCTCGCGTCGGCCGACGCGACCACCGCGATCAACCCGCTGCAGCAGTGGGCCGGCGACACCCAGACGGCCACCTCCGTCATGCGGATCTCGAGCGAGGACCAGGCCAGCTTCGTCTCCACCGCCCGGGCCGAGATGCCCAAGCCGGTGGAGGTGACCACGCCGGCGCCGGCCGGGTGGCAGCAGATCGGGGCCGGTGCGATGGCCGCGCTTGGCAACCCCGGTCCGGCGCTCGCCGTGGCCCAGCAGTCGGCCGACCACGAAGCGCAGGAGGCGGCGCAGTCGGCGGCCGAACAGAAGGCCGTCGACACGATGGAGACCTACGAGTCCAACAGCACCTGGAACCGCAACACGCTGGGCACCTTCGTGCCTCCGCCGGACTTCCAGATCTCGACCAGCCCGCCGTCGGGCAGCTCCAGCTCGGGTGGTCAGATCGGCAGCTGGATGTCCAGCGGCACTTACTCCGGCCCCAGCGGCGGCACCCAGACCAGCAGCATCACCACCCCGCCCAGCACCGGGACCGGCAGCACCGGTACCGGCGGCCGCACGCTGCCGCCGACCACCTCCGGCAGCTCCGCTCCCGTCGTGTCCGGTGGCACGACCACCCCCTCGACGTTCACGCCGACCCCGCCGCCCACCGGTGGGGCGTTCCCGGACCCCACGACGCTTCCGCCCGGTGGCGGTGGCGGCAACAACCCGACGTACGGGGGTCCGCCGCGTCCCGGGGGCAACTACCCGCTCCCGACCACGTCGCTGCCCACCGGGTCGCAGCCCGGTGAACTGGGCGGCCGGAACACCCAACCGGGTCTGCGCGGCACGCCCGGCCTGGGCGGCGCGGGCGGCCCGGAGAGCGGCAGCGGCGCCCGGCCCGGCACCGGTGGCCTCGGTGCCGGCAGCCCGGGCGCGGAGGGCTCGCGTCCCGGCGCGCAGGTGGGCCGCAGCCTCGGCGCTCCCGCAGGTGAGGGCGGGTTCGGCGGCCGCGGCGGCGCGGCCGGCCCTGGCGGTGCCGGCGCTCGCGGCGGCGGTGGGCTCGGCTCCTCCCCGATGGGCGGCGGGGCCGGTACTCCCGGCGAGGAGGACGAGGAGCGCTTCTCGCCCGACTACCTGCTGGAGACCACCGGTGTGTTCGACGACGACCGGATGGTGTCGCCCGCGGTGATCGGCGAGGAACCGAAGACCGAAGAGTCGTGACCATTTTGGGACTAGGGACGGAGCCGGAGATCGACCACGAACCGATCTCGCTCTCGGCCCTCGAGTTCGACGTGCTGTGGGAGCACCTGCAACTCGGCTCGATGCCGCTGGTGGTGAAGGTGCCCTCGCCCGGTAAGACCTTCGAGGAGCGGGCCGCGCTGGAAGAGAAGGCGTGGGCCGACCTCGAGGGTCGCGGACTCGGACGGCCGGTGGCGGTACACCCCGAGATCGAGTACCTGCTCGGGTTGCTGGCCCGGCCCGACCGCGAGGTCGACGGCCGGGCGTACGTGGACGGCAGCGTGCGGCTGCTCGCGGCGGCCACGGGTAACGCGGCGGTGCTGGCCGTGCTCGCCGGCGAGGCGCTGACCCTGCGGCGGGTCTCGGCGGAGAGCCTGGCCTCGTCCGCCGTCGGGCTGCTGACGGACCGCCCGGCGGGGCCCGGGCAGTCGGTCAGCCTGCGCAGCGAGGACTTCGAGGCGGCGGCGAACGAGGCCGGCGGGACCCAGCAGGGCTTCCACGGCGCGCTGCTCAGCCACGGGGTCCGCGAGGACGACGCCAACGCGCTGGCCACGATGATCAGCGACGTGCTCGGCACCGGCAACTTCGGCGCGGCCGCCCGCGACCGCCTCGGCCGCCGCCAGCGCGCCGAGCGGGTGGTGTCGTTCTTCGACACCGAGGACGGCCGCTACGTCCAGATCCGCCGCCGCTCCCAGGACGGCCACCTCTGGACCACGATCTCGCCCGCCGACTCCCGCCGGATCATCCAGCACGTCGACCAGATGCTCGGCGAGGTCAGCAGATCGGCCGGGGACTAGGACCGAGGGTGCCCGGCCGCCGGCCCGTCGACCCGCACGAGTTGCGGACCCGGCTGGCGGCCGTCGCCCGCTGGCTCTCCGGCGACGGCCCCGACCCGGACCGCGTCACGCTGGCTGCCGCCGTGCGGCTGAGCGTGCGGTTGCTGGCCGACCTGGCCCCCGGCAACACCGTCGAGGTGCGGGTCCCGCCGTTCGCCGCCGTCCAGTGCATCGAGGGCCCCCGGCACACCCGTGGCACCCCGCCCAACATCGTCGAGACCGACGCCCGCACCTGGCTCGAGCTCGCCACCGGCCACCTCACCTGGGCCGACGCCCTCACCGCTGGTCGGGTCACCGCCTCCGGCACCCGGGCCGACCTGAGCAACCTTCTGCCGCTCGTTCGGCTGTGAATGTGCCGAGACCCACCCATCGGGTTAAGCCGGCGGTTGGCGACCTGCGCCTAGACTGAAAATGCACGTGCAGATCACACCTCCCGCCTGGAGACGCTTCGGTGGCAGACGACCAGTTCAGCGCTGGATCCGAGACCGAGCCCCGCGAGGAGTGTGGGGTGTTCGGGGTCTGGGCACCCGGCGAAGAGGTTTCCAAACTCACCTACTACGGCCTGTACGCACTGCAGCACCGCGGCCAGGAGGCGGCCGGGATCTCCGTCTCGGACGGCCAGCAGATCGTCGTGTTCAAGGATCTCGGCCTGGTCAGCCAGGTGTTCGACGAGCAGGTGCTCTCGTCGCTGCGTGGTTACGTGGCGGTCGGGCACTGCAGATACTCCACGACCGGCTCCACCACCTGGGAGAACGCCCAGCCGACCTTCCGCACCACCGCCATCGGCAGCGGATTGTCCTTGGGACACAACGGAAATCTGGTGAACACGGCGGAGCTCCAGGAGCGTGCGCGGGCCACCGGCATCGTCACGAAGAACGGTGCGACCACGGACTCCGACCTGCTCTGCGGGCTGCTCGCCGCGGCCGCCGCGGACCGGGGTCTCGAGCAGGCCGCGCTGGAGCTGCTGCCGACCGTGCGCGGCGCGTTCTGCCTGGTGTTCGCTGACGAGTCCACGCTGTACGCGGCGCGTGACCCGCACGGCGTCCGCCCGCTGGTGCTCGGCCGGCTCTCCCGCGGCTGGGTGGTGGCCAGCGAGACGGCGGCGCTGGACATCGTCGGCGCCTCGTTCGTCCGTGAGGTGGAGCCCGGCGAACTGCTGGCCATCGACGACGACGGGCTGCGCTCGTCCCGGTTCGCCAACCCGGAGCCGAAGGGCTGCGTGTTCGAGTTCGTCTACCTGGCCCGGCCGGACACCACGATCAGCGGGCGGTCCGTGCACGCCACCCGGGTGGACATCGGCCGCCGCCTCGCCGAGGAGTCGCCGGCCGAGGCCGACCTGGTGATCCCGGTGCCGGAGTCCGGCACGCCGGCCGCGATCGGCTACGCCCAGGCCTCCGGCATTCCGTACGGCTCGGGCCTGGTGAAGAACGCCTACGTGGGGCGCACGTTCATCCAGCCGTCGCAGACCATCCGCCAGCTCGGCATCCGGCTCAAACTCAACCCGCTGCGCGACGTGATCCGTGGCAAGCGCCTGGTCGTGGTGGACGACTCGATCGTGCGCGGCAACACCCAGCGCGCCCTGGTGCGGATGCTGCGCGAGTCCGGCGCGGTCGAGGTGCACGTCCGGATCGCCTCGCCGCCGGTGCGCTGGCCGTGCTTCTACGGCATCGACTTCGCCTCCCGCGCCGAGCTGATCGCCAACGGCCTGGACATCGACGGGGTGCGTCGCTCGATCGGCGCGGACTCACTGGGCTACGTGTCGCTGGAGGGCCTGGTCGCGGCCAGCGAGCAGCCCCGGTCCCGGCTCTGCACGGCCTGCTTCGACGGCCACTACCCGATCGCCCTGCCCGAGTCGGCCAAAATCGGCAAGTATCTCCTGGAGGGATTGGAGAAGGGCGTCAACGGTTCCGCCGCGCCCGTTCTGCCCGCCGGGTACGGTGCCGAGGAGGCACTCCAGCGACCCTGAACCGACATGAGCGAGCCTGCGAGCGAATCGTTGAACACCGTATGACCGAGATCTCCGAACCCCCGCCCGCTACCTACGCCGCCGCGGGGGTGAGCATCGAGGCCGGTGAGCAGGCCGTCGAGCAGCTCAAGCCGTGGGCGGAGAAGGCGACCCGACCGGAGGTGGTCAGCGGCATCGGCGGGTTCGCCGGGCTCTTCCGGCTCCGGCTGGACCGCTGGAAGGACCCGCTGCTGGCGTCCTCCACCGACGGCGTCGGCACCAAGATCGCAGTGGCGCAGGCCCTGGGCATCCACGACACGGTCGGCATCGACCTGGTCGCCATGGTGGTCGACGACCTCGTGGTGTGCGGCGCCGAGCCGCTGTTCCTGCAGGACTACATCGCGGTCGGCCGGGTGCTGCCGGACCTGATCGCCGCGCTGGTCAAGGGCATCG
Organism: Actinophytocola sp.; assembly: GCF_036002505.1. Classification (GTDB taxonomy): domain Bacteria; phylum Actinomycetota; class Actinomycetes; order Mycobacteriales; family Pseudonocardiaceae; genus DASYTH01. Next base: position 42,095 of record NZ_DASYTH010000362.1, on the reverse strand, counting down.
CCACCGGCTGCCTGCAGGCCGGCTGCGCGCTGCTCGGCGGGGAGACCGCCGAGCACCCCGGGCTGATGGCCGACGGCGCCTACGACCTGTCCGCCACCGGGGTGGGCGTGGTCGAGGCCGACCAGGTGCTCGGGCCGGAGCGGGTCCGGCCCAGCGACGTGGTGATCGCGATGGGCTCCTCCGGGCTGCACTCCAACGGTTACTCGCTGGCCCGGCACGTGCTGCTGGACATCGCCCGGATGCCGCTGGGCGGCATCGTCGAGGAGTTCGGCCGCTCGCTCGGCGAGGAGCTGCTCGAGCCGACCCGGATCTATGCCAAGGACTGCCTGGCGCTGGCCGCCGAGACCGAGGTGCGCACGTTCGCGCACGTCACCGGTGGCGGCCTGGTGGCGAACCTGCTCCGGGTGCTGCCCCGCGGGGTGCGGGCGGTACTCGACCGCGGCACCTGGACGCCGGCCCCGGTGTTCTCGGTGATCGCCCAGCGCGGCCGGGTCGAGCGCGCCGAGATGGAGCAGACCTTCAACCTGGGCGTCGGCATGGTGGCCGTGGTGGCTGCCGAGGACGTGGACCGCGCGCTGGCCGTGCTCACCGCCCGGCACGTGCCCGCTTGGGTGCTCGGTGAGATCACCCCGACCGGCGACGACCCGGACGCGCCGCGGGCCGAGCTCCGCGGCGATCACCCGCGATTCTGAAGTTCCTCTGTGCATCCCGTGAGCGGGTGAGGCAACCGAGCTGCCGGCCGTCCCGTACCACCGGGTGACCGAGAGGACCATGGACTGGCGCTGCGCCATCGAGCCAAGTAAGAGAACACGGTGCTGAACCGCGACGCGGAGTTCGGGGAGTTCCTGGACAGCCGGGCCGTTGTCATGCGCCGGACCGCCTACCTGCTCTGCGGTGGCGACTGGCACCGCGCGGAGGATCTTGTGCAGACCACGCTGACGAAGGTCTACATGGCGTGGCCGCGGCTGCGCCGGGACGGCAGCGTCGACGCCTACTCGCGCAAGGTCATGGTGCGTTCCGCGATCGACGAGTCCCGGCGGGCGTTCCGCCGCCGGGAGAGCGTCGTCGAGGAGCTGCCCGAGGTTGCCGGCCCGCCGAACGGCGTGGACGAGGCTGTGGACGTGCGCCGTGCGCTGGCGCAGTTGCCCGCCGGGCAGCGCGCGGTCGTGGTGCTGCGCTACTGGGAGGACCTGTCGGTCACCGAGACCGCGGCGCTGCTCGGCAGGAGCGAGGGGACGGTGAAGAGCCAGGCGGCCAAGGGCTTGGCGGCACTGCGCCGGTTGCTGGCCGAAGATCCGGTGGCGGAGCAGAAATGAGCGGGGACGGCGAGATCAGGGAGCTGCTCGGCCGGGCGTTCGGGCCGGAGCCGCCGCTCGCCCTGGACCGGGAGGCGGTGCTGCGGCGCGGGCGGCGGGCGGTGCGGCTGCGCCGGGTCGCCACGTCTGGCGGGGTGGCGGCGAGCGTGCTGGTCGTGCTGATCGGCGCGGCCATGATCACCGGCCTGCCCGGGCACGATCCAGAGGAGGTGGCCGCACCACCATCGTTGACCCCTGCTTCGGTGCCGGCGCCGACTACGTCCGAGGTCGCGCCGCCTGGCCCGGAACTGCCCCTCACCACCGCCACGTCCGTGCCGGAACCCGTCATCGAGGCACGTGCCGCGGCGCTGACCAAGGTCCTGTCAACCAGGATCATCCCGGCCGAGTTCACCCCGGTGGCCGTGGTGGACGACGGGCGGGCGCCGCTGGAGTTCCGGTACGCCAACGGCGGTTACCACCTGACCGCGGACCTGTGGGACGCCGAGGGGATCGGCAGCCTCGACCTGACGATCAACTACTCCGGCCCGGACCGAAAGGTGCCCACCTGCGCCGATGCCTCGCCGGCCGAGACCGCCTGCAGCGTGCTTCAGGAGTCGAACATCCGGATGCGGATCAGCGCCGAGCGGCACAGCTCCGGCTACCTGTCGAACGCGGTGTACGCCCTGCGGCCGGACGGCACGATCGTGTACGTCACCTCCACGAACCTCACCGTCCGCGGCTTCGTGGACAAACCGACCAGCCGCCCGGCCCCGCCGCTGGACGCCAAGCTGCTCCAGATCATCGCCACCCTGCCCGGCCTCACGTACTACTGAGGCCCGGGCATGCTGGTGGGGTGGCCGACGACCTGACCGTGACCCACTCGCTGGTGATTCCCGCCGGCGAGCTGCGGGAGCGTTTCTCCCGGTCCTCCGGCCCCGGCGGTCAGGGCGTGAACACCGCCGACAGCCGCGTCGAGCTGTCCTTCGACGTGGCCACCTCGCCGTCCATCCCCGAATGGCTCCGGCCGCGGCTCCTGGAGCGGTTGGCCACGCGCCTGGTCGACGGCGTGCTCACCGTCGCCGCCAGCGAGCACCGCGCCCAGCTCGCCAACCGCGCGGCCGCCCGCGACCGCCTCGCCGCGCTGCTCCGGGCCGCCGCGGCGCCACCCCCGCCGGCCCGCCGGCCGACCAAGCCGACCCGGGCCGCCCGGGAGCGCCGGCTCGCCGACAAGCGCCGCCGGGCCCGGGTGAAGCGCCACCGGCGGGACGGTCAGGACGACTGAGCGGCGGGCTCGAACAGCTCGACCACGTTGCCCGCGGGGTCCTCGATCAGGATCTGCTTGCCGCCGGGCCCGCTGATGATCTCGTTGCGGAACGGCACGCCCTCGGCGCCCAACCGGGCGACCTCGGCGGCGATGTCGGGCACGATCAGATGAATGCGGTTCCAGCCGCCGGGCTCGGGCTTGCGGCCGTCCGGCATGGCCCGGCCGGCCGAGCTGCGCGGCCCGGCCAGCAGCAGCCGCAGCTTGCCGCGGGTCACGTCGGCGAACGCGGGCACCGCGCTGGTGCGCAGCGTGAAGCCGAGGTGACCGGTGTAGAAGTCGACGGCTTTCTGCACGTCGTCGACCATGTAGCGAACGTTGACCATGTCTTCCGGGCTGGTCATCACACCTCCTGGGCGGAGAGCCAGAACCCGGTGCGGGTCTCCAGCTCGGCCGCCATCTGTTCGAATTCCGGATAGGTGGCGCCGCCGGCGGCGGGGTCGGGAATGCTCCAGTGGAGATAGCCGGGATCACCCGGGAACTGCGGGCACACCTCCCGCACCCGGTCGCACAACGTGATCACGTAGTCGAACCGCCGCTCGGCGAACACGCTGAGATGCTTGGGCCGCAGGCCGTCCGGCTCGATGCCGCGGGCGGCCAGCACCCGCGCCGCATGCGGGTGCAGCGGCTTGGGGTGGCTGCCCGCGCTGAACGCGTGCACCCGGCCGCCGGAGCGCGCCGTGGTGAGCGCCTCGGCCGCCTGGGACCGGGCGCTGTTGCCCGTGCACAAGAACAGCACCGTGCACGGAGCCGGGTCACGCGGTCCGGTCGCGGGTTCGAGCCGCAACCCGGGATGCAGCGTTGTCCCGGCCGCCACCAGAGACTGGGCGCACCGCGCCAGATCCAGGTGGTAGTAGACGTCCCGCCCGTCGAAGCTGCTGCGCCGGGCCCCGACCAGACCGCTGGTCCGGAGCCGACCCAGGTGGTAGGAGACCAGGTTCTGCGGCTGACCGCTCAGCGTCACCAGCTCCCGCACCCGGCGGTCGCTGCGGGCCAGCTCCCACAGCAGCCGCCAGCGCAGCGGGTCCGCCGCCATCCGCACGAACGGTGGTGGCTCGGGTGGCGTCATGCCCTCGACAATACATCAATTGAATTTGATGGGTTGGGTTGGACGGTCGTGCCTGCCAACGGAAGCTCAGGGGACCGTGACGGTACCCAGCCATGGCTCACCCGCCACCCGCACCATCAGCTGGAACGCAACCGCGTCAAAAATTCCGGAGAGGCGGACCAGTGGTGGCGCGGACGACCAGCGAGGGGCGGAGCAGGTGGCGGACCGGGTCGGTGCGCTCGCCGCGGACACGCTGGATCAGGGCCTCGGCGGCGAGCCGGCCCATCTCCGTGCGGGGCTGGTCGACGGTGGTGAGCGAGACGTGGCGCAGGGCCGCCAGCGAGGTGTTGTCGTAGCCGACCACCGAGACGTCGGCGGGGACGCGCAGGCCGGCCTCCTCGAGGGCGGAGATCGCACCGATGGCGTTGAAGTCGTTGGCGGCGACGATGGCGGTGGGCAGGTGGTGGCCGCGCGCGTCGAGCAGCTCGCGGACCGCCTTGGCGCCGGCCGTGTCGGTGTACTCGCTGCCCACCACGGACGGGGCGAGGCCGTGCCGGCGCATGGCGGCCAGGTAGCCGGTCCGGCGGGGTGCGGCCTGCGAGCCGCCGCCGCCGTCGATGTGCACGATGTCCTTGTGGCCCAAGGAAACCAGGTGGTCCACGGCGAGGCCGGAGCCGGTCTGGCCGTTGTCGTTCACGGTGTCTACCGAGGACAGTCGAGAGGAGCGGGAGACCAGCACCAGGGGGGCCTGCATCGCCGCGCCGGCGATCGCGGTGGCCGGCACGACCGGGCCGAGCAGGGCGATCCCGGCCGGGCGGAAGGAGAGCAGGCTCGCCAGCGCCTGACGCTCGCGCGCCGGCCGCCGGCCGCCGGTGTTGATGACGAGCTCGAAGCCGAGATCGCGCGCGCAGGCGTCCAGCCCGTCGACGATCTCCGCCCAGAACGCGTTGTGCAGGTCGGAGACCATCACCCCGAGGAAGTGCGAGGTGCGGCTGGCCAGCGACCGGGCCATGGCGTGCGGGGCGTAGCCGAGCTCGTCGGCGGCCCGCAACACGGCGGCGCGGCGGTGCTCGCTCACCTTCGGCGAGCCCCGCATGACCAGCGAAACCAGCGCGCGGGACACGCCGGCGCGGGCGGCGACATCCTCCATCGTCGGCCGATCCATCAGACCTCCGGCCTTGACAGTCCCGTTGTGACCTGACCAGGATTGGAGCGCTCCAACAAAGTAGAGCGCTCTAACGCTTGGTAAGTCAAGAAGGAAGAGGACCCATGCGGATCGGGGTCGCCGGGGTGGGGCGGATCGGCACGATGCACGCCACCAACCTGGCCGCGCTCGCCGCCGTGGACGAGGTGCTGCTGTTCGATCCGGTGCCCGGGCGCGCGGCGCAGGTGGCCACCCTGACCGGCGGCGGAATGGTGCCCGTCGGCACGCTCGACGAGCTGCTCGCGGCCAGCGACGGCGTGCTGGTGGCCACCCCCACCGACACCCACCCGGAGGTGCTGCGCCGCTGCCTCGCGGCCCGGGTGCCGGCGCTCTGCGAGAAGCCGGTCGCCGGCGACCTCGATGAGCTGCACGCCCTGGCCGGCGCGGTGGAGGCCGCCGGAGTCCCGGTCCTGGTGGGCTTCCAGCGCCGTTTCGACCCGGCGGTGGCCGAGCTGTACCGCCGGATCCGGGCCGGCGCGCTCGGCACGATCTACCAGGTGCGCGCCGTCGGCAGCGACGCCGTGCCACCGGACTTCGGCTACCTGCCGGCCTCCGGCGGGATCTTCCGGGACCTGCTCATCCACGACCTGGACGCGGTCCCGTGGCTGGTCGGCGAGCCGGTCGTGGAGGTGTACGCGTCCGGCTCCGTGCTGGTGGACCAGGCTTTCGCGGCCGCGGACGACGTGGACAACGTGGTCGCCGTGCTGCGCTTCGCCGGCGGCGCGCACGCCGTGCTCACCGGCGGGCGGCACGACCCGCTCGGCTACGACCACCGGATCGAGGTGCTCGGCAGCCGCGACGCGCTGGCCGTCGGGCTCGACCCGCGCACCCCGCTGAACTCGCTCGAACCGGACGGGCCGCGGGTGGCGGCGGACGCCTATCCCGGCTTCCCCGAACGGTTCCACCGCGCCTACGTCAGCGAGATGGCGGTGTTCGTGGACGTCGTCGCCGGCCGGGCGGAGAACCCCTCGCCGGTGCGGGACAGCGTCGTGTCGCTGCGGCTGGCGGACGCCTGCGAGGCCTCCCGGCGCAGCGGCGCCCCGGTACGGCTCGACGAGACGGTGGAGGCGCGGGCATGACCGAGCTCAAGATCGCCGCGGCGCCGATCTCCTGGGGCGTCTGCGAAGTTCCCGGCTGGGGGCGGATGCTGGACTCGGAGACCGTGCTCGGCGAGATGTCCGCGCTGGGCCTGGTGGCCACCGAGCTCGGCCCGCCCGGGTACCTGCCGGAGGAGCCGGCGGAGCTGCGCGGCCTGCTGAACCGGCACGGAATGCGCCTGGTGGGCGGGTTTCTCGCGGTCGTGCTGCACGACCCCAACCAGGTCTGGTCCACAATGGACGATGCGGCCGAGGTGGTCGAGCTGCTCGCTACGGCCGGCGCCGAGGTGCTGGTGCTCGCCGCCGCGACCGGCCTGACCGGGTACGACGCGCGCCCGCCGCTCACCGGCGAGAAGTGGCGGACCCTGATCGACACCGCCGGGAAGATCCGGGACGTCGCGGCCGGGCGCGGGCTGCGTACCGTGCTGCACCCGCACATCGGCACGTACGTCGAGTCCACAGTGGAGGTTGAGCGGTTCCTCGCCGACTCGGACCTGCCGCTCTGCCTGGACACCGGGCACCTGCTGATCGGCGGCATCGACCCGGTGGAGCTGGCCCGCCGGCACCCGGACCGCGTCGGGCACGTGCACCTCAAGGACGTCCGGGCGGCCATCGCCGAGGTGGTCCGCGCCGGTCAGATCAGCTACACGCACGCGGTCGGCGCGGGCCTCTACGTGCCGTTGGGGGACGGCGACGTCGACGTGCCCGCGCTGGTCCGGGTGCTCACCGGCGCCGGCTACACCGGCTGGTACGTCCTCGAACAGGACACCGTGCTGTCAGGCGATTCCACGTCCGGGGACGACCGTCCCCGGCGCGACGCCGCGCGAAGCCTCGCGCACCTCACCTCCACCCTCAGCTAACGCCCACATCCTTGCTAGGAGAGACAACGATGTCCGACCGTTTCGGGCCTTCCCGCCGCCGGCTCCTGCTCGGCGCCGCGTCGGCCGGTGCCATCCTGCTCGCCGCCGCGTGCAGCGGACCCGCCGCGGACAACTCGGCGCAGAACACCGGCGGTGCGGCGGCCCCGCAGCAGTCCTCCGGCGAACTCAAGGTCGCGGTGGTCACCCACGGCGGCTCCGGCGACGCGTTCTGGAGCGTGGTCAAGAACGGCGCCGAGGCGGCCGGCAAGCAGCTCGGCGTCTCGGTCACCTACAGCTCGGACGGCGACCCCGGCGCGCAGGCCCGGCTGATCGACAACGCGGTCGCGCAGAAGGTCGGCGGCCTCGTCGTGTCCATGGCCAACCCGGACGCGCTGAAGACCGCCATCGAGAACGCGGTCAAGGCCGGCATCCCGGTGATCACGATCAACTCGGGGAGCGCGAAGAGCAAGGAGTTCGGCGCGCTGGCGCACGTCGGGCAGGAGGAGTCGATCGCCGGCGAGCAGGCCGGCGCGAAGCTCAAGGCGGCCGGGAAGACCAAGCTGCTGTGCGTGATCCACGAGGCTGGGAACATCGGCCTCACCCAGCGATGCGACGGCGCCAAGCAGGGCTTCGGTGCCGTGCAGACCCTCCAGGTCGACCTGAACAACGCCGCCGACGCGCAGTCCCGGATCCGCGGCGCGCTGCAGGCCGACTCCGCCATCGACGCCGTGCTGACGCTGAACCCGCAGGTCGCCGTGTTCGCCGCGGACGCGGCCAAGGCCGCAGGCGGCAAGGCCCAGGTCGCCACGTTCGACCTCAACGCCGACGTGGCCGAGCGGATCAAGAGCGGCGATGTGCTGTTCGCCGTCGACCAGCAGCAGTACGAGCAGGGCTATCTGCCGGTCGTGATGCTCAAGCTGTACAACGACAACGCCAACACCGTCGGGGGTGGGAGCCCGGTGCTGACCGGCCCGGGCTTCGTCGACAGGTCCAATGTGGACAAGGTGGCCGACTACGCCAAGCGCGGTACCCGCTGAGGAGGACGGCCATGACCGCCACGCAGGCACCGGCTCCACCTGTTGACGAACGGATCGCCCAGTCCCGGTTCCTGGACCGGCTGGTGGTCCGGCCCGAGGTGGGCGCGCTGCTCGGCGCGCTGCTGGTGTTCGCGTTCTTCTCCGTGGTGACCGAGCAGTTCCTCAGCCTGGGCGGCGCGTCGACCTGGCTGGACGACGCGTCGCTGCTCGGCATCATGGCCGTTGCGGTGGCGTTGCTCATGATCGGTGGGGAGTTCGACCTCTCCGCCGGGGTGATGACGGCGTCCACCGCCCTGGTCACCGCGCTGCTGGCGACCAGGGCCGGCTGGAACGTGTGGCTGGCGCTGCTGGCGTCGCTGGTGTTCGCGCTCGCCGTCGGCGCGTTCAACGGCTGGCTGGTGATGCGGACCGGCCTGCCCAGCTTCATCGTCACGCTCGGCACCTTCCTTGCCCTGCAGGGGATCAACTTGGGGGTGACCCGGGCGATCACCGGCAGCGTCCAGGTGAGCGGCATGCGCCGGACGGACGGCTACGAGTCGGCGGGCGGCGTGTTCGCGTCCACTGTGGACGTCGGCGGGCAGGCGTTCCCGGCGTCCATCCTGTGGTGGGTGGCGGTGACCGCGCTGGCGGCCTGGGTGCTGGTGCGCACCAGGTTCGGCAACTGGATCTTCGCGGTCGGCGGCTCCGCGCTGAGCGCCCGCGCGGTGGGCGTGCCGCTGGCCCGCACCAAGATCCTGCTGTTCATGACGACCGCGTTCGCCGCGTGGCTGGTCGGCTCCATGAACATCCTGCGGTTCGCCAGCGTCCAGGCCAACCAGGGCATCGGCGGCGAGTTCCAGTACATCATCGCGGCGGTGATCGGCGGCTGCCTGCTCACCGGCGGGTTCGGCTCCGCGGTCGGCGCGGCGATCGGCGCGCTGATCTTCGGCATGGCCCGGCAGGGCATCCAGTACGCCCAGTGGAACAGCGACTGGTTCATGCTCTTTCTCGGCATCATGCTGCTGTCCGCGGTGCTGGTGAACAACGCGTTCCGGCGCCGGGCGGAGAGGGTGCGGCGATGAGTGCCTTGATCGATGTCGTCGACGTGGGGAAGTCCTACGGCAGCGTGATCGCGCTGCGCGACGTGTCCACCGTGGTCAATGCCGGCGAGGTCACCTGTGTACTGGGGGACAACGGCGCCGGGAAGTCCACGCTGATCAAGATCCTGGCCGGGGTGCACCAGCACGACACCGGTTCGTTCCGGGTGGCGGGCGACGAGGTCCGGTTCTCCTCGCCCCGCGAGGCGCTCGACCACGGAATCGCCACGGTGTACCAGGATCTGGCCGTGGTGCCGCTGATGAGCGTGTGGCGCAACTTCTTCCTGGGCTCCGAGCCGACCGTCGGCTGGGGCCCGTTCCGGATGCTCGACCGCCGCGCCGGCCGCGCCACGGCCAAGCGGGCGCTGGCGGAGATGGGCATCGACCTGCGCGACGTGGAACAGCCGGTGGGCACGCTGTCCGGCGGTGAGCGGCAGTGCGTGGCCATCGCCCGGGCCGTCCACTTCGGAGCGAAGGTGCTCATCCTGGACGAGCCCACCGCGGCGCTCGGCGTCAAGCAGGCCGGCGTGGTGCTCCGCTACGTCGCCCAGGCCCGGGACCGCGGCCTCGGCGTCGTGCTGATCACGCACAACCCGCGCCACGCCTATCCGGTCGGCGACCGCTTCCTGCTCCTCAAGCGCGGCCGCTCGCTGGGCAGCTTCGCCAAGGCGGACATCACCCTCGAGGAGCTCACCCGCCAGATGGCCGGTGGTGCCGAGCTCGAGGCGCTGCAGCACGAGTTGCGCGCCCCATGAGCCTGGAGGTGCTGACCGTCGGGCGGGTGGGGGTGGACCTGTACCCCGAGCAGAGCGGGGTGCCGCTGGGCGAGGTGCGGACGTTCGCGAGGTCCCTTGGTGGCACGGCGACCAACGTGGCGGTGGCCGCGGCCCGGCTCGGGCGGCGCTCGGCGGTGCTCACCAAGGTCGGGCCCGACCCGTTCGGCGGCTACGTGCGCAACGCGCTGCGCGGGTTCGGCGTGGCTCCCGATTTCGTCGGCACCGCGGAAGATCTGCTCACCCCGGTGGTGTTCTGCGCGCTGGATCCGCCGGCCGACCCGCCGCTGCTGTTCTACCGGTTGCCGGTGGCGCCGGACCTCACGCTGACCGAGGCGGACGTGCCGTGGGACGTGGTCGCAGAGGTGCCGGTGCTGTGGGTGACCGGCACCGGGGTGTCCACCGAGCCCGCCCGCGCCACCCAGCGCGCGATGCTGGCGCGCCGCGACCGGCGCCGGCACACCGTGCTGGACCTCGACTACCGGCCGATGTTCTGGTCCTCTGTAGACAGTGCGCGGGCGGAGATCGGCTGGATGCTGGACCACGTCACGGTGGCGGTCGGCAACCGGGCGGAGGTCGAGGTGGCTGTGGGCACCGCCGACCCGGACGAGGCGGCGAACCGCCTGCTGGCGCGCGGAATCGAGCTGGCCGTGGTGAAGAAGGGTGCCGACGGCGTGTTGGTGGCGACCGCCGAGGGCGCGTGGACCGTGCCGCCGCAACCGGTGGAGGTGGTCTGCGGGCTTGGCGCCGGCGACGCGTTCGGCGGCGCGCTCGTGCACGGCCTGCTGTCCGGCTGGGATCCCGTGCGTGTCGCCCGCTACGCCAACGCCGCCGGCGCCCTCGTGGCCGGCCGGCTTGCCTGCGCCGACGCCATGCCGGAGCCCGCGGAGATCGAGGAGCTGCTGTGAGCGAGGGGACGATCATTCACCCGTTTCCAACTGTTCGTTCGAACGAACAGTTGCTGCAAAAGAACAGGCACCTGAACTGACGAGGCGGGCTGACGTGATGATCACCGACGCGCAGTGGGCCGAACTGTTGCACACCAGGGCGACCGACCCGGGCGCCATCGGCGAGGCCTATGTGAACCGGCGGCGGCGCGAGCGGCTGCTGTCCGAGCGCGGCACGCTGTTCCTGGTCGCCGCCGACCATCCGGCCCGTGGGGCGCTCGGCGTCGGCGCGGACCCCTTGGCCATGGCCGACCGGCGCTCGCTGCTGGAGCGACTGCTTATCGCGCTGGCCAATCCCGACGTCGACGGGCTGCTGGCGACCCCGGACGTGGTCGAGGAGTTGCTCCTGCTGGACGGGCTGCACGGCAAGATCGTGATCGGCTCGATGAACCGCGGCGGCCTGGCCGGCGCGGACTGGGAGATCGACGACCGGTTCACCGCATACGATGTGCCGTCCATCGCCAGCAGCGGGCTGGACGGCGGGAAGATGCTCCTGCGTATCGTATACGAGGACCCGTATACGATACGCACGCTGGAGGCCTGCGCCCGGGCCGTTTCGGACCTCGCCGGGCACGGGTTGATGGCCATGGTCGAGCCGCTGCCCTACCGGCGCGACGAGTCCGGCGCCCTGGTACTGGACAGGGACCCCGTCGCGCTCACCCACGCGGTCGCGGTGGCCGCCGGGCTCGGTGTGACCTCCGCGCACACCTGGCTCAAGCTCCCCGCCCCGGAGGACCCGTCTGCCCTGGACGCGACCACACTCCCGGTCGTGGTGCTCGGCGGCGTGCCCTCGGTGGACGTGGCGGACGACCTGACGTCCTGGGCGACGGCGCTGCGTCACCCGGCGGTGCGCGGCCTGGTGGTGGGCCGGACGCTGCTCTACCCGCCCGGCGGCGACGTGGCCGGCGCGGTCGAGGCCGCTGCGAAGATCCTGCGCGGGGAGGGCCGGTGAGCCTGCACCGTCCACACGGGACACTCGAGGACGGCGCCGACCCGGTGCGGCTCACCCCGGAGGACGCCGGCTGGACCTACACCGGTCTTCGCGTGCTCCGGCTGGCCGCCGGTGCCCGGCGGACTTTGGCGACCGGTGAGTTCGAGGCATTCGTGTTGCCACTGAGCGGATCCGTCACGGTAGACGTGGACGGCGAGCGCTACCCGCTGGCCGGCCGGGAGTCCGTCTTCGCCAGGGTCACCGACTTTGCCTACGTGCCGAGGGACGCCGTGGTCGAATTGTCCACTGTGGACAGCTGTGAGCTCGCCCTGCCGATGGCCCGGTGCACGCGGCGGCTCGCGCCGAAGTACGGGCCGGCCGAGCGGGTCCCGGTGGAGGTCCGCGGCGCCGGCAACGCCACCCGCCAGGTCACCAACTTCGGCGTCCCCGGCGTCTGGGACCACGCCGACAAGCTCAACGCCTGCGAGCTGATCACCCCGGACGGGAACTGGTCCTCCTACCCGCCGCACAAGCATGACGACACCGAGCCGTGCCCCGTGGTCAACGAGGAGATCTACTACTTCCGCATCGAGGGCGCGGCGGGCTTCGGCTTCCACCGCACCTACACCGCGGACGGCGCCATCGACGAGGACGTGACCGTGCGCGACGGTGACGTGTTCCTGATCCCGCGTGGCTATCACGGCCCATGCGTGGCCGCGCCCGGCTACCCGATGTACTACCTGAACGTGCTCGCCGGGCCGGGCCCCGAGCGCTCCATGGCGTTCTGCGACGACCCCGCGCACGCCTGGGTGCGCGACACCTGGGCGGCGCAGCAACCCGACCCGCGCTGCCCGGTCACCAACGCGGAGGGCCGAGTGCGATGAATGCCTCATTCAGTGCACCCGGCGCGGTGAATGGGTCATTCATCGCACGTCCGCCCGGCGGTTGGGAGGTCCGCCCATGAAGCTCACCACCGCCCAGGCCCTCGTCCGCTGGCTGATCGCCCAGCGCGGCGAGCTGCTGGACGGCACCGAGGTGCCGCTGTTCCCGGCTGTGTTCGCGATCTTCGGGCACGGCAACGTGCTCGGCCTCGGCACCGCGCTGCACGAGACCCGGGACCGGTTGCCGGTCTGGCGCGGGCACACCGAGCAGGGCATGGCGCTGGCCGCCGTCGGCCTCGCCAAGGCCACGCAGCGGCGGCAGGTCGGCGTGGCCACCTCCTCGATCGGGCCGGGCGCGCTGAACATGGTGACCGCGGCCGGGGTCGCGCACGCCAACCGGTTGCCGCTGCTGCTGCTCCCCGGCGACACGTTCGCCGGCCGCGCGCCGGATCCGGTGCTGCAGCAGGTGGAGCACTTCGACGACCCGACCCGCACGGTCAACGACGCGTTCCGGGCGGTCAGCCGCTACTTCGACCGGATCACCCGGCCCGAGCAGCTGATCGCCACGCTGCCCCAGGTGGCCCGGGTGCTCACCGACCCGGCCGACTGCGGGCCGGTCGCCCTCGCGCTGCCGCAAGACGTCCAGGCCGAGGCGTTCGACTTCCCGGACGCGCTGTTCGAGCCGGTCCGGCACCGCCTGCCCCGGCTGCGCCCCGACCTCCGGGCACTCGAGGATGCCGCCGGCGCGATCCGGGCTTCCCGCCGGCCACTGCTGGTGCTGGGCGGCGGCGTGCGCTACTCCGGTGCCGCCCGTGCGGCGCTCGAGCTGTCCCAGCGGCACGGCGTCCCGGTCACCGAGACCACGGCCGGCCGGACGCTCGTTCCACATGATCATCCGCAGCATGCCGGCCCGCTCGGCGTCACCGGTTCGTTCTCGGCGAACGCGCTCGCCGCCGAGGCCGACCTGGTGCTCGCGGTCGGCACGCGGCTGCAGGACTTCACCACCGCGTCCTGGTCGGTGTTCTCCCCGGACGTGCTGCTGGTGACGATCAACGCGGCCCGGTTCGACGCGGTCAAGCACGGCGCGCTGGCCGTCGTCGGGGACGCCCGGGAAGGGCTCGGCGGGCTGGCCGAGCTGCTCGGGGGGTGGCGCGCCGACCCGGACTGGACGGCCCGGGCCGCCGCCGAGCGGGCCCGCTGGGACGCCTACGTCGACGGGCTCCGCGCGCCGGGTCCGGGCATGCCGACGTATGCCCAGGTCGTCGGCGTGGTGAACGAGGTGAGCGGCCCGGACGACTACGTCATGACCGCGTCCGGCGGCCTGCCCGGTGAGCTGATCGGCGGCTGGCGGACGATCGGCAGCGGCGGGTCGGGCACCATGGATGTCGAGTACGGGTTCTCCTGCATGGGCTACGAGCTGGCCGGGGCCTGGGGCGCGGCGATGGCCCGTCCGGGCGGCGTGGTGAGCACGCTCCTCGGCGACGGCTCCTACCTCATGCTCAACTCGGAGCTGTTCTCCGCCGCGTTCGCCGGGCACGGCTTCGTGGCCGTGGTCTGCGACAACGACGGCTACGCGGTGATCGACCGGCTGCAGCGCGGCCAGGGCGGCGCGGCGTTCAACAACATGTACGCGGACTGCCGCACGACCCACGCCGAACCGCCCCGGGTGGACTTCGCCGCACACGCCGCCGCGCTCGGCTGCACCGTCGTCCAGGCGGACAACCTCGACGACCTGCGGACCGCCTACGCCAAGGCCCGCACGGACGCCCACGCCGGCCGCCCGGCCGTCGTGGTGGTCCGTACCCAACCGTCAGCGTGGACCGAAGCCGGCGCCTGGTGGGAGGTCGGCGTGCCCGAAATCTCCGACCGCCCCGCCATCACCGACGCCCGCACAGCCCTCGACGAGCTCAAAAAGCGCCAAGTCCGATACCTGTCCAGGTAGCCCCGCCACCCCAGGGCGCCCGGGGCTTGCCCCCACAAGACACCAGCTGATACCAAGGTGCGCGCTCTCCGCAGACAGGGCTCGCCCCGTCTCAGGTACCTGTTCACGTTGCCCGCCCTCAGGGCTCCGGGGCTTGCCCCCCACCAGGACGTCACGTGACAGCGAGGTTCGCGCTCTGTGCGGCCAGGGCTCGCCCCGTTTCAGGTACGTGTTCAGGTTGCCCGTCACCCGGGGGGTCCGGGGGCGTGCCCCCGGCCGGGGGTGTGGGGGCTTGGCCCCCACAGGACACCAGGTGATACCAGGTCCGCGCTCTCCGCGGACAGACCTCGCCCAGATCACCTGTATCGATCGCTGTATTCGTCCTCGTCGTCGTGGCGATCGTCCGCGTCGTCGGACTGGCTAGACAGCTCGCGCTGCAGCGCCTCGAAGTCCGTGTGGCGAGTGCTGTATTTGAGCTCTCGGGCCACTTTTGTCTGCTTAGCCTTCGCCCGGCCGCGCCCCATGGCTCGACCCCCTCGCACAGTGACGGGGCGGCCGGGGGAATCGGCGGCCCCGTTTATCTCGACAACTGGTTCCTGCCAACTACCGTACCGTGCCGAAGGGGTCTGATGCGATGTGGCCGCGCCACGGAGATCCCTCGATCGCCCCCGAGCCGCCCATCCAGATGGTCGTGACACGATTCTCCCGTGCCACGTCCGTTCGTCGCCTACCTGAGGGTGTACGAACCGTTGTCGTCTTTTGACACAACGTTGGCAAATGTCCTGCGTGAGGCGCTGGAGACCGGGCACCTGGACTACGCGGCGGCCGGCGAGCGGGAGCGGATGCTGTGGCTGAGGTCACAGCTGGCCAGCCCGCCGATGCTGCTGCCGGCCGAGTTGCCGGGGGGACAACCCGCGCCCAGCACGCTGCGCGACGTGCTGGTGCTCGATCCCGCCGAGGTGCCCACCGACGACGGCGCCACGGTCGGCCCGGGCCCGCTGATCTGCCCGCTCGACCTGCGCGCCCGCTCGGCCGCCGCGCTGGTCGGGTTCCTCGCCTCGGCCTCACCCACGCTGCGCAGCGCCGCGCTCAGCGAGTCCCTGGACACGGTCCGGGAGAAGGCCACCGCGGTGCTCTCCGGCCTGCCCAGCGGCGCGGTGCACGTGGTGTCCACCACCTGGACCGTGCCCCTGCCCTGGTTCGCCCTGGTCGACCCGGACCACCGGCACGTGGTGATGGCCACCCAGAACGACCCGCGGCGCCAGGTCTGCTGGCGCATCGCCATGCGCGACGCCCGCCGCCGGATCGCCCGCGCGCACGCGCTGGCCGAGCGGACGTTCGGCGACGCCGGCCCCACCAAGGTCCTCCAGGACACCGGCCGCTGGCTCGGCCACTTCCACGAGAACTCCGCGGTCGAGCTCGACTACGGCGGCCTGGTCCAGCTGCTCGACGACGAGGAGCTGATGGAGGACTCCTCCGCCGAGGACGTGAACGCGATCATCGAGGCCCTCGAGGCACAGAACGTCGAGGAGGTCGCCACCCGCTTCGAACGCCTCCGCGACTTCTGGGGTGAGTTGGCGATGCGAGAACGGTTCAACTGATGCCCTGAAGGCGGCCTTCGGGGCACTCAACGTCTCGAAGGCGGCCTTCAGGGCATGTCGTCCCGGCGGGCCCGCTCGGCGGCGAGAAGGTCGTCGACCGAGGCACTACCCGCCTTGTAGCGGTTGCCGATCTCGGCGTTGAGGTGGTCCATGACGGCCTGGACTTCGCGGCGGCGCTGGGAGACGGAGGCTTCTTCGGCGACGTAGGTGCGCAGGGCGAGGTCGAGGCGGTCGTCGGGGAGGGCGCCGACGTCGGAGAGGTCGGCGTCGGAGACCAGGGCCTCGATGTGGCGGCGGTGCGCCTCGGCGCGGGACGGCTCGAGGGTCTGGTGCCGGCCGGAGCCGGTGGCCGGGGCGACCGCGTTGTCCGCGAGGATCGTGGCGAGCTGGTCGACCACGCTGCCGGAGCCGCCCTCGGCGCGGCGTTTCAGCTCGGCCCGCACGATGTCGATGCGGCCGTGCAGCAGCCGGCGCAGGTAGGACAGGTCGGTCTCCTCCTGCGCGGCGTCGTCCCGCCGGGCCCGCACCTCGGCCAGGTCCAACCGGTCGAGGTCGGCGAGGTAGTCCGGCGAGAGCACGCGGTCGATGCGCCTGCGACCACCCGGACGGACTTCGATCACGCGGACATCTTCCGGGAACCGGATGGTCTACGCCAGTCCGGCTACCGAAAAGTGGCCACCGAACTGGTCAGTTGTTCATTGCTACGCCGAGCAGCTTCCGCACCTCGGCGGCGGGCAGCGGCGGGCGCTGGGCGATCCGGGCCAGGCCGGCGGCCCGGGCTACCAGCTGGGCGTTGTCCCTGACCCGCTCGCCGCGGGCGTAGGAGACCGTGTCCTCCATCCCGACCCGCAGGTGCCCGCCCGCGGCGAGCGAGGCGAACATGACCGGAAGGCTGGTCCGCCCGATCCCGGTGGCCGAGAACGTGGCTCCGTCCGGGATCGCCCGCAGCGCCGCGACGAGTGTCTCGGCGTCGCCCGGCATCCCGCCCGGCACGCCCATCACGAGGTCGACGTGCACGTGCCCGCCGGCCGGCAGGCCATGCTCGTCGAGCAGCCGGCGCAGGCTCGCCAGCTGCCCGACGTCGAAGATCTCGTACTCGGGCACGATGCCGCGGTCCCGCATGCGTCTGTGCAGCTCGACCACGAACTCCCAGCGGTTCAGGAACACGTCGTCGCCGAAGTTGACCGTGCCCATCGTGCAGGACGCCGAGTCCGGCAGGGCGTCCAGCACGGCCAGCCGGTCCGCCTCCGGGTCGGTGACCGCGCCGCCGGTGGACAGCTGCACCACGAGGCCGGTCTGCTCGCGCAGCGCGGCCACGGTCTCCCTGAGCCGCACCAGATCCAGTGTCGGACGGGTGTCCGCGCCGCGGATGTGCACGTGGATCATCGCCGCGCCCACCCGCTCGCAGTCCCGGGCGGTGCTGACCAGCTCCTCCAGCGTGACCGGCAGGTTCGGCACGTCGGCTTTGGCGTGCTCGGCTCCGGTGGGCGCGACCGTGATCAACGTGCCGTGCGCGCCGGGTCGTGGTGTCGACGGTGACATAGGCCGATCCTCGCACTACCCGTGGAGCCTGCGCGCGGCCTCTCGACCGAGGCCCGGGGTGTCCTCGGGGGCGGAGTCAGGATCGATGGCCGCCTGCGCCGTGCGGTCCTCGGCGCCGGCCAGCAGCTCGGCGTCGAGCGGCACCGAGCGCTTGACCAGCGCCAGTGCGACCGGGCCGAGCTCGTGGTGCTGGGCGACGGTGCCGACCCGGCCGACGGTCCGCTCACCGAGCCGCACCGGGTCCCCGGTCTCCGGCAGCGCCTCCGCCGAGCCGTCCAGGTGCAGCAGCAGCAGCGAGCGCGGCGGCCGGCCGATGTTGTGCACCTTGGCCACCGTCTCCTGGCCGCGGTAGCAGCCCTTCGCCACGTGCGCGGCCACGTGCACCCAGCCGGCCTCGTGCGGGATCGTGCGCTCGTCGGTGTCCACGCCGAGCCGGGCCCGCACCGACTCCACCCGCAGCGCCTCGAACCCCCAGCTGCCCATCGGCCGCGCGCCGCCCCCGGTCAGCCGCGCCCACCACGCCGGCAGCTCCGCCCGCGGGACAAGGAGATCGGCCGCGTCGGCACCGGGCCACGGCATCCGGCGCACCAGCGCCTCGCCGCCGGTCACCGCGTACGGCCCGGCCGGGACCGCGAGCCCCACCCGCTCCAGCAACGCCGGCACCTCCGGCCCGATCACGGAGAGCAGCGCCCGGTCCGCGGTCGCGTCCACAACGTCCACTTTGGACCAGAATCGCATGGCGTCCAGATATGCCCGCAGCGACTGGGGTTCCCCGCGGGCGCCGGTCGCCGCCGCGCCGCGCTCGGTGTCCAGCCAGACCGTGCCGGCGGCGTGCGCGAGCACCATGTGCGCGTCCACCCGGCCCTGGCTGTCCAGCACCAGGGCCTCCGTGCCGGCGCCCTCGGCCAGCTCCGTGACGTGCTGGGAGATCACCAGGTGCAGCCAGGACAGCCGCTCCTCGCCGGTCACCGCGATCACCTCGCGGTGCGAGCGGTCCACCACGGCCACCGTGCGCGCGGCCGCCCGCTGCTCGGCGAACGGGTCGCCGAAGTGCCACGGCACGGCCCCGTCCGGCGAGCCCTCCGCGGCCGCGACGGCGCCGGGCAGCTCGAGAATCGGTGAGGTCAATGGGGCTCCCTTGCCGAGCACTCCCGGCACCGGCCGGACAGCGCGAGGTGGCTGGCATCCAGTTCGAACCCGTAGGTGGCGCGCAGTGTTCCGGCTAACTCGTCCATGATCCTCAGCGGCACCTCCTCGACCCGGCCGCACTCATGGCAGACCAGGTGCACGTGCTGGTGCTCGTGGACGGAGTAGCTGGGCGCGCCGTGCCCGAGGTGGGTGTGCCGCACGACGCCGAGGCTCTCCAGCAGCTCCAGCGTCCGGTAGATCGTGGTGATGTTCACCGTGGGCGTGCTGCGCTGCACGTGGTGGCAGATCTGCTCGGGCGTGGCGTGCCCGAGATCCAGCAGTGCGTCGAGGACGAACTGGCGCTGCGGCGTCATGCGCATCCCGCGCTGATGGAGCGTCTCGCGCAGTGCCGCCCGTCCGGTCGCGGTCTCCACGCCCCGATCGTATTCCTGGGCGGGCAGTAGGCTCGTGGCATGCGCGTGCTGGCGATGCTTGACGGGACCCTGGTCGACCCCGAGCAGCCGTGGATCCGGGTCGATGATCTCGGCCTGCTCCGCGGCGACGGCGTGTTCGAGACCGTGCTGGTGGTGGACGGCCAGCCGCGCGAGCTCGGCCCGCACCTGGACCGGCTGGCCCGCTCGGCGGAACTGATGGACCTGCCGGTGCCGGACCGGTCCGCCTGGGAGCACTGCGTCGAGGCCGTCCTCGGCGCCTGGCGGGGCGACGCCGAGATGGCGCTGCGGTTGATCTACACCCGCGGCGTCGAAGGCGGCGACGGCACGCCCACCGGCTACGCCTTCGGTTTCCCCATCGCCGACAAGGTGCTCCGCAACCGCGCCACCGGCGTCGCCGCCGTCACCCTCGACCGCGGCTTCCACCCCGACGTCGTCGCCCGCGCCCCCTGGCTCCTCCTCGGCGCCAAGACGCTGTCCTACGCGGTCAACATGGCCGCCCTCCGTCACGCCGAGGCCCGCGGCGCCCAAGAGGCGATCTTCCTGGCCGCCGACGGCTCCGTCCTCGAAGGCCCCACCTCGACCGTCGTAGTGGCCGACGGCAACACCCTGCGCACCCCGCCGCCCAGCCTCGGCATCCTCCCCGGCACCACCCAGGCCGCCCTCTTCCGGGCCGCCGAGAAAGCCGGCTGGAGCACCAAAACCGAGCCCCTCCGCCTCGCCGACCTGCTCTCCGCCGACGGCCTCTACCTGGCCTCCAGCGTCCGCAAGGTCACCCGCGTGCATACCCTCGACGGCACCCCCCTCCCCGACGTCCCTGCCCTCCACACCGAGCTCAGCGCCCTCTACGAGTCCGAGTACTGACACCGCGTTCTGCCGGTTAGAAAACCGCGTCTTGTCGGCTAGGTTCTCCGCGTTTTGTCGGTTAGGGCGGGTCTGTGTCGGGACTCGTGCGGCGGAACGCGGTGCCGAGAGTCGACGAGTTGCTGAGCTCGTTCCGCGTCGTCCTGCTCGGTGGCGCGCGGCAGACCGGTAAGACGACGCTGGTGCGGGACCTGCTTGAGCTACCCGATCCGGCTTGGTTCAGTTTCTACGACGAGGCCGTGCTCACCCGCGCCGTGGAGGATCCGGTCGGGTTCGTCGACGCTCTACCGCGTCCGGCTGCGATCGACGAGTTTCAGCGGGCTGGGCGCGGGTTTCTGCTGGCGGTCAAACAGGCGGCCGACCGGGACCGGACGCGGGGTCAGCTGCTGCTGACCGGCTCGGCCAACTACCTGGCGGACAAGCGACTGCCGGAAACCTTGGCCGGTCGGGCCGGCCGGTTGCAGCTGTGGCCGCTGTCGAAGGGTGACCGGCACGGCATCCAGGAGACGTTCGTGGACCGTCTCTTCGAGCCGTCGGCCTGGCCGGGCAAGGTGCGGCCCATGCCCCGGTCGGAACTGATCAGCGTGCTTCTCCAGGGCGGTTTTCCCGAGGTGGTGACCGAAGATCTCAGCGAGCGGCAGCGCCGGAACTGGTTCGAAGCCTACGTGCAGGACGTGGTCTCCCGTGAGGCGCTGCGGCCGCTTGCCGAGATTCGAATGGAGTCTGAGCTCCGGCGGCTGCTGCGGCTACTGGCCGCGCGGACCGGGCAGGAACTGGTGGTCAGTGGCGTCGCGGGAGATGCCGAGGTCGGTAGTGAAACGGCGTCGAACTATCTGGCGCTACTGGAGGCACTGCATCTGGTGACGCTGCTACCAGCATGGTCGACCAGCATCACGACGAGGGCAAAGCGCCGGCCCAAGGTGGTGCTCGTGGACACCGGGCTGGCGGCGGATCTGTGCGGGGTCGGCCAGGGGGACTTCGGGCCGGCTGCGGACGGTGTCGCGGCCGGCGCACTGTTCGACACGTTCGTGACGAACGAGGTGCTCAAGCAGGCGACCTGGAGCGAGCGCAGCGTTGATCTGTCGTACTTCCGGGACCGCGACGGGGCCGAGGTCGACCTGATCGTCGAGGATCGCCGGTTGGGTGACGTGGCTGGGATCGAGATCAAGCTGACGGCCACGCCGAGCATCCGGCATGCCAGGCATCTGGCCATGGTGCGGGACCGGCTGGGTGAACGGTTCCGGACCGGGCTGGTGATCCACACCGGGACACAGACCCTGCCGATGGGCGAGCGGATCTGGGCGGTGCCGGTGTCGGCGTTGTGGGCGGGTTAGCCGACGACGCGGCGGAGGTAGGCGGAGGTGTGGGGTTGCATGGGGTGGCCCATCATGGCGCGTTCTTCGACGTAGGCGAGGTCGCCGTTGTTGACCAGGCCGTAGAGGCGTTTGGCGGCGTTGACCTCTTTGGCGGTGGCGGTGCGCACGATGGTGTCGGTGGCGAGCTCCCAGGAGGTGGGGGTGCGCGGGGTGCCGTAGTGGATCTCGATGACGCCGGAGGAGTGAGCGAGGAGCAGCTCGATGGTGTCGTCGGGTTGGGGGCGCCACCAGCCGGTTTCGCGGGCGGCGGGGCGGATCACGTTGCCGTCGGCGTCGATGAGCCAGGCGCGGGCCTCGTGGGTGAGGAACGGGCGGCCGTCGTGAGCGATGGTGATCTGCTGGGCGAACCGGAACGGGCCCTCGATGGAGGGGTAGACGACCTCGCCTTCGCCGCGCCAGACGCCGACCAGGGGCAGCAGCGGCAGGCACGCCTCGTTGAGGTCCGGGCCCTCGCGCAGGTTGGCCGTGTCGTTGGGAATCGGCAGATCGTCCCACCACGGGAGGTTGCGGCGCCGGGTCGTCTCGGCGCGCTCGGCGGCCGCGCGGATGGCGGCGTCCCCGCTGCTCTCCGACGAGGTCATGACTGTCCACTGTAGAGGCGGCGGGCGGCGACGACGGCCGCCGCCGCGGTGGTCAACACGAAGATCACCAGCAGCGCGGTGAAGAACCAGTCCACCCGGGAGACTTTAGCCGCCGGGGGCCGGCGTGCCCGCAAGCACCACCGGCCCGGAGCGGGGTCAGCAGCCCCAGCCGCCCTCGATGGAGACCACCGAGTACAGCGCCTGCCAGGTCCTCGGCCCGACGATGCCGCTGGCCTTGATCCCGGCCCGCCGCTGGAAGTCCTTGACCTGCGCCTGCCACTGCGGTCCGTAGGTTTCGGGAACCTCCGGCTGATGCACGACGAAGTCGCCGTAGGGGTGGATCCGCTCCAGCGCGTTGGCCAGGAGCCACATCGTTTGCTGGTCGCGGGCGCCCGGCTGCAGACCGGGGTTGGTCAGTGGTCCGGCGTGGGTCTGTACCGCGGGCTTGCCGCCGACCAGCGCCTGCCAGGTCCGCGAGCCGACGATGCCGCTGCCCTTGATGCCGTGCTTGACCTGGTAGTCGTGCACCGCCACGAGCGTGTGCACCCCGTAGAACCCGGTGCCCTCCAGTGGGTAGCCGAGCCGGCGCAGCGCGAGCTGGAGGCCCACCACCGTCGGCCCGTGCTGCCCGGGCCAGACCTGGGGCAGGCTCGCGGCAAACGACTCCGAACGGGCCGGCTGTGCGATGCACGCCGACGCGACCCCAGCGCCGGCCACCCCGGCCACCCCCGTGGCGACGGCCGCGAGCATGCCGACCACGGCCATGCGCACGCCAAATTTCCTTGCTTTCATTGGATTTCCCCTCAAGTCTTGGGCTCTCTGGGCCCTGCACCAGAAAAGACGCGGGGACATCCGCAAGGTTGATAACGGGTTCGCAACGCAAAAAGCCCGCGCGGTGGAGGACCACCACGCGGGCTTCATGTGAGGCGGAGGGTCAGGCGACCGAGACCGCCACCGGGTGCAGACCAGGGCCGGCCGCGGACACCTTGGTCTCGCCGGTGCCGGTGCGGTGCAGCGCGCGCACCGTCCACTCGCCCGGCGCGGCGAAGAACCGGAAGTGACCGTCCGAAGAGGACACCACCTCGGCGGTGAACTCACCGCCGGCGTCGAGCAGCCGGACGAACGCGCCGCCGACGGGTGACCCTCCCGCGGTCACCTTCCCGTTCAGCACGGTCTCCTTCTCGACGTCGACATTGACCGGCAGCTCGGCTGTCTGCTCCGGCGCACCGCATCCGTCCATTGTGTACTCCTTCTCAGTGAGTGCCCGGGCCGATCTCCACCGGCACGCCGACCAGCGAGCCGTACTCGGTCCACGATCCGTCGTAGTTCTTCACGTCGCCGTGGCCGAGCAGCTCGTGCAGGGCGAACCAGGTGTGCGAGGAGCGCTCGCCGATGCGGCAGTAGGCGATGGTCGACTTCGACTCGTCGATGCCGGCCTCCTGGTACAGCTCGCGCAGCTCCGCTTCGGACCGGAACGTGCCGTCCTCGTTGGCCGCCTTGCTCCACGGCACGTTGATCGCCGACGGGATGTGCCCGGCCCGCTGCGCCTGCTCCTGCGGCAGGTGCGCGGGGGCGAGGAGCTTGCCGGAGAACTCGTCCGGCGAGCGCACGTCGACCAGGTTCTTGGCGTTGATCGAGGCCACCACCTCGTCCCGGAACGCCCGGATGGTGGTGTCCTGCTCCTTGGCCAGGTAACTGGTCTCGTCCCGCTTGGCCGGGTCGGAGACCAGCGGGCGCCCGTCCAGCTCCCACTTCTTGCGGCCGCCGTCGAGCAGCTTGACCGGGCCGTGGCCGTACAGCTTGAAGTACCAGTACGCGTACGCGGCGAACCAGTTGTTGTTGCCGCCGTACAGGATCACCGTGTCGCTGTTGGCGATTCCCTTGGCGGACAGCAGTTTCTCGAAGCCGGCCCGGTCGACGAAGTCCCGGCGCACCGGGTCCTGCAGCTCCGTCTTCCAGTCCAGCTTCACCGCACCCGGGATGTGGCCGGTGTCGTAGGCGGCGGTGTCCTCGTCGACCTCGACGAACACCACTCCGGGGGTTTCGAGGTTCTCCTCGGCCCACTGGGCCGTAACCAGGACGTCTTCGCGGCTCATGGACGAGCACTCACTTTCTGTTGTGGACGGAACCGTTGGATGAGCAGGTAGGTCTCGCAGCCGAGGCAGAACGCGAACGCGGCGTTCAGGAACGCGGCGGCGAGGGCGAACGCGGTGGCCGTGATGCCCAGCCAGGCCACGCCGGTGGCGTAGCCGAGCACGCCGACCACCACGAACGCGAAGCCGAGGCCCTGCGAGAACCGCACCGGCGCCGCGTCCTCACGCTCGCTCGTCGGCGCCAGCCGCGGCGCGACCAGGGAGCGGTACAGCAGCGAATAGGGGGCGTACCGAAGCCCGACGAAGCCGCCGATGGCGAACACCACGCCCTGCGCGGCCAGCAGCGGCCACCATCCGGTGACCAGCACGACGGCCAGCACCACGGTGGTCACCCCGGCGGCGAACCGGGGACCTCGGGGATCAACGGGTGGATCTGCGGACATGGGTACCTCCTGACCTGGGGACACGGGACGGTCCTGATTCGGCGGAGCGCACACGCGAAAGGCGACGTGGGGCGCGGCGAGAACGGCCGCGTACCGCCGGGGTCAGTCAGTTGCCCGACACAGGCTGCTGTCCACGCGGCAGTAGTCCACCGCGCGACGCCTGGTCAGCAACGCACACACACCGGCGAGCCTACCTCCGGGTCTGATGTGGTGGGACCGCCGTCCGCATGATGGGAACGGCTAACCGAGGCCGAGCGGCCGGTCCCGGGTGAAGCCCGGCAGCACCAGGAACGTGGCCGACGCGGTGGTGATGGCGAAGCGCAGCAGCGCGTCCCCCTCGGCGAGCCGGTGCTGGGTGGCGACGAACGTGCGCAGGTCACGCTGAAAGCTCACGAACAGCAGGCCCTGGTCGCCGGGCCCGTCGTCGAAGTTGTACGAGCGGCGCAGCATCAGCCCGGAGCCCGAGGTCAGCGGGTGTGCCCGGCGGACGTGCGCGTCGGCCGGCACCAGGTACTGGCCGTCCGCGGTCTTGGCGCCGAGATCCACCGCCGCGTCCGGGCCGCCGCCGGAGAGCGGCTCGCCGGTGTCCCGCCGCCGGCCGAACACCCGCTCCTGCTCGGCCACCGGCAGGGCGAGGAAGCCGGCCACGTCGAGCCGCATCCGGCGCACCACGGCGATGGTGGCGCCGCGCGGGTCGCCCAGCCACACCTGCCGGGCGAGCTCAGCCGGGCCCCGCGGCACCACGATGCCGTCCACGAAGCCGAGTAGGTTCCGGCCCGCGCCGTCGTCACGCACCGGACCGTGGAACGCCCGCTGCCGCCAGCGCAA
Source organism: Actinophytocola sp. (assembly GCF_036002505.1). Taxonomy (GTDB): domain Bacteria; phylum Actinomycetota; class Actinomycetes; order Mycobacteriales; family Pseudonocardiaceae; genus DASYTH01. The sequence goes on along the minus strand of NZ_DASYTH010000362.1, from coordinate 16,796 downwards.
CGTGAGATCGCGATCCCCGATCAGGCCGGTGACCGCCAGCGCGACCACCACCGGGTCGTCGCCGCACACCTGAAGCAGCAGGTCGCCGCCGCGATGCCGGTCGTCCACCCGGTCTCCGGGAAACTCCGGCAGGTCGGTGCCGCCGGGCAGGGCCGGGTCGGCGGCCCGGACGATCCGGGGACCGACTCCGACGGTGACCGTCAGCCCGGCCGGTGGCTGGCCGGCGAGCCGGTCGGACCCGGCGGTGAGAGCGGTGATCCGCTCGCTCAGCCGGCCGAGCACACCATCCACAGTGGACATGTCCCAGACGGACAGATCGCAGTGCGCCTGGGCGGCCGCCGGCCGGTCCACACCTGCCTGGGTTTCCCCGTGCGTCGCAACGGATCCGCCGGCGTCCGGAGCGGCGGCCGGGGCCGGGCCGCAGGCCGCGGCGGCCCCCAGCACACCGGCGCCGGCGAGCAGCCGACGGCGGGACACGGCGGTGGGCACCCGGGCATTCTGCTCCGTCGAAGCCGAATTTCCCTGCTCTGTAACACCTTCGAGTGACGGCTCGCGTCGCGCCGGCCCGGTTCGCGCGCGTCCGGCTACGCTCCCGCCGTTGTGCGAGCCGCCTGGATATGTGCCCTCTGCCTGCTGGCCACCGGTTGCGGAGCGGGCGCGGAACCGCCGCATGCCACCGTCATCCAGGTGCCCGGGGACGCCGGGTCGATCCAGCAGGCCGTGTCCGCCGCCCGGCCCGGGGATCTCGTGCTCGTCGCGCCCGGCACCTACCGGGAGTCGGTGCGCATCGGCACCCGCGATGTCGTGCTGCGGGGCGCCGACCGCAACCGGGTGATCATCGACGGCGAGGTGCGCCGGGCCAACGGCGTCGTGGTGACCGCCCCCGGGGTGGCGGTGGAGAACCTGACCGTGCGCAACCACACCCTCAACGGCGTGCTGGCCACCGGGATGTCCGACGGCGCGGGCGGCCTGGCCCACGGCAGCAGCGGCTACACCCGGCTCGACCCGGCCGCTTTCCCGCCACTGCAGGGTTTCCGCGTGTCCTACGTGACCGCGAGCAACAACGCCCTGTACGGGATCTACGCCTTCGACGCCCGGCACGGCGTGATCGAGCACAGCTACGCCTCCGGCAGCGCGGACTCCGGGATCTACGTCGGCCAGTGCAAGCCGTGCGACGTGCTGGTAACCGGCAACGTGGCCGAGCGCAACGCCGTCGGCTTCGAGGGCGCGAACGCCTCCGGCGCCCTGTTCGTGCTGGGCAACCGGTTCTCCGGCAACCGGGTCGGCCTCACCTCCGGCTCGGACTACCAGGAGGCGCTCGTTCCCCAGGAGGACGCCACGATCGCCGGAAACCTGATCGCGCACAACGCCGAGCCGGCCACCCCCGCGCAGGCCGACGGTGCTTTCGGGCTCGGCATCGGCATCGCCGGCGGCCGCCGGAACCTGGTCGCCCGCAACCTGATCATCGGCAACCCCGGCGCCGGCATCACCCTGGCCTCGAGCGAGGATCTCCCGCCGTCCGGCAACCGCCTGCTGGCCAACATGCTGCGGGACAACGGGATCGACCTGGTCTACGCCGCGTCGGCGCGCGCCCCCGGCGCCGGCAACTGCCTGTCCGGCAACGAGCTGCGCACCACCCTGCCCGCCACCCTCGTCGAGCTGATGCCCTGCCCGGCCGGCTCGGCGCCCGCCGCTGGTGTCGCGGCCCCCCGGGTGGTCGCGCCGCCCGGCATGGCGTTCCGTGCCGTGCCCGCGGGCCCCGCCCAGCCGAACCGGCCGGACGGCCCGCCCGTCGCCGCCCGCGGCCTGCCCGGACGGGTCGACGCGGACGCGGTCCCGCTGCCCGCCGAGACGCTGCTCATCGAGCGTTCCGGGATCACCTGGTGAGCGGAGCTTGCGGAGCGAACCATCAGACACAGGGCGACCACCAGCGGCGAGACCGAGCCTGCGAGGGGTCGTCGTGAGCGCCCGGCTCGGCATGGCGGCCACCGTCGCCGCCGCGCTGCTCACCGGCTGCGGTACGGACGTCCCCGAACCACACCCGCTGACCATGGCCGAGGCCGAGCGGCTGGCGCTGGTCCGCTACACCAACTACGAGACCGGGGTCGCGTTCGTGACGGCGCGGATCGCCACCGGTGCCGGGGTGCTCGTGCTGGACGGCCGGGTGGACTTCGTCCGCCACCTCGGGCACGTGGCACTGTCCACCGAGGGCCGAAGCGATCCCGCATCGGCCGGCCTGCTGCAGTGGGGCCCCACGCGGGTCGCCTTCCGGCAGGGTCTCGGCCAGCGTGCCGCCGACCCGCTGCCGCCCGACGCCTGGCAGCTACGCCCCCTGCGCACCGGCGGCTCCGAGCTCGACGTGACCCTGTTGCTGCTGCTCAACGTGGCCAACGACCGGCCGGACAACGCCCAGCTCCTGCACCAGAGCACCGCTCGCTGGCTGCGCTCGGACGCCGTCGGCGGCACCCCCGTCGACCTGTTCGAGGGCCCGACCCAACCCGGGAAGGCCGCCCGCCTCACCTACTGGGTCGACCGCGACGGCAAGCTCCGCCGCCTGGACGCCCGGCTCGGCGACACCGGTGCCGAAGCCACCATCGACTTCACCCCGGGCGCCCCACCCATCCCGCCCCATCCCGCCTTCACCTGAGCTCCGCGGACGCAGACCGGGGCACGGTCCGGGCCAGGGTGCGCGTGGGGCGGGGCAGACGGCAGGGGCACCGCCGCGTGTCGCGCGGCGGCGCCCCTGCCGGTGTGCCTCGACCCTGATCGTCTAGCCGGTCCGGCGGCGCCGTGCGGCCAGCGCGAGCACCGTGCCGATGGCCAGCGCGATCAGCGACACCAGGATCAGCCAGCCGAGGTCGGCGCCGGTCACCGACAAGCCGCCCGGCGTGGCCGCCGCCGCGGCGGCCGGCGGGGCGACCAGGCCGGCGTCCAGCGTGAGGATCTCCCGCTGCTTCGGCCCGACCGTGACCGCCCGGGTGCAGCCGGTCTTCTGGTCGGCGTCCGAGTCGAGCGTGTCGTCGCCCGCCTTCGGCCTGGTCAGCACGTAGCCGTTGAGCGCGGCCGGCAACTGCCCGCGGAAGCACACCTGATAAGTGCCGTCCGCGAGGTTGTCGAACAGGTACTTCCCGGACGGGTCGGTGGTGGTCTGCCCGACCTCCTTGCCGTCCTTGTCCAGCAGCACCACCGGCACGCCGGATGCCGCCGGCTCGCCGGTGTCCTGGAGGCCGTTGCCGTTGCGGTCCACCCACGCGTAGTCGCCGATCCGGTTGCGCGGCTCGACGATCCCGGCGTCCAGCGTCGGGTCCTCCGGGTGGTCGGCGTTCAGCGTGGTCGGCGGTGTGCACCAGGTCGCCGGGTCGGCGTCGGAGTCCGCCGCGTCGTCCCCGGCGTTCGGCCGGGTCAGCTGGAAGTCGGCGTACTGGCCCGGGAGCGAGCCCCGGTCGAAGCAGACCACGTACTGCCCGTCGGGCAGCGAGCCGAACCCGTACCTGCCGTCGGTGTCGGTCGTGGTCTTCGCGATCTCCTTGCCGTCCGGCGACCTCAGGGTCACGGTGACCCCGCCGGCGCCCGGCTCGCCCGGGTCCTGCCCGCCGGTGCGGTTCACGTCCACCCACACCCGGTCTCCGAGGCTGTTCGGCGGCCGGATGCCGGCGTCCAGCGTCAGGTTCTCCCGCTTGCCCACCCCGAGGCCCACCGGCTCGGTGCACCCGGTCGCCGGGTCGGCATCCGAGTCCGCTGCGTCCTCCCCGGCATTGGACCGGGTCGGCAGGTACCCGGCGTAGTCCGCGGGCACGGTCGTGAGGTCGAAGCAGACCCGGTAGGTGTCGTCCGGCAGGTTGTCGAACAGGTACTTGCCGCCGGGATCGGTGGTCGTGCGGGCGGTTTCGGTGTCGCCCGACCTGAGGATCACGGTGACGCCCTGGACGCCGGGTTCGCCGGTGTCCTGCAGCCCGTTGCGGTTGGTGTCGACCCAGACGAGGTCACCCAGCTTGTTCGGCGGTGCGACGAGCCCGGCGTCGAGCGTGAGGTCCTCGCGCTTGCCGACCCCGAGGGTGGTCGTCGGAGTGCAGCCGGTGGTCGGGTCGGCGTCGGAGTCGCTGCCGTCCGCGCCGGCGTCGGCCCGGGTGGGCGTGTAGTCGGCCACCTCGTCCGGCAGCGCGCCCAGGTCGAAGCAGACCCGGTAGGTGCCGTCCGGCAGGTTGTCGAACAGGTACTTGCCGCCGGCGTCGGTGGTCGTGCGGGCGGTTTCGGTGTCGCCCGACCTGAGGATCACGGTGACGCCCTGGACGCCGGGCTCGCCGGTGTCCTGAAGGCCGTTCCTGTTGGTGTCGACCCAGACGTAGTCGCCGAGGCGGTTGGCCGGGGCCACGATGCCGGCGTCCACGGTCAGGTTCTCCCGCTTGCCCGGCCCGAGGGGCACCGGCTCGGCGCATCCGGTGGCGGGGTCGGCGTTCGAGTCGGTGCCGTCGTCACCGGCGTTGGGCTTGGTCACCTGGTAGTCCGCGTAGTCCGCGGGCAGCGCCGAGGTGCCGAAGCAGACCGTGAACGTGCCGTCCGGCAGGTTGTCGACGAGGTACTTGCCGTCTCCTCCGGTGGTCGCGGTGCCGACCTGGTTTCCCTTGTCATCCTTGACGGTCACCGTGACCCCGGGCACCCCGGGCTCGCCGGTGTCCTGCAGGCCGTTGCGGTTGGTGTCGACCCAGACCAGGTCACCCAGCTTGTTGAGCGGGGAGACGATGCCGGCGTCCAGGGTCAGGTTCTCCCGGTTGCCCGGCCCGAGCGGCACCGGCGGGGCGCAGCCGGTCGTCGGGTCCGCGTCGGAGTCCTTGGCATCGTCCCCGGCGTCGGCCTGGGTCGGCCGGTAGTCGGTGTATGGCTCGGGCATCCTCGAGAGGCCGAAGCACACCTGGTAGCTGCCATCGGTCAGGCCCTCCACGAGGTACTTGCCGTTGGCGTCGGTGGTGGCGGCGCCGACCTGGGTGCCGTCCGGCAGCGTGACGGTGACCGGCACGCCCGGCACGCCGGGCTCGCCGGTGTCCTGCAGGCCGTTGCGGTTCGTGTCGAGCCAGACGAGGTCGCCGAGCCGGTTCACCGGCGGAACCAGGCCGGCGTCGAGGGTCAGGTTCTCCGGCTGGTCCACGGTGAGCGTTGCCGGCTCGGTGCACCCGGTGGCCGGGTCGGCGTCGGAGTCCGTGGCGTCGTCGGTGCCCTCGTCGGCCTTGGTCAGCTGGTACTCGGCGTACGTGCCGGGCAGCGCGGCGAGGTCGAAGCACACCGTGTACGCGCCGTCCGGCAGCGTGTCGAAGACGTACTTCCCGTTCGCGTCCGTCGTGGTGGTGCCGACGGTCGTGCCGTCCCGGCGCACCGTCACGGTCACGCCCGGCACGCCCGGCTCACCCGCGTCCTGCAGCCCGTTGCGGTTGGTGTCGACCCAGACGAGGTCGCCCAGCCGGTCGGGCGGCCGGATGCCGGCGTCCAGCGTCAGATCCTCGCGGTGGTCCTGGCCGAGCGTGGTGGGCGGCGTGCAGCCCGCCGCGTCCACATCGGAGTCCTTGCCGTCGTCGCCGGCATCAGGTTTGGTGGCAAGGAATCCGGTGTACGGCGCGGGCAGCGCGGCGAGGTCGAAGCAGACCCGGTACGCGCCGTCGGCGAGCCCGTCGAACAGGTACTTGCCGCCCGCGTCGGTCGGCTTGCGGGCGACCTCGGTGCCGTCGGCGCGCTTCAGGATCGCGGTCACCCCGGGCACCCCGGCCTCGCCGGCGTCCTGGATCCCGTTGCGGTTGGTGTCGACCCAGACGAAGTCGCCGAGCTTGTTGGTCGGCCCGGCGGTGACCCCGGCGTCGACGGTGTGGTCGGCGGAGCCGGCCGGGCCGAGGGTGACCGCGGCCGTACCCGCACTGTCCACATTGGAGTCGACGGTCCGGCTGCCGCCCGCTTCCTTCGTGGTCCATCGCAACGCCGCGACCGGTGGCGCGCCCGGCAGGTTCGCGGTGCTCACCCCCGAATAGTCGAACACCAGGTTGTAACAGGTGTCCGGCTTCAGCCCGTCCGCCGTGCCGAAGTAGTACTCGCCGCGGGCGCCGGTGGTCTTCGCCGGCAGCGCCGTGCCACCCGCGCACGGCGTCGCGGTCACCCGCACCCCGGGCAGCGGCGGCTCGTCGCCGTCCTGGACGCCGTCGGCGTCGGTGTCGAACCAGACCCGGTTGCCGAGCTGCACCGGTGCGGAGTCGCAGATCGCCTCCAGGTCGGCGAGGCCGTTGGCCTTGCCGAAGAGTCCCTGGCTGTCGGCGGTGGTCTCCTTCAGCTCGATCAGGCCCGATTCCGCGCCGGTGCCGCTCAACCGGCTCACGCCCTGCCGGAACGGCCGGTTGTCGTAGGGGTCGATCCGGGTCGTCCAGACGTCGGGCCGGCCGGGCAGGGTCACCAGGCCGCCGGTCGAGGTCTGGTCGTGGAAGTTCCCGTCGGTGTATTCGTCGTTGTAGAACTCGCCGCCGCCCGGTCCCTGGCTGTTACCGGGCTCGTTGCCGGTGACCGTGCCACAGGCGCCGTTGGACTCCAGGCTGAAACCCGAGCCGCTCACGCACGCGCGCAGCACGTCACCAGCGGCGATCCCGCGCACCAGGTTGCTCTTGCCGTAGGCCTCGCTCTCGTTGCCCTGCATGTCGGCGAACCGGTCGCGCATGCCGATGATCAGGTCGCCGCGATCGGCGATCTCGATGTTGGACAGGATCGGCTGCGGTGCGCTGACGAAGTCCGAGAAGCCGTTGGGGTTCGCCGACGGCACCCGCTCGTTCCACGCCTCCCACATGCCGCTGAGCACGGCGCCGGCCGTCGCGGTGCCCGGCTTGCAGGAGGTCGACGGCGTCCGGAAGGCGCAGCCGCGCGGGTAGGCCAGCCCGAAGTCGAACAGCGGGGTGAAACCCGAGCCGGTGAAGGTGAGGACGTGTGCCCGCAGCTGGCTCGGGTCACCCCAGGGCTTGCTGGGGCTGACCGTGTTCTCGGCCCCGCACACGCCACCGACGAGCACCCGGGAGCCGCGCACCCCGATGCCGAACGGGTGCCACTGCCCGGCGCAGTTCGAGTCCGGCCGGGGAACCGGGAAGGCAGTGGGAGTCCCGGCGGTCACGGCCTCGCCGGTGCCCTGGATCGGCACGCTGTAGAGCGACGAGTCGTTGAGGTTCATCGCGTAGAGCGTTCGGCCGTCCGCCGAGACGTCCACGTCACCGAGACCCTCCCGGCCGACCTTGCCGTAGACGGCGTCGTCGGAGAGGTACGGCGCGCTGCCGCCGGCGTCGTGCGCGGTGAGCGTGCCCGGCAGGGTGACGAAGGTCGAGACGGTCGCCGGGCTGGCCAGGTTCAGCCGGTAGATCGCGTTCTTGGCGCCGGCCGGCCCGTACTCGGTATGCCGTTTGACGAACGTGCCCAGGTAGACGTTGCGGGCTCGGTCCGTGCCGATGCCGAACACCGCGCCCTGCTGCCCGGACGTGGTGAGCTGGGTGGCGGTCCCACCTGGGGCGGTGGTGCCGATCTGGCTGTTGAACGTCGTGACGCCCCGGTCGCGCGTGTTGTCGCCCTTGGCCAGCGAGCAGGTGACCAGGCCGGGGTTGGCCTGGCAGTACTCGCCGGGATCCCACACGCCCATGGTCACGGTCGCGTCGGCGCCACCCGTCACGGTGACGAACTCGGTGAGGCTGGACAGGCCGTTGCCGGCCGGGGCGGGCTTCAGGTACGACATCTCCGCCGGGATCGCGGCTTCGACCCGGTACTGTCCGCCGCTCACCGCGCCCAGGTCGACCACGACGGTGCCGTCCGACCCGGTCGTGCCGGTCGCCGTACCCCCGGCCGGGTCCGTCACGGTCACCGGAATCCCTTGCACGCCAACCTCGGTGGCCGGCTCGTAGGAGCCGTTGCCGTTGACGTCGCGGATCAGCCGCACGGTCAGGGCTCCGTCACCCGGTCCGGCGGTCGCGACGTTCGGCGGGGACAGCACGGCGGTGGCGGACGCCATCAGCATGCCGGCGACCGCGAGTCCGATTGCTCTTCTCACTACGGCTCCAGTCCGATAAGTCCTCTATGGACGATCGGCCGAACCGTATGCGGTTGATCATGAACGTACTGACGCTGTCAACAGTGGGCGGTCACCCTTGGTGTGGGAGATCCCGATCCGGGAGCCGGTCGGCGCCCGGTCGGGCCGGATCCGGTCGTGGGCTCGCTGCCGGCCGTGTCCGCGATGACCGGATCGGGTCATCGCACGGTATCGGCAGGGCGGAGTTGAATTGTTATCCCCGCCGGAGGTTTACGGCAGGTGCGGACGGAGCGCGTCGAGCAGGGCCTTCCGGTTCGGCACGCCACCCACCCGGAGCAGCTCCCGGCCGCCCGCGTCCACCGCGAGCGTGGTCGGTGTGCGCAGCACGGACAGCGCCCTGGCCAGGTCCGGCCGGTCGGTCAGGTCGACCTCGGCATGGTGCAGCCCGGCCGTCGTCGAAGCGAGGTCCGCGAGCAACGTGCTGGCCTGCCGGCACGGCGCGCAGAACGCGGTGGACAGCTGGACCAGGGTGACCGGAACCCCCGGGTGGACGACATCGCGCAGGTCCGCCGGCAGCACCCCCAGGGCGTCGGTCGTGCGGACCCGCCCGTTCCGCGCGCGCAGCACCAATCCGGCCACACCCGCCAGCACGAGCGTGCCGAGCAGCACCAGCACACCGGTCAAGCCGTTCCTCCCAACTGCACGTTCTCCGCCGTCCCGCTGACAATGAGCTTGTCCGCCTTCACCTCGACCGCGGTCGGGGTGACCTTGAACGGCAGGACCCCGGGGTCGAGGCTAATCGCCCCGAACGGTGCGAGCACCCGGTCCCGCAATGCGGACGGCAGGCCGCCGGAGGTCAGGCCGTTGGTGACCTTGGGCCACCAGGGCTGAAAGTTGATCTTCTGGTTGGCCAGCGTGATGAGCCCGTACACGCACAGGTTGGTGGAGGTGCCCCCGATGTCCGCGGTGCCGCAGATCTTCGCCCCGGCGGTGGTGGGGTCCTTCAATGTACCGGGCGGATCCTCGACGTCGTCCGCGGAGTTCGGGGTGGTGGCCGCTTTCTTGCTGACCGGGTTGATGGACACCGACGTGAGCGTCTTCACCACCTCGTTCTCGTTCTGCGAGATGGCCCGGGTGACGTCGGACGCCTTCACCGTCACCTGGCCGTCCGCCTTACGGACCTGAATTCCCTTGGTATCACCGGAAAGCAGGTCGCCGAGTGGCGCCTTGGCCCCCCTCAGGTCGACGTGCACCTCGACGTCGCGCAGCGCGTTCTTCACCGGCACCCCGGTGGCCTTCACCTCGACGTCGTCGTATTCCCCGGACACCGCCTGCAGCAGGAAGGAGAACCCGTGGATGGTCACCGACGGGTCGTCGTCGAGGCCGAACTGGGTGCGGGCCCGTTTGGACACCTCGTGCTCGGCGATCGCGGCCGCACCGAAGTCGGCCGCGACGAGCAGGCCGATGAGGACCAGCAGCCCGATCACCACCCGGCGGATCACCTTGGACCTGCGGCGTTTCGGCGCCGTGCGCGGCCTGCCGGGGTTGGTCATCGTGGTCATGCCCGCCTGTCCTGGGTCGGTGCGGTGCCCGCCGCCGCGGGCCGGACACGGTCCGGTCTATCACTCCTGGACTCCCCGGCGTCCACCAGGGAGTCGGCCCGGTTTCCGTTACGGCAATGTTTCGGTCGGTATCAGCAGTCTCGCTTACCTCAATTCCCTGCTGCCGCCGTGTGACGCTGGTGTCACGGCCACGACAATTGGCTGGTTCGACCGTTATTCTCCCGGAAAGCCGCGGAGCGTATCCAGAGAGGCGGACAGGGCATGAGCCTCGATCTGTTACTGCTCACCGCAGACCCAGCGCCGGGTTCGGTGTTGCCATCCTTGATGTTGCTGCCGCACAACGTGCGGACCCAGGCACCGGAGGTCACGGCGTTGCTCGAGGCCGGCTCCCGGGACGCCGTGCTCGTCGACGCCCGGATCGACCTGGCCGCGGCCAAGAGCCTGTGCCGGCTGCTGGCCAGCGGCGGGGACAGCGTGCCGGTGGTCGCCATCGTCAACGAGGGCGGTCTGGTCGCCGTCACCTCGGAGTGGCGGGTCGACGAGATCATGCTGCCCACCGCGGGCCCGGCCGAGGTGGACGCCCGGCTGCGGCTGCTCACCTCGCGCGGCACGCCCGGGGGCCCCGGTGCGGACGGCGCGCTGCGGCTGGGCGAGCTGGTGATCGACGAGGCCACCTACATGGCCCGGCTGCGCGGCCGCCCGCTCGACCTCACTTACAAGGAGTTCGAGCTGCTCAAGTACCTCGCTCAGCACGCCGGCCGGGTGTTCACCCGGGCCCAGCTGCTGCAGGAGGTCTGGGGCTACGACTTCTTCGGCGGCACCCGCACGGTGGATGTGCACGTCCGGCGGCTGCGGGCCAAGCTCGGCACCGAGCACGAGCAGATGATCGGCACCGTGCGCAACGTCGGCTACAAGTTCGTGCAGCCGCCGAAGGCCGGCGGCGCCCGGCACGAGCCGTTCACCGCCGAGGACCTGGCCGAACCGGTGGACGCGCTGAGCTGACGTTTCGCCCGCGAGTCGGTACGGTCGCACATGTGGTCGAGGTCACCTGGTACGACCGGCTGTCCGACGACGTCGTCGAGTCTGTGCGCCGGCTCCTGCTGGCCGCGCGGGCCAGAGACGGCCGGCCGGAGGTCGCCGGAACCGGGCCACTGCCGCGTGAGCTGCGCTCGGGCAGCCACGTGCTGGCCACCGCCGACGGCCGGCTGGTCGGCTACGCCCACCTCGACTTCCGCGGGGACGCCCAGGGCCGCCCGGTCGCGGAGCTGTTCGTGCACCCGGACGGCCGGCGGCACGGCGTCGGCGCGTTGCTCGCCGAGCAGCTCATCGAGCGCAGCGTGTCCCGGCCGCTGCGGGTCTGGTCGCACGGGGACCATCCCGGCGCGGCCCACATCGCCGAGAAGTTCGGTTTCGTGCGGGTCCGCGAGCTGCTCAAGATGGGCCTGGACTACGAGGCGCTGGCCGCCGGAACCGCGCTGCCGGTGCCGAGTTGGCCGCCCGGCGTGCGGGTACGCACGTTCGTGCCGGGCCAGGACGAGCCGGAGGTGGTGCGGGTCAACCACCGGGCCTTCGACTGGCATCCCGAGCAGGGCGCGCTGACCGTGGACGACCTGGCCGCCGCCGAGGACGAGGCCTGGTTCGACCCGGACGGCTTCATCCTGGCCATCGACACCGAGGACCGGCTGCTCGGCTTCCACTGGACCAAGGTGCACCAGCAGAGCCCACCGGTCGGCGAGGTGTACGTGGTCGGCGTGGACCCGGACGCCCAGGGCGCCGGGCTGGGCACCGCGCTTACCCTGGCCGGCCTGCACCACCTGCACCGCAGCGGCCTGTCCAGGGTCGTCCTGTACGTGGAGTCGGACAACCTGCCGGCCATGGCCGTGTACACCCATCTCGGTTTCACCACGATCGAGACGGACGTCCAGTACGAGCTACCGCCCGCGGGTGCCTGATCACGCTCGGCAGACGCGCAGGTCACAGCCAGGACACGGTTGGTCTAAAGGTCGTGGTCACGCTCACGTTCTGTAGCTTGTTCACCTCTCGTTTACCCCTACAGGGCCAACCGTCCACCGGCACTGCCTAGCGTGCGCGGCGTGCGGCAAGTTCGCCGCGAATCGGACACAAGACTCCGTCAATGGAGGAATCACGTGAAGATCAAGCGGCACGCGTCCGTGCTCGGCCTTGTCGTGGCCGGAGCCCTCGCGCTCGCAGCGTGCGGCGACGAGACGGCGCCGCCGGCCAGCGGTGGTGGCAACCAGTCTGCCTCGAACACGGGCGCCACGGTCCAGTGCGGGGGCAAGAAGGCGCTCAAGGCGAGCGGTTCGTCGGCCCAGGCCAACGCCATGACCCGGTTCGTGGCGGCCTATGAGGCGAAGTGCTCGGACTTCACGCTCAACTACAACTCGAATGGCTCGGGCGCCGGGGTATCGGAGTTCCTCGGCAAGCAGACCGACTTCGGCGGCTCGGACTCGCCGCTCGACGCTGCGAAGGGTGAGGTCGACAAGGCCAAGACCCGGTGCGACGGCAACGCCGCCTGGAACCTGCCGGCGGTGTTCGGTCCCATCGCGATCACCTACAACGTGCCCGGCGTCGATGGGCTGGCGCTGGACGCGGCGACCATCGCCAAGATCTTCAGTGGTGGCATCACGACCTGGAACGACCCGGCCATCGCCGCACTCAACAGCGGTAAGACGCTGACCGGCGACAAGATCGTGGTGCTGTTCCGGTCGGACGAGTCGGGCACCACGGACAACTTCCAGAAGTACCTGGACGCTGCGTCCAAGGGCGCCTGGGCCAAGGGCACCGGCAAGAAGTTCAACGGCGGTGTCGGCGAGGGTGCCAAGGGCAACGAGGGCACCTCCGCCGCGATCAAGAGCACCAAGGGCGCCATCACCTACAACGAGTGGTCCTTCGCCAAGAAGCAGAGCCTGCAGATCGCCAAGGTCGTCAACAGCGGCGGCGGCGACGCGGTCGAGCTGAGCGCGTCGAGCGCCGGCAAGGCCATCGAGGGCGCCAAGGTCAAGGGCACTGGCAACGACCTGGTGCTGGACCTGAACTCGATCTACGCGACGACCACCCAGGGGGCGTACCCGCTGGTCCTGGCGGCGTACGAGATCGTTTGCTCGAAGTACACCGACGCGGACACGGGCAAGGCGGTCAAGGCGTTCCTGTCGGTCGCCGTGTCGGACGGCCAGACCGGTCTCGAGGACAACGGCTACATCCCTCTGCCCAAGGCCTTCCAGGACAAGCTGGTCACCGCCATCAACGCGGTCGCCTGACGGAGTCGGCCCCCTACCCGGGATGAGCGACCTGAAGAAGCCGGGCACGCGCCCCGATCGTCCACAAGGGCTGGACGATCGGGGCGAGACCCGCATGATGGGTGCCATGACCGACGTCATCAGCCAACCGCACCTGGAGCGCCGCACGGCTCGGCGCAGGGGCGACCAGGTGTTCCGCGGCATCGCCACCGGCTCGGGCCTGGTGATCGTCATCGCGATCGCCATGATCGGCATGTTCCTGCTGATCAAGGCGATCCCGTCGCTGGCCGCGAACAAGGCCAACTTCTTCTTCAGCGCCGAGTTCCTCACCTCCGACACGGCCAACCTGGCGTTCGGGATCCGGGACCTGCTGATCGTCACGGTGCTGTCCTCGGTGCTCGCACTGCTCATCGCGATGCCGATCTCGCTGGGTATCGCCCTCTTTCTGACCCATTACGCGCCACGGGTTCTGATGCGGCCGTTCGGCTACATCATCGACCTGCTGGCGGCGGTCCCGTCGATCGTCTTCGGCCTGTGGGGGATCAAGGTGCTCGGGCCCGCGCTCGAGCCGGTGGCCCAGTGGCTCAACGACACGCTCGGCTGGTTTCCGCTGTTCGCCACCGGGAACGTCTCCATCGGCGGCGGCGGCACGATCTTCACCGCGGGCATCGTGCTGGCCGTCATGATCCTGCCGATCATCACGGCGGTAACCCGGGAAGTGTTCCGGCAGACGCCGGCGATGCAGATCGAGGGTGCGCTCGCGCTCGGCGCCACCCGGTGGGAGATGATCAGAACGACCGTGCTTCCGTTCGGGCGCAGCGGCTACATCGCCGCCTCGATGCTCGGGCTCGGGCGCGCGCTCGGCGAGACCGTTGCGGTTCTGGTCATCCTGCGGGCGGCGACCAGCCCGGGCCACGTCAGCCTGTTCGACGGTGGCTACACGTTCGCCTCGAAGATCGCCTCGGCGGCCGCCGAGTTCAGTGAGCCGCTGTCCACCGGCGCGTACATCGCCGCCGGCCTCGTGCTGTTCGTCCTCACCTTCGTGGTGAACGCCATCGCCAGGTGGATTGCCGGGAAGGGGCAGAACACATGAGCACCACGGAGTCCTTGCTGGACCGGTCGGCGCGGCCGCCCGCCTTCCAGCAGGTCGGCGTCACCAGGAAGACGAAGAACGTGATCGCCACGGTGCTGGTCACGCTCTCTTTCCTGGTCGCCCTCACGCCGCTGGTCTGGTTGCTGATCACGGTGGTGGGCCAGGGGTTCGACGCGATCGTGTCGAGCGGCTGGTGGACCAAGTCGCTCCGGGGCGTCCTTCCCGAGGAGTTCCGGGGCGGTGTCTACCACGCGCTGTACGGCACCTTCGTCCAAGGCCTGGTGTGCGCGGTGATCGCGGTGCCGCTCGGCATCATGGCCGCGGTGTACCTGGTCGAGTACGGCCGCGGCCCGTTGGCCAGGGTCACCACGTTCATGGTGGACATCCTGTCCGGTGTGCCGTCGATCGTGGCGGCGCTGTTCGTGTTCGCCCTGTGGATCAGCGTGCTCGGCTTCGAGCAGAGTGCGTTCGCGGTGTCCCTGGCGCTGGTGTTGCTCATGCTCCCGGTGGTGGTGCGGTCGACGGAGGAGATGCTCCGGCTGGTCCCCGACGAGCTCCGCGAGGCCTCCTACGCACTGGGCGTGCCGAAGTGGAAGACGATCGCGCGGATCGTGCTGCCCACGGCACTGTCCGGCATCGTCACCGGTGTGATGCTGGCCCTGGCCAGGGTGATGGGCGAGACCGCCCCGGTGCTGGTTCTGGTCGGCTACAGCCAGTCGATCAACTTCGACATGTTCGACGGGAACATGGCCTCGCTGCCGTTGCTGATCTACAACCAGCTGGGCAACCCGGAAGCCGCTGGCCTGCAGCGGGTCTGGGGGGCGGCGCTGACCCTGATCATCGTCATCATGTTCTTCAACCTCCTGGCGGCCGTGATCTCGCGGTTCTCCGCCATCAAGACCAAATGAGCGGGCGGTAGGCCATGGCGAAGCGCATCGACATCAAGGACCTCAACCTCTACTACGGCAAGTTCCACGCCGTGGAGGGCGTGAGCGTCGCCGTCCCGCCGCGCAACGTCACCGCGTTCATCGGGCCGTCCGGCTGCGGCAAGTCCACCGTGCTGCGCTCGCTGAACCGGATGCACGAGGTGATCCCCGGCGCCCGGGTGGACGGCAAGGTGCTGCTGGACGGCGAGGACGTGTACGCCACCTCGGTGGACCCGGTGTCCGTGCGCCGCACGATCGGCATGGTCTTCCAGCGCCCCAACCCGTTCCCCACCATGTCGATCCGGGACAACGTGGTGGCCGGGCTGAGGCTGGCCGGTATGCGCGGGAAGTCCACTTTGGACGAGGTGGCCGAGCGGGCGCTGCGCGGGGCGAACCTCTGGGCCGAGGTCAAGGACCGGCTGAACAAGCCGGGCGGTGGCCTGTCCGGCGGGCAGCAGCAGCGGCTCTGCATCGCCCGGGCCATCGCGGTCCAGCCCGACGTGCTGCTCATGGACGAGCCGTGCTCTGCGCTGGATCCCATCTCCACGCTCGCCATCGAGGACCTGATCGGCGAGCTGAAGAAGGACTACACGATCGTCATCGTCACCCACAACATGCAGCAGGCCGCCCGGGTCAGCGACCAGACCGCGTTCTTCAACCTGGCCGGCGTCGGCCAGCCCGGCCGGCTGATCGAGGTCGACGACACCGAGAAGATCTTCTCCAACCCGTCCCAGAAGGCCACCGAGGACTACATCTCCGGCCGGTTCGGGTAAAACTCCGGCGAGGTTGACGCGGACGCCAGAATGGTTCGTCCGTCGGTGTTCAATTTCCTGGCTCGCTGGCGTAGCGCCAGTCAAGGGGCCACGGCAGTCGGAGGATCCGGTGCGACCGGGGCGGGTGTGGGTGCTGGCGATGTCCTCGCTCGTGCTGGTGGCCGGGTGCGCACCGGTGGTGCGGCTGCTGCCCGGGTCGGCGTCCGCGGCGCCGGGCGGTTCGGGCGCGGCCGCCGAGCCGGACTCCGGGGTGCGCACGGTGCGGATGAACAGTGGCCCGGCGCTGACCTACTTGCTGCCGGAGACGGCGGCGCAGATCCTGTGTCAGATCCTGGAGAAGGACCGCTGGGAGCAGGTGCTCGAGGACCGCGTGGGGCGGCGGCTGTCCGGGGCCGAGTGCCAGGTCGCCGGGGAGCGGATCGGGTTGTCGCTGCGGCTCTCCGGCGGCGACGAGGCGTTCACCGCCCGCACCGTGATCGGTGGGCGGCCGGCCCTGGCGCTGCGCGGCGACGACGACGAGGTGGGCTACCGGGTCGCGCTGACCGACGAGGCGCTCCGCCCGGGACGCGGGCGGATTTCCTTGCCGCTGCTGGATTTCACCGTGACGTACGGGACCGGCCTGGATCCACCGGCGCGGCGGGAGCTGGCGGTGCGGGTGCTGGCCGAGATCGTCCCGCGGCTGGCGCAGGTGGGTGACCAGCTGCCGGGTCTCGACGAGCAGGGCCGGATGGGGTACGTGAGCACGGGACTGACCCGCGGCGGGCAGATCATCGACCTGCCCCGTCCCGTGCAGGCCCTCCAGCTGTGCACGCTTGCCTTGGCGCAGCTCGGAGTTGCGCCGACCCAGGTGGACGTGGCCGGCACCGGCCGGTGCGAGTTCGGCACCGGCGACGGCCCGGTGGTGCTCGCCCTGCAACCGGCCGGTGCGGCCACCACGACGACGTCCGTGGACCGGATCGCCGGGCGGCCGGCCCGCTGGGCAACCGGCTCCGGCGCGATCCTGGTGCGGCTGCGCGACGACGCGCCGGTGGAGCTCTCGGTGTCCGCCCGGGAGTCCACCCGCCTGGCCGAACGGCTCGTGCCGGTGCTCCTTGGTTGATCGTTTGCGGGTGGGAACCCGAGCGGGCCAACTTTCGTCACAACGGGACAACGCGCG
>NZ_DASYTH010000361.1:0-4307 GCF_036002505.1 Actinophytocola sp. | reverse complement strand
CACTTACGGAGGCGGCCGCTATCTGCTGGACACGGTCAAGGGCGCGGACCTCGGCGGCGACGTCCGCGATGGCTGGCTCGTCGTCGACCTGAACTTCGCCTACAACCCGTCGTGCGCCTACAGCCCGTCGTGGACCTGCCCGCTAGCGCCCGCCGGCAACACGGTGGCCGTACCGTTGCCGGTCGGCGAGCTCACGCACCGGTAGCCCGCCCGAGGGGGCCCCCTCGGGCGGTCTCTGAACCGGCCGACGCCGCCCATGCCGAGGGTGGGCGACTATCGCCAGCAGAGGCGCTGCGGGTCGCCCAGTTGGACGAGCCCGACAGCCGCCAGCCAGCTCGCCAGTAAAGGCGCCTCCCTCCTCTGCAGGAGGGCAACCTCGTCCCGGACTTCGACCGCGGCTGCGCAGAACGGGGATGGGTTGCGCCGCGTCCGCGGCGGCGCGGGCCCTTACCTCCGGAGCTCACTCAGCGATATACCCTGACCTCGGCAACCGCCCAGGGCCGGGTGTCGTCTCGGGTGAGGGTGCATCGGACGAAGCGGATCGGGTTGTGGGGCGTCCGCATCGCAGTGAGCTGGCCGGTGCCGTGGGCAGTGCGTACGGTCGTCCAATGTTCGCCGTCGGAACTGACCTCGAGCCGGTACTCTGCGGGCGCGTTCGGCGAAGCTTCCCCTGTTGACTCAAAGCCGTACGTCGCCGGTCCAGCGTCGAGCACAACCTGCCGGATCCGGCTGGGCGAGCCGAGATCGACCTGCAGCCGGTCCCCAGCCTGCTGAGGTCGGCCCGTGCTCCATGCGGTAGCGCCGTCGTCGTCAGCGGCGACGGCCGCGTCGCCGGTGCTGCCGGCGACCGACGTCGTGATCGGGTCAACCAGGGTCAACCCGTTGTCGAAGGCCTTCGAGGCGGGCCAGGTGAAAGTGGCCAGCGCACCGCCGGGCAGCGTGTAGTCGAAGGAATGATCGCCGACGGCGATTGCGAACGAGCGCGGGTTGTCGTGCTCGTTGTGGACGACGACCGCGGTGGAGCCATCCGGGTTTACAAACGCCGCATCCATGACCATGCCGTTCCAGCCGGTCGTACCAAACGACGAGCTGGCCACCCGCCACGCGCCCGGCTGCACGAAGCGGGAGAGGTGACCGATCGTGTAGTACTCAGCGTTCCTGGTCACCGTGCCGTTGTCATGAACGGTCACCACACCCGTGCAGGTGTCGCAGCCACCGTTGTGCGGTCCGCCGTCCGGTCGTAGTGCCAGGTTCCACGTCACCATCGACTTCGCCCAGTTGCGGGTGACACCCAGGGTGAGGTTACGGGTATGCCACTTCAGGGTGTCACTGAAGAACTGCGCGGGCGGATCGTTCGGGCCGTGGGAGCCCGAGCACTCGGTGAACCAGATGTCCTTGTCCGGGTACGCCCGGTGCAGCTGGGTCATCCGAGTCTGGTCGCCCGAGTAGCAGTGGTACGCCGTTCCGGCGAGCCAGGCTGCCGCCGAGGAGTCCAGGAGCATCGACGGGTACTCCGTCTCCGGGTCCTCACCCGGCGGCGTGGAGGCGATGTCGTTCGGATGCTCGGACCAGTTGTGGTCGTAGCCGAAGATCTTCGTGTCCAGGCCGGCGGTCGCGAGCGCTGGGCCAAGCCGATCAATCACCCGCACCGCTTGTGCAACCGGCAGGTCCGTGCCGGGGTAGCCACTCGGGTTTCGGTTCTGCGGCTCGTTCTGGATGGTCAGGCCATAGATCGGCACGCCCTCCGCCTTGTAGGCCTGCACGAACTTCACCAGGTAGTTCGCGTACGCCGTGTAGATCCTGTCGTCGCCGATCAACCGGCCGCCGACCAGCGAGCCTGTGGTCTTCATCCACGCCGGCGGGCTCCAGGGTGTGGCGATCACCTTGAGGTCCGGGTTGAGCGCCAGCGCCTGGCGGAGCAACGGCAGGATCTGCTGCTTATCGTGGTCGATCGAGAAGTGCTCGAGCGCATAGTCGGTCTGTCCGGCCGGCATGTCGTCGTAGGTGTAGTGCGGACCGTCGACGAAATCCGACGCACCGATCGGCTGGCGCAGGAACGAAATTCGGTTGTCGACGAAGAGGTCGTGCATGGTCGCGTCGCGCGTCGATTGATCAAGCGAGTACAGCACCGATGCAGACGAGTCGGTGATGGAGGCACCGAACCCGTCCATCTGCTGGTAGCGCAGGCTTGGGTCCACGGTGATCGTCAGCTTCGACGACCCGCCGCGGTGGAAGGCGACCGTGCCTGAATCGTCCATCCGGTGGGCGCCGTCGGGCGTGCTCACCCACACGTGCGCGGTGGGCATCGAGACCTGCGTCGCGGCGCGGGCCTCCGCATGGTCGAGCCAGGCAGGCGTGCCGAGCGTCACGAGGGTCAACAGGCCAACCGCAAGCGGCGGTAGGCGGTGTACCGGAGCCATTGCGACCTCCAGTTTGCCTGTCGGGATGATCCGCGAGGCGAGGGACTCGGGCGTCCTGTGCTCAGTTACCCCGTTGCCGTCGCTGGAACCCTGGTGTACATGGGGGCTGGAGGAGGGAGCGCCGCGTCGACTCCGATAGCCGACTCCCGACATGATCGGCGTTCTACCTGCTGAACGGCCTACCAGCCGGTTACGCACCCCGCACCCACGGTTTCACTGTCCTGCGCAATGCGCGGTTCACCCAACCGTGTTAGCACCATGAGTTAGTCGATGATGCTGCCGGCACTGAGGTTGACCACGGTTGCGGTCATGGCACCGGCCCGGTCGGAGGCGATGAATGCGGCGGTGTCGGCGACTTCGGCGAGGGTAGGGAGCCGCTTGAGCAGTGTGCTCTGCTCGAGTCTTGCCTGGAACTCGGCGGGGGTAACGCCGGCGGCCGGGCCCGCCGTGGCATTGTTCGCGTGGATGAGCGGGGTCTCAGGGATTGCGTGCGAACGCAGGCAGACCACTCGGATACCGGCTGGTCCCACCTCCAGGGCCAGGGAACGTGAGAACGCCTCGACCGCGGCCCAGGCCGGTGCCGCCCCGCCGATCCGGTTAGCCGGCATCCGGCCGGGGACGGCTGTCAGTGTCACGATCACACCTGAGCCCTGGCCGCTCATGTGCCGGGCCGCGGCGGTCGCCGTGATGAAGTTGGAGCTGGTGTAGAAGGTGATGGGGCGGGCGAAGTCGTCGACCGCGAGATCTGTCAGAGCTATGCGATCGGGCGCGGGGCCTGGGCCGATGGCGTTGAACGAAATGTCAACACCTCCCGCTTTCGCGACCACGGTCTTGAGGTGCTCCTCCACGGCGTTCTCGTCAAGGGCGTCAACTTGCGCGGTCTCAGCGACGCCGCCGGTAGCAGCTATTTTCTTGGCGACGGCATCCACCTTCGCCACATTGCGTCCCGTCAGGAAAAGCCTTGCCCCTTCGTGTGCGAAGGCCCGCGCGACGGCGCCACCAATCGCGCCCCCGGCTGCATAGATCACAGCGGTTTTGTTTTCGAGCAGCATTTCGTCCTCCATGAGCTTGTTTATCGTTGCCGGCAGTTCAGGGCTCTCCTCAGTCGGCGGCGCCGGTCGCCGGGACCGGCTCCGGTAGCTGGTGCGCTGCTTTGCGCGGCCGGCCGGGGAGCAGGAGCGCCAGCGCCAGCCCGAGCCCGGCCAGAGCGACGCAGGCCAGGAAGGCGGACTGGAAGCCCTCGGTCAGCACCACGAGCGGGTTCGCACCCTCGTTCGCCGCCAGGTAGTCCTCAGAGCGGGAGACGGCGACGGTCGTGACGATCGCGACGCCGAGCGCGGCGCCGATCTGCAGGGCGGTGTTGCTGAGCCCTGAGGCGAGCCCTGATTCGTGCTCACCAATGCCCGCGAGCGCCGCGACGGTGGCGCTGACGAAGGCCATGCCGATCCCGAGGCCGGTGACAAGCAGCGGCAGGAAGATGTCACCGACGTAGCTGCCGCCGACCGAGACTTGCGTCAGCAGCAGGGAACCGCCGCCGATCAGCGTCATCCCAGCGGCCGCGACCGGACGGAAGCCGGCCCGGAGCACGATCGCTTGGCCGACGATCGACCCGCAGGCCGCCATGACCGCCAGGACGGCGGTGCCAAGCCCAAACTCGAGGGCCGAGTAGCCGAGCACCTGTTGGGCGTAGAGGGTGAGGATGAGCGGCAGGCCAAACGCAACGGTGCCGAAGGTGAGCATGACCAGGTTGGCCCCGACGAGCGTTCGCGAGCGGAGGATGCCCAGAGGTACGAGCGGCGCGCGGTGGCGCGACTCGATCAGAACGAATGCGGCGAGGAACGCGGCCGAGCCGGCGACGAGGAGGATCGTCTGGGCATCTCCCCAACC
>NZ_DASYTH010000360.1:0-3528 GCF_036002505.1 Actinophytocola sp. | reverse complement strand
GGCGACCACGGTGACGTGCTGGTCGGCGACGCCGTCGTGGCCGGGCGGCACGACCGTCTCCACCACCCAGTACTCGCCCTTGAACACGTTGGCGATCACGCAGGTGCCGTCGGCGCCGGTGGTGCACGCAAGGGTCGTGATGGTGTCCTCGGCGCCGCGGCTGCCACCGACCGGCGGGTTGTCGTTGTACAGGGTGAACGCCGCGCCCGCCAGCGGGTTGGGCGGGGTGGCGTCGTCGGTCTTGATGATCTGGACCGAGCCGCACAGGTTGATGTTCACCGGCGTCGGGGCGATGAAGTCCTTCACCGCGGCGGTGAAGGAGTCCGACGACCGGCTCTTGAGGTAGGCGCTGCCGAACGCGCGGCACTGGGTGCCGCCGCCCAGGATCGCGTCCAGGTCCAGCGACGCCTCACCGAACGTCCGCGGCGAGATGGCGCCCAGCCCGTCGGCCTCCGCCGCCGGGATCGCCGAGGTGTTGATCGACCCGGTGGCGTCGCCGGCCGCGGTCAGGTTCGTCTTGGTCCCCCAACACGGCACCTGGTTGGCCGCCTCGCACTGCGCGGCGCTGCCGGAGGTGACCCAGCGGGACAGGAACAGCACCGGGTTGGTGCCGCCCTGGGCGAGGTCGTACTGGACCAGCAGGTCACCGGCGGTCCGGACCGGCGTCACGCCGTTGCCCGAGACGGTGGTGGACTGGTTGAACTCAAAGTCCATGTTGGTGGTGCCCTGCGGCTCCTGCACCCGGTGCCAGAACATGTGCATGAAGTTCCGGTTGCCGACCGTCTCCTGGTAGACACCGAAGGTGCGCAGGTCGCTCTTCTGCGGCGGGATGCTGCCGTTGACCACCGTGGGGACCGCGGTGTCCTCCTTGGTGCCCTGCCCGAAGGAGTCATCGGTCGCGCCGGTGGGCTTGTCGACCTTGCGGACCTCGGCGACGGTGCCCCAGTCGATCGACGGCGCCGCGTCGTCGGCCTTGAGGTTGGCGTCGGTATCGATCTCGAAGTTGCTGCCCGCAAGACTGACCTCGGGATGGCTGGCCGACGCCGGCACGGCATACGCCAACAGCATCCCCAACACGGCAGTGACCAGCAGCAGCGCACGGACCCGCGCGCGGCGTGACGTGACAAGCTTCATGAGCTTCCTTCCCCCCAGTGCCTCAACGGCGCGCACGCGCCGTTGAGTGGTCCCGCTGCGTGGCCGCCTACGGCGGTCGGCCTCGCTCGCCTCGAGCGAGCCATCCGCTTGCGCGGGACGGTGACCGCTTTGGTCGCGAATGTGCCCCAGCGGCAGAAGTGCTAGCAGTTCGGGGTGCGCCACGGTATTGGTAGATACGCCCGGCTTGCCAGCTAACTCACTCTTACCCTTTAGGGCCGGCGACCCTTTTCCATTACTTACGCCCCCCTCTGGAGTCGGGTCGCTCGCGACCGCAGATAGATACGTGGCATTCCGTGCCAAATGAGCAACTGCTCCGCGGCGCGCATAAAACTTATTCCCCGGCCTCATTGGCTGTGCGACGCAAGTGAGGGACTTCTTGCTCATCGAAGAAGCGCAACCTGGCCATAGACCGACGTAGTCGGGAACAGCCGAACTGCCTATCCAGCACTACACAGTCGGTGAGGTCGGCGGAGCTGCACGTCGTCAGCGCGGGGATGGGCTCCTCAGGGAGGTGCGGCGGCTTCATCAGTGCTGGCATAGGTAGAGCTCGCCATACCGTTCGGCGCGGCACGCCGCGCGGACCGCTGGTCCGCACCGGTCACACGTCTCGTTCATCTTCCGGCTCCCGCCGTCTGGGCGAGCTGGCGCACCCAGCGCAGTCGGCTGCCGGCCGCGTCGGGTGGTCGCCGAGCCGGGTCATCGCGGGCTGCGCGATGGTGAACATCCGACATCCTCCTGAGGTTCGTGTTTGCCTGCCCGGCCGGCCTGTCGCCCGAGCCTCTGCTGCGGCGTTGCGGGCCATCCTGCGAGCCGCGGCTGCCGGGGGGCGCTATTGCTCCTGCAGGAGGCGGTCGGTGAGGACGATCTCGACGATCGCTGGGGCCGTGTCCTGACGAGCCCAGTCGCGCTGAAGCTCACAAGCGAGCGAGACCCAGCTGATCGGCTGCCCGCCGGCTTGGATCACGCGGTCAAGGCTGGTGCGGTGGGCCTCGGGCGAGGTGCCGCCGATCGCGTCGATGACCGGGTAGACCTCGTACCCTTCCCGCAGCGCATCGAGTGCGGCAAAGGCCATGCAGACTTCTGTCCACAGAGCGCAGAGGATGAGCTTCCTGCGGCCGGTCGTGTGGACGGCCAGGAGGAATTCGATGTCCTCCCAGGAGTTGACCGTTGTCCGGTCGGGCGGTTTGTCGTCTGTCAGCAGGTCGGCGAGCTCGGGGAGCGTTGGCTGTCCCCGGCCGGAGGCGACGTTGATGGTCGAGTGCACGACCGGGACCCCGAAGGTCTTGATGGTCTTGACCGTCGAGACGGCGTTCTTGACCAGGAGCTCGTGATCCATCGAGCGGACTCCGGCCAGCTGGGCGGGCTGGTAGTCGCTGAGCAGGGGCGCTGCGTTCTGCGGCGTGAGGAGATGGTCGGCGAGCGGGTCGCGCATGGGCGCACTGGTCATTGGTGCGGCACCTTCTCGTAGCAGGTTCGGGTGCGCCCGAAGTTCGTGGCCGTCACGGTGAGCGGCTGTCACCTGATCCTGATGATTTGCGTCTTGGTGTGAGCTGGCGGACCTCGACGAGGTCCAGGCCGAGCGCCTCGATCTCGGCCAGTACGCCGTAGAGTGCCGACCGGTCCAGGAGGCCGGTGAGCACGGTGTCTGCGCCGTGCCGTTGCGGCGCCAGCGCCGGGAACGCAGACAGCACCGTGGCGCCGAGGTGGCCGTGGATCCGGATCCTGTACCGGGCGGGCGTTGGGTCCATGCCGTCATGGTCGAATGCGGGCAGGTGAACCCGCATCACCAGGATCTGGTGACCGCCGTGCTAGCGCGTGCGGCCGGTCGACAGGAGTCGCAGTTCTCGTGCGCGCTGTACTGCCGAGGAGCGATCACGGGCCTGGAGCTTGGCGTAGATGTTGCGGACGTGGGTGTTGACCGTGTTCACCGAGACGGACAGTTCGCTGGCGATCTCCGGCCTGGAGAGGTTGGTCGGGAGGTAGCGCAGCACCCGAAGCTCGCTTGGGCTGAGCTCGTCGGCTTGCGACGACGAGGCCTGGTCCTTGGCTGGCAAGGATGCGCCGTGCACGACGTCGAGGATGTCGGCGAGCAGCGCGGCGTGGGCTGTCTCGTGCCGCGGCAGCGCCTCGAGCAGCTCCTGTGAGCCCGTCATCGCGAACGGCAGGACCAGCCGGTCCGGCTCGGCCAGGGCGAGGGCGTGTTCGGCGGCCTGGTTGGCCGCGCGCTGGTCGCCGAGCGCACGGTGGGCGAGCGCGGCCAGCAGCTGGGCTTCAACGACCGTGACGTACCCGATGACCGGTGCCGTGCCATCGAGGACGTCGGCCAGCACGCCGAGCGCTCCGGCCGGATCGCCCTCGGCGAGGCAGATCACC
>NZ_DASYTH010000359.1:0-4577 GCF_036002505.1 Actinophytocola sp. | reverse complement strand
AGCCGTACGACGACCGGCTCGCCATCGGCACTTTGGATGGATCGCGGGTGCGGATCGACCGCGAAATGCGCCTAACCTTGCCCGACGGCGGCGAGTTGCCGCGCGATGTCCAGGCTCTGTGCCGCAACGACCGGCTCATCGTGCTGGACGGGCACGAGGTTCTGGGGCTCGACCTCGTCGACTTCAACTGATGCCACGGAGCAATGGCTAGCCGCGCAGGCGCGACGCGGTTCGTCGTCGCCCGTGCCGCGAGCGACCACCGGTCGGTTGGTCTGGCGTACGGTCCAATGAACGCCAGTGCAAGCCGAAATTGTGTGGCTGCTGGTCCAACGATCTAGCCTCCCGAGAGGAAACAAGGCGGATCACTCCGCGACACACACTCACCCGCGGTCTCCAGATCAGGCCGCGGATCTTCGTGGCGACAGGACGCCCCGGTAGGAAAGGGAGGGAGCGATGACGGAATCCAGGACCCCCACAACCAGTGCCGGAATGGAATGGCCGCCGGCCCTGACGCCGTACATCGCCGTGCACGACGCTCGCGCCGCGATCGACTGGTACGTGAAGGTGCTCGCGGCGGTCCCGCGAGGTGAGCCGATCGTGATGCCCGACGGTTCGGTCGGTCACGCAGAGATCGGCATCGGGGACGCCGTTCTGATGCTCTCCGAAGGCTCGACCGAGGTGCCGGTACAGCCGCCGGAGCCCACCGGCACGTACAGCCACACCATCCACGCCCAGATCAGTGACGTCGACCGCATCGTTGAACAGGCCAGGCAGAACGGCGCTCAGATCGAGCGCGAACCGGTCGATGAGCCTTACGGCCGGGTTGCGGTCATGATCGACCCGTTCGGCCATCGTTGGATGCTCAACCAACCTCCCGGTCGGGCGACCCGCGAACGCCACGGCGACGTCGCATACATCACGATCGGAGTCCCTGACGACGAGCGAGCCAGGGAGTTCTACGGCTCGGTACTCGGATGGCAGTTCGAGCCGGGCAGCGTCGAACACGGCTGGAATGCGCCGATGGTACGGCCGATGCTGGGGATAGCAGGCAACCGGCAGGACGCTCCCCAGGTCGAGCTGTGCTATCGGGTTGCGGACATGGAGGCGGCGACCGCCCTTGTGCGCCAGCACGGCGGCCAAGCGCGAGAGGTCGAGCAGAAGCCGTGTGGCCTGGTGGCAAACTGCGTCGACAACCAGGGGATGCGCTTCCAGCTCTGGCAACCCACTGACTGATCGCCGGCCTGCCAGGCCGAGGTCGGCGTACCCGTGCCCACCGGGGAACAGAGAACCGTTACGCCCGGAGCTCCTCCGTCACCACGAGTGATCCGAGCAGCAGGATCAGGGCAGCGCTCACCGCGATCGCCGGCATCTGCGCGGCCAGCGGGATGGCCGCGAGCAGCAGGACCACCACAACCGCGCGCGGCCAGCTCTGCGGGCTGCCGACCCGGGCAGCGCAGGCCATCACGCCGAGGAGATAGAGCGCCGGGCCGCCGAGGGTCACCAGCGCCCCGCTCACGTGCAGGGACTCGTCGGGGTGCGCGACCACGAGTTCGTCGCCGACTGCGACGAGGACGATCCCGGCGATGATCGGCAGGTGCAAGTACGTATAGACGTCGCGGCCCATTCGGCCAACGTCGTCGGCCATGCTTTGGCCGATCCTCTCTGCCACGGCCCCAGCGACGTGCCCGAAGTACAGCCACCACAAGGCGGTCGAGCCGAGAAAGGCGAGGCCCAGGGCGACGACATGGGCACCGCCGAGTCCAGTGCCCGACGCGGTCGCGCCCGTCAGCACGATGCTCTCGCCGATCGCGATGATCACGAAGAGCTGGAAGCGCTCGGCGAAATGCTGTCCGTTGATCTGCCACTGGCTGATAGGGGTTGGCCCGACTCGCGGAATCCAGAACATGACCAATGGCGCGAGCAGGTCCAGACCTAGTGCCGCCAACCACAGCACCCACCGCAGCTCATCCGAGGCAAGACCACCGGCCACCCACAGCGGGGCAGTCAGAATGCTCCAGGCGAGTATCTGCTTGAAGTTCCGGTTGAAGTCGCCAGCCGGTGTCACGCCGACGACGAAGGCGTTGCGGCCGATCTGCAACGCCGAATAGCTGCATCCGAAGAGCAGCGCCTCGTCGCCGAAGCCTTGAGGAATTGCCACCGCCATCAGCAGGCTCGCGAGCATGACATAGACGAGGATCAGCCGGACCGGGATCGTCTCTGGATCGAACCAGTTGGCCATCCAGGTCGTGTAGTTCCAGGCCCAATAGACGGCGATCAGCATGAACGCCATCTCTGCGGCACCCTTCCAGCTCAGATCGGCGAGCAGGTGGTGGGAGAGCTGGGTGATCGCGAAGACGTAGACGAGATCGAAGAACAGCTCGAAGAAGGTGGCGCGCTGCTCGGTGCCATCCCGCTCACGTATGTACGGGATATCCGGGATGACCGATCCGCTCGACTGCTCGCGACGGCCGCTAGCAGGCAATTCCGGCTGCTGGCTGGAGGCTGCGGTCTCCATCCCGCGAGCATATGGTCCGCCCCGCCCAGCGTGCTGGTCCCTTCATCCCGCTCGTGACAGCACAACGGCCCGCATGCCGCAGCCCGACCGCGTGCCACTGCCGCGTCCGTCCCTGGTCAGCATGATCACTGGCAATCAATGGCGGATTGGAGCCTGTCGCAAATTGGGTGTGTCGATACCGGGATGAACCTGATCATTGTGTGATGATCTTGTGATGGCGAGAAGGTATCTGCCTGTCGATCGGGATCAGGCGTTTCTGCTGCCGCCGGATCTGCGGGAGTGGCTGCCTGCTGATCATCTGGCGTGGTTCGTGCTGGACGTGGTCGGCGAGCTGGATCTGGGCGAGTTTCATGCCCGGCGGCGGCTGGGCGGGGCCGGCCGGGCCGGGTATGACCCGGCGATGCTGCTGGCCGTGTTGATCTATGCGTATGCGCTGGGTGAGCGGTCGAGCCGGCAGATCGAGCGGTTGTGTGTGACCGATGTGGCGTTCCGGGTGATCTGCGCGCAGCACCGCCCGGATCATGCCACGATCGCCCGGTTCCGCGGCGAGCATGAGGCGGCGCTGGCCGGCCTGTTCGGCCAGGTGCTGGAGGTGTGCGCGGCCGCCGGGATGGGCCGGTTCGGCGCGGTCGCGCTGGACGGCACGAAGATCGCAGCGAATGCGGCGCTGTCGGCCAACCGGCGCGAGGGGTGGGTACGGGAGCGGGCGGCGCGGATCCTGGCCGAGGCCGGTGAGGTGGACGCCGCCGAGGACGCGCTGTTCGGCGCGGTCCGCGGTGACGAGCTTCCGCGGGAGTTCGCCAACCCGGCCACCCGGGCCCAGCGGATCCGGGCGGCGCTGGCCGAGCTGGACACCGCCGACGACCAGCCCGCCGAGGGGCCGGGCGGGTCCGGTCCACCGGTGCCACCAACCGGGACCGCCGGACAGCGGCGGCACCGGCAGTTCCAGCGGCGACTGGAGCGGGCCCGTGCCCGGGTGGCCAGGCTGCGCGCCGCCCACGAGGCGAAACACGCCGCCGACGCTGCGCGGCGGGTAAACGCCACGGCGCAGGGCCGGGTGATCCGGGGCGGCAGCCGACCCAAGCCGGTCGACCAGAACGTCAAGATCCGCGAGGCGGGCGCCCGGCTGGCCAAGCTGGAGCGGGAGGCCCGCGGCCGGGCCGGCCCCCACCCGCTCACGCCGAACCAGGTCGATCCCACCAGCCGGAAGGTGAACCTGACCGACCCGCAATCTCGGACCATGATGACCCGGGCCGGCTGGGTGCAGGGCTACAACGCCCAACTGGTGGTCAGCGAGGACCACCTCATCCTCGCCGCCGACCTGACCAACAGCCCGGTCGATGTCCTCCACTATCAGCCCCTGGTCGCGGCCGCCGTCGACGCGGTGGCCCACATCGGCGAGCACACCGGCCGGCCCGGCGCAGCGATCGGGTGCGTGCTGGCCGACGCCGGCTACGCCAGCGAGGCGAACCTCACCGCGGACGGCCCGGACCGGCTGATCGCGCTGAGCAAACGACACACCGTCGAAGACGCCGCGGCCCACCCCGTCCCCCACCCCGGCGATCACGCCACCGCACGCGACCGCATGCGCCACCGCCTCGCCAGCCCCGACGGGCTCAACCAGTACCGGCGCCGCGCCTCGATCGTCGAACCCATCCACGGCCACCTCAAAGACCGCCGCGGGCTGCGGCGGTTCTCCCGCCGCGGACAAGCCGCCGCAACCAGCGAACTCACCTTCGCCGCCGCAGTCACCAACCTGCTCCGCCTCCGCGCCCACGCCACCGCATAAACCAGCCGCCAGCCAACCCAACCACCAGACCCCACCACCCCCACCTTCCACCCCGCACACCAGCAGTCGAACACACCAACCATTCCGCGACAGGCTCCCGTCCGCCATCAACCGCCAGTGATCACGAGATTGCGCACAAGCCTGTCGGGAGCGCTGGCATGATCAGTTACACCCACGTGATGAGGTGCCGCTGACCGCGCGTAACGCGCTCGAAACAACCTGGATCGAGAATGATGTGCGTTCAGTGTGCGTTTTGGGTGGCGATCAAGCCGC
>NZ_DASYTH010000358.1:0-2013 GCF_036002505.1 Actinophytocola sp. | reverse complement strand
GGGAGGACCGGCCGGGGGAGCGGCGGCTGGTCGGCTACGTGGTGCCCGCCGACGGCGCGACGGTGGACAGCGAGGCGCTGCGCGCACACGCCGCCGAGCGGCTGCCGGATTACATGGTGCCGGCCGCGGTGGTGGAACTGGCCGCGGTGCCGTTGACGGTGAACGGGAAGCTGGACCGGGCCGCGCTGCCGGCGCCGGACTTCGCTGGGGTTGGCGGGCGGGGCCCGGCCACCCCCGCCGAGGATCTGCTGTGCCGGCTGTTCGCCGAGGTGCTCGGCGTGGAGCGGGTGCCCGCGGACGTGTCGTTCTTCGACCTGGGCGGGGATTCGTTGCTGGCGATGCGGCTGGTCGCCCGGATCCGGGCGGTGCTCGACGCCGAGGTGAGTATCACCGCGTTCTTCACCGCGCCAACGGCGGCAGCGGTCGCCCAATCACTCGCCGGTGGTACCGAGACCGACGACCTCGGTCTGCTGCTTCCACTCACGCTGGAAGGCGCCCACTCGCCCCTGTTCTGCGTCCATCCCAGCGCCGGACTGAGCTGGTGCTACCGGGAACTTGCCGGTCATCTTCCGGGCCGTCCGGTCTACGGGTTGCATGCGCGCGGGTTCAGCGCCGATGAGCGACTGCCGGAGACACTCGAGGAAATGGCCGCAGACTATGTCAAGCAGATTCGCAGCGTTCAGCCCACCGGGCCATACCACCTGCTCGGCTGGTCGTTCGGTGGGCTCGTCGCGCATGCCATGGCAACCCATCTTCAGGAGCTGGGTGAGGCGGTAGCGGTCCTGGCCGTTCTCGATGGTTACCCTTACGGCACCTGGAAGCGCCAAGAGGCTCCCGCGGTGACGCCGGACGCGGTGACGCCGGACGCGGTGACGCCGGAACCGGCAGATGGGCCGCTCGCGGAAATTATCAAGGTCAATGCCAACAACGTCCAACTCATGGAGCAGTTCACGCCGGGCCTATTCCACGGTGATCTTTTGCTTTTCGTGGCGAAGGGTCTACAGGATGCGGTTCAACCGGCCGACGCTATCGATAGCTGGACTCCGTACGTGAGCGGAAATATTGAGCGGGTCGACGTCAACTCGGACCATCATCGAATGATGCGGGGGCGGTCCATCTCGGAGATCGCCCAGTTGATTTCCACCAGACTGCGGAAATAGTGCACAGCTAATCAAGCTTGGGAGAAGCAATGGAAGAGAATGAGGCTACCGTCGATAGCCGAACTCCCCGTGGTAGAAGGTCGCTGCGCCTGGTGGTCGCCCTCGGCGTCGTCTTGGCCGTCGCCTTGGTGGCCGGCGGCTTCGCCATCGCAGCCAGCTTCGGCTCGTCCAGTAAAGCCGACAACGTGGCGGCGGACGGATCCGGGTCAGCAGATAGAGAGGCCAAAGCTGCGGCTTTTGTCGCTTGCATGCGGAAGAATGGTGTGCCAAACTACCCTGCTGCCAAGCCGGGCGGGCTGCTCCAAATCACACCGGAAGACGGCATCGATATCACGTCGACGGCGTATCAGAATGCCGAGAAGGCCTGTCAGGCGCTCAAGCCCAACGGGCGACCATTAGGGCCATTCGGGCGCCCGGCGGGACCCAGCGCGGGGCGGGGGGGGCCGGGGCCCTCCGCAACCGGGCAACCGTCGGCGTCCGGCGCTCCGTTCGATTCAAAAGACTACATCGCCTGCATGCGTAGCCACGGCGTGCCCGACTTCCCGGAACCTGACCCCAACGGCATGTTCAATGTCCCAGACACCGAATCGGACGTATTCAAGGCCGCGCACAGCGCGTGCCGGAAGTTCCTGCCAAAGGGTGCGCCAGAGCCGCAGAACTAGCGGCTCGGAACCAGACACCGCCGGAGCAGACCGCCAACGCCCGACCTAGCGACCGCTGAATAACGTCGTTCGATCAGGGAGCGGCTCATCCGCGCCCGGCTGGCAAGGCGGAGGACGAAGTCGCTACTGGCGGTTTGTAACGACGAGTCCGACAACGCCGCCACCCGGGATGCGGGGAGTCGCGAGCCGGA
>NZ_DASYTH010000357.1:0-18367 GCF_036002505.1 Actinophytocola sp. | reverse complement strand
GCGGCGGCCGCGTTGGCGTTGGTGGTGGTCCACATCGGGTCGCTGGTGCCGGTGGTGAGCATTGTTGGCGTGCCGAGGCGGTCCAGCACCGGTGTCAGGTCCGGCCGGCGGAGGCTGAGCCATCGGACCGCCGCATACATGCCGCGGCGGTCGGCCCGGCGGAACGCGTCGGCGACGATCGCGGCGGCCTCGGGGTCGTCGGCCCGAGCGTGCGGCCCGAGCAGCGCGTCGACGAGCGGATTGACCACCGGGCCTGGGCCGGCGACCCGGTAGAGCGCCGCGAGCAGCATGGTTCGCCGCCGGTCGGACGGGCTGAGCGCGTGCACCGGCGCGCCGATCGCGACGAGGCTGCGGCAGCGGTCGGGGTGGGCGGCGGCGAACAGGATGCCGACGTGTCCGCCCCAGGCGTTGCCCAGCCAGTCGACCGGTTCGTCGACGCCGAAGTGGTCGAGGACGTCGACCGCGGCGCCGGCGCAGTCGTCGAGGGTGAACGGCCGGGTGATCGGCGGGTTTGTGCCGTGGCAGGGCCCGTCGACGAGGAGCAGGCGGCGCTCGGCGGCCAGCGGCTGCTCGATCCGGCCCCAGGTGGCGGAGTCCACGAACAGGCTGTGCCACAGCAGGGCGGTCGGGCCGGCGCCGGTCACGCGCACGTTCAGTGGCCCGAGCCGGGTGGCCACGGCGGTGCCGGACGGTTGTGGGTGATGGGCCATGGCGCCCTCCGGGTGCTACAGTTTGGTTGAATGAATGGTTCATCCAAATGATTGGGTTGTCAATGCCGAGGGCCTACTCGATGCAGCGGCGGGCCGGGCAGGTCGCGCAGACCCGCGAGCGCATCGTCGACGCGGCGGTCGAGTTGTTCGCCCAACGGGGGGCGCGGGGAACGACGATGACCGAGGTGGCCCGGGTGGCGGACGTGTCACCGGCGACGGTCACCAACCACTTCGCCACCCCGGACCTGCTCCTCGAGGCAGTGGTGGCCCGCCTGATGGCGGACATCCAGGCACCGGACGCCGGCATCTTCGCCGGCACAAAGTCCCTGGCCGCCCGCATCCGAGCGTTGACCGCGTCGATGTTCGCGTTCTACGAGCGCACCTCACGCTGGTTCGACCTGCTCGGCGCCGAGCTCACCGAGATCCCGGTACTGGCGCGGGCCGAGGCGGATTTCCGGCGGTCGATGCAACGGCTGTATGCCGAAGCCCTCGCCGGTACCGACGACACGGTCCTCGCGAAGACGACGACCGGGCTGGTCCATCCAGCGACCTTCGGCGCGCTCCGGGCAGTCGGCCTGTCCCTCGACGAGGCGACCGCCGCGGTGACCGACTCCCTCACCCACCTGGCCCGGAAGACACCCAGATGAAGATCTTCTACAACACCTGGTACCGGTTCGTGGCTGCCGATAGCCTCGATGAGCTCTCGCACGGACTCTGCCGGCCAGACGCCGTCGGCGCCGCGGGGGCTGTGGGCGAATGTCTGGCCGATCATTTCATCGCCGATGTCAGCCCGGTTGGCATCCGACAGCTCCAGGCGGGCGGCCCGAACCCATACAGTCATGGTGGTCGCATTGAGGCTGCCGTCATCTTCTCGGCCGGGGAAACCGGTCCAGCCGTGCAGGACCCACCACGCCTGTGCGGCCAGGCTTTGCTCGGCGTGGGTGTCGGTGGACTCGCGGCGCGGCTCGTTTTTTGCGCGGTAGGCCCGCTTGACTTGCACGCCGATCGAATGCCGACCAGCCTTCCCGGCGCGCCACATTTTTATTGATACCCAACAGCCGGGTGTCGACCGTCGCTGGGCGGACGACGCAGACAGCGTGACTGTGCGTGGGTTCGGAGTCCTGCGAGGGCGGTGGCTATGTTCAGACTGGTTGTTCGGGCGTGAACCGGTAGCCGATGCCGGGTTCGGTGATCAGGTAGCGGGGGCGGGCGGGGTCGGGTTCGAGTTTGCGGCGCAGGTTGGCCAGGTGGACGCGCAGGTAGGTGGTCTCGGTTTCGTAGGCCGGTCCCCATACCTGCTGCAGGAGTTGCCTCTGGGTGACCAGCTTGCCCGGCTCGTGGATGAGGACTTCCAGCAAGTGCCACTCGGTGGGGGTGAGGCGGACCTCGCCGGTCGGGGTGGTGACACGTTTGTTGGCGAGGTCGACGGTGAACGCGTCGGTACTGACGATGGCGTGTCCGGTGGCCGGGGCGGCGCGGCGCAGGGCGGCGCGCACACGGGCGAGGAGTTCGTCCATGCCGAAGGGCTTGGTGACGTAGTCGTCGGCGCCGGCGTCGAGGGCGTCGACTTTGGCGGGCTCGGCGTGGCGGGCGGACAGCACGATGATCGGGGCGGTGCACCAGCCGCGGAGTCCCTCGACGACGGCGACGCCGTCGATGTCGGGCAGGCCGAGATCGACGATGACCAGGTCGGGTGGGGTGCGGCTGGCGGCGGCCAGGGCGGTGGTGCCGTCGGCGACGGTGGTGACGTCGTAGCCGCGGGCGGACAGGGTGATCCGGAGTGCCCGGAGGAGTTGGGGGTCGTCGTCGACGACAAGGACGCGGGTCACGGGCTGGTTCCTCCGGTCGGCGGGTTTCGTCTGGCCGGTCCGGGATCTGAGTGTCTCGCCGCTTCTTCGGCCGGGGCTGCGGCCGTGGTGGGTGTGGTCGGGATGCGCAGCGTCATGGTCAGCCCTCCGCCGGGCGTTTCGGTTGGTGTGATGGTGCAGCCGATGGCTTCGGTGAAGCCGCGGGCGATGGCCAGGCCGAGGCCGAGGCCGGCGGTGGTGGTTCGGTCGTGTAGGCGTTGGAACGGGGCGAAGATCCGGTCGCGGTCGCCGACGGGTACGCCGGGGCCGTGGTCGATGACGCGCAGTCGCACCTGGTCGCCGTCGGTCTGGCCGTGGAGCCGGATGGGCTGGTCGGGTGGGCTGGCGGCCTGGGCGTTGGCGACGAGGTTGGCCACGACGCGTTCGAGCAGGCCGGGGTCGGCGTGGACCAGGGGTAGGTCGTCGGGGATTTCCACCTCGATGGCGGTGTCGCCGGGCGGGGTGTGCAGGAGGGCTTGGGCGACGACCGCGTCGAGCGCCGTTGGTTGGAGATGGACGCTAAGCACACCGGCCTGCAGGCGGCTCATGGACAGCAGGTTGTCGACGAGGGCGTCGAGCCGGTCGGCTGACTCTTCGATGGTGGCGAGCAGTTCGGCCTGTGCCTGCGGCGGCAGCGCGAGGTCGGGTTGGCGCAGGCTCGATGCGGCGGCCTTAATGCCCGCTAGCGGGGTACGCAGGTCGTGGCCGACGGCGGCGAGCAGCGCGGAGCGGACCCGGTCGATCTCGGCGAGGTCGCGGGCGTGTGCGGCCTGGTCGGCCAGGCGTTGGGCTTCCAGGGTGCGGGCGGCGGTGGTAGCCAGCCGGCCGAGGGCGCGGCGGTCCTCGGCGAAGATCTCCGGCCCCCAGGCGGCCAGGCGCAGTCCGTCGCCGGCCGGGACGGATAGGACCGGCCGGATGGATGGCGGTTGGCCGACGGCGGCGACGGTGTGCTCTCCTGCGGGGCCGCTTTCCAGCAGCGCGACCGCGGTCATGGCGAAGGTGTCGCGGACCTGCTCCAGCAGCCGGGTCAGCGACTGCTCGGCCACCGGCTCGGCGCTCACCCTGGCCAGGAGGGCGGCTTCGGCGGCGCGGCGGGCGGCGCGTTCGCGCTGGCGGGCGGCCACGTCGACGGCGACGCTGATGGCGGCGGCGACCAGGACGTAGACGACGAGCACGATGACGTGGTCGCGGCTTTCCACGACGAAGGTCTGGTACGGCGGGATGAAGAAGAAGTTGACCAGCAGGTCGGCGGCGACGGCGGCGGCCAGGGCCGGCCATACCCCGCCGATGGCGGCGGCGGCGACCACCGGGACCAGGTACAGCAGCGCGACGCTGGCCAGCGACAGGGTTGGGCGGGTCGGGGCGAGCAGCGTGGTGAGCCCGGCCAGCCCGATGGTGGCCGCCGCGAGGCCCCACCAGGCTCGCCACGCCGACACGCCTCGACGGAAACCGGTGTTCACGGTCCTGTCATACGGCGCTGTCCCGGCCGACGGGTTGCGGCTCGGGCAGTTCGGGCTGGCGTTCGTCGGCGCGGCTGGAGGCCATCTGCCAAGGCACGCTGGTGACCATGACGCCGCGTTGAAACAGCAGCCGGGTCTTGAGCCGCAGCGCGCTCTGGTTGTGCAGGATGTGTTCCCACCAGTGCCCAACCACGTACTCGGGGATGTAGATCACCACGAGGCCTCGGGGACTGTCGCGGCGCAGCGAGGCGACGTATTCCAGCACTGGGCTGGTGATGTCGCGATACGGGGCATCCAGTTCGGTCAGCGGGACCGGGATGCCGCGTTCGGCCCACTCGGCCTGCAGCGCACGGACGTCCTCGGGGTTGCTGGCCACGGTCAGGGCGGTGAGCGTGTCGGGCCGGGTCGCCCGCGCGTAGGCCAGGGCCCGCAGGGTGGGCTTGTGCAGCCGGGAGACCAGCACCACGGCGTGGATGCGAGCGGGCAACACCATGCCGCCCGGCTCGGGGGCCAGCTCGTCGGTCACACGCCGGTAGTGCCGCTCGATCGCCTTCATCAGCAGGAAGATCGCCGGCATCGCGATGACCACCAGGTAGGCGCCGTGAACGAACTTGGTGACCAGCACCACGACCAGCACGACGCCGGTGAACACGGCCCCGACGCCGTTGATGGTTCGGGCCCGGTGCAGCCGGCGGCGCACCACCGGGTCGCGTTCGGTGGCCAGTGCCTGGCTCCAGTGCCGGACCATGCCGGTCTGGCTGAGCGTGAACGAGACGAACACCCCGATGATGTACAGCTGGATCAGGCGGCTGGTCGAGGCGTCGAAGGCCCAGATCAGCAGCCCGGCGAGGGCGGCCAGGATGACGATGCCGTTGCTGAACACCAGCCGGTCGCCGCGGCGGCCGAACTGCCGGGGCAGGTATCCGTCCCGGCCGAGGATGGAGGCCAGAACCGGGAACCCGTTGAACGCGGTGTTGGCGGCGAGGATCAGGATCGCCGCGGTGAACCCCTGCACCAGCAGGAAGAACACCGACTGGTAGCCGAACACCGCCCCGGCGACCTGCGCGATCGCGGTGCGCTGCTCGTATCCGGCCGGCGCCCCGACCAGCTGGGCCGGGTCGTCGGCGACCCGCACGCGGGAGATCAGGGCGAGGGCGGTGATGCCGGCGAACATCCCGATCGTCATGGCGCCCATGATGGACAGGGTGTTCGCCGCGTTGCGGCTCTTGGGCGGCTTGAAGTTGGGTACGCCGTTGCTGACCGCCTCCACCCCGGTCAGCGCGGTGCAGCCCTGGGAGAACGCGCGCAGTGCCAGCAGCAGCACCGCCGCACCCGCCACGGAGTGCACGGGGTTGATGCCGAACGACGCCGACTCCGCCCGCGGCGCATCCCCGGTCACCGCCCGGAACGCGCCCCAGCCGATCATCGCGAACACCACCGCCACAAACCCGTACGTGGGAATCGCGAAGACTGTGCCGGACTCCTTGACCCCGCGCAGGTTGACCAGCGCCAGCAGCGCCACGAACCCCAGCGAGATCACCACCGCGACCGGCCGCAGCGTCAGGAACGCCGAGGTGATCGCGTCCACCCCGGCGGCCACCGACACCGCTACGGTGAGCACGTAGTCCACCAGCAACGCGCTGGCGGCGACCAGCGCGGCGTTGCGTCCGAGGTTGGCACGGCTGACCGCGTACGCCCCACCGCCGCCAGGGTAGGCGTAGCAGGTCTGCCGGTATGAGGCCACGACCACGACCAGCAGCACGATCACGACAAGAGCGATCCACGGAGTGAGGAACAGCAGCGCCAGGCCGCCCAGGCTCAATGCCCGCAGGATCTCCTCGGTGGCATAGGCGTTCGACGACAGGGGGTCGGAACAGAACACCGGCAACGCCAGCTTCTTCGGCAACAGCGTCTCGCCCAGCCGCTCGTTGCGCAGTGGCCGCCCGACCAGCAGCCGCTTGGTCCATTTCAGCACCCATCCATGCAACGCCAGGTTCGCCCACACCCGCGGATCTTGACGCCGTCTTAACGCCACCCGGGAAGATCTTGACGCGTTCTTAGCGCCGAGACTCATGAAAGCCCAAGGGCTGTCCAAGCCGACTCCGGGCCGCCCGCGACCGGCGCGCGTAGAAAACGCGTGAAGATTCGGCTCCTGACCGTAGAGAACGCGTTAAGGATTCTGCCCACCCGGCTCCGGCCGGCTTTCACTCGATCCCAGCCGTGGATGGTCCGCGGCCAGGGCGCGAGGAGGCGGGCGTGGCGACGGGCGGTTGGCGGGCGTGGCAGCCACCGGCAGATGACGAGCGCCGCCCGACGGGTCTGGCGGTGGCGGGCGGTGCCGTGGTGGTGGTCGGCGCGGCGGTATTGGCCGCACTGCTCGTCGATACCCCTGGTCCACGGCTCGGCCTGCTCACGGCCACGGTCTTGGTGTTCACCGCGGCGGCCGGCGACGGCAAGGCGGCCATCGGCGTGAGCGCGATGGCCTGGGCGGTGGGCAACGGGTTCCTGATCAACCGGCTCGGTCAGCTGACTTGGCACGGCCGGCTCGACGTCTGGTTCGTCATGGGCCTGTTGTCGGCGGTGTCGGTGGGCATGGTCACCGCCCAGGTCCGCGAAGGCATGCGCAGTCGGCGGCGGTGGCACCCGTTCGTGGCGTTGCTCAACGAGCAGCTCGGGCCCGGGGAGCCCGCGTCGCAGACATGGGCCGGGCGGCCGGGCGACCCAGGGCCGGACGCCGAGCCGGTCGAGGACAAGGAGAGATGAGTGTCGGACCTGGTGTGTGCGCCGTTGACGGTGGCGTTGTTCGCCAGCCTGGCCGTGGCGGTGCGGGCGGTGGAGCGGCTGTGACGGTGGGGAACCTGGTCGGGTCTGGTGCTGGCGGTCGGGTTGACCGCTTTCTCGTGGTGGCCCTGCTGTTCCCGGAGCGTTTCCGCTGAGTCCCGCCGCCGGCGCGCTGTTCGTAGCCTCGCTGGTGGTCGCCCTGGCCGTGGCGTACCGCCCGCTGGGCGACTACATGTACCGGATGTACCGGGTGGGCAGCTCCGCTCGGCATCTGCGTGCCGAGCGGGTCATGTACCGCGTGATCGGGGTCAACCCGGACGGGCAGCAGTCCTGGGTGGTGTACGCGCGTAGCGTGCTGGCGTTCTCGGCGGTGTCGATCCTGTTCCTGTACGCGTTTCTGCGCTTGCAGAACCATCTGTGAATGTCGCTTGGCTGCCGGCGGTGGACCCGGCCGGGGCGTGGAACACCGCGGTCAGCTTCACCACCAACACCAACTGGCAGTGGTACTCCGGCGAGTCGACGATGGGCCATCTGGTGCAGATGGCCGGGCTAGCGGTGCAGAACTTCGCCTCGGCCGCAATCGGCATCGCGGTCGCGGTTGCCCTGGTGCGCGGGTTTGCCCGCGGCCAGACCGGCCAGCTGGGCAACTTCTGGGTCGACCTGGTCCGCATCGTGGTCCGTGCGATTTTCCCGTACGAGGGTCCGGGCGACACAGACGCCGCGCTGCCAGCGACCTGACGAACCGCACCGCATCCCCGGGCGTCCCCCATCCCGCACGCGCATGCTCGACCTGCGGCGGGCGATGTCCGCTACGGCAGGTGATCACCAGCCGCCGCCCACCGGGTACCACCTCGACCACGTCATCCACCGGCACCGTCATCCGGTGCCGGCCCCAGCCCTGCACCACCAGCAGCAGTGCCGGACCCGCCGCATCCGGGGCCGTGATCACGTCCTCGACCACGCCCACCGCGCGACCACAGTCGTCGTCGACCAGGAAGTCGTGGCAGCTGGCCAGCACGTCAGTCAGGGCGGGCAGCCCCGGATCGACGTCCACCACCCACTGCCACACCCGGCCGTGTCCGGTCAGCGGGTCACTGCGCAGCCACAGCCCCACAACCCGTTCGAACGCTATCCAGCTGTCCACGCCGTGCCCCCGGCGCACACGCACCCGCAGCTCCACCGGCGGAAAACCGAACACACCTTCGACTGTCGCCACCCCGACCGGCGGCCACCATCGGGTCGCGGATGCAAACCCGGGGTGTTGCCCACCCCATGTCCGGACCGACATGGCCGGTGGTCTCGCCGCCGCCGTGGGGATTCCCTGACCGGGAGCTTGAGCCGGGCGGACCGGGCCGGGTATACGCCGCGACTGGGTGGATTCGGGCGATTATCCGTCCTGGTCGGTGTCGGTCCAGCCGAGCCACCATTCGGTCTCGGGTGGCTCGCCAGCCGCGGTGGCGAAGGTGCGCAGCGCCGTGGTGAGGGGTTCGTGCCAGGTGGCGGGCATGGCGGCGACGATGCGGGTGAGTTCGTCGCGGCGCCGTTGGGTGACCTGTTCGACGAGGGCGCGGCCGGCTGGCGTGAGCCTCAACTGTACGGCGCGCCGGTCGGTGGAGGATCGGCTGCGGCGGGCGAGTCCCTTGCGGACGAGGCGGTCGCACATGCGGGTCCCGGTGGACGGGTTGACGCCCAGTTCGGTGGCGATGTCGACGACGCGTTGCGGTCCGCGGGTGGCCACGACGACCAGGGCCCGGTACTGGGGCAGGGTGACGTCGGCGTCGAGGTCGGCCAGTGACCGGGCGGCCAGGCCGACCAGGGCACGGCTGGCGGCCAGCAGCGCCTCGACGACGTCTGCGCCGGTGTGTGGTGTCGAGGGTGCCGTGACCGGACCCGGTTGCCCGTCGTCGTTGCTGCCGGGTGCGGTGTGGGCACTGGTCTTCGGCGTGGCGGTCGGGGTCATCCGTGCAGGTCCCGGTGGGCGAGTCTGGGCAGGCTGGCCGCGACGAGCAGCACGGTCAGGGCGATGGGTGGTGCCCACGCCTGCCAGGTCAGCCCGTGGCGTAGCGGGTCGGCGGCCAGCAGCCAGTGCCAGGGGTTGCCGGCGCGCAGCGGCCGCAGTGCGGGAACCTGGTGGGCGAGCCCTTCGACGGCGTAGCCGGCGACGGCCAGCGCGGACGCGGTAGCCAGGGCGGCAGGCCGCCTGCCGGTGGCCGCGCCGACCGCGAACGCCACGGCGGCGAAGGCCAGGGCGAGCAGCGCCGCGGCGACGGTGGCTGCGGCCAGCCGCCCGGCGGTCAAGCCCTTGTCGAGGCCGGTGACGGGGGCCAGCGCGATCAGCGTGGCGGCGCTGACCGCGGTCAGAACGGCGAGCAGGGTCAGCAGGGCGGCGAGGCGGGCCAGCGCGACGCGGACCCGGCTGATCGGGTTGGCGACCAGCAGCTCCAGCGTGCCGGCGGCCTCGTCGCCGGCGATCGTCCAGGCGGCCATGCCGACAGCGAAGATCAGGAGCATCACGGGCAGGATGTTGGCGAAGAACTGGCTGTTGAGGTAGCCGGCCGGTGAGGTGAGCAGGTTGCCGTTGCCCAGTCCGAGCAGGTTCTCGACGCCGGGGGGCAGGTTGGCGAAGGTGCGGTCGAGTTCGCTGTTGCCGCGCACCGTCGGGTAGGCGGCAGCGAGCAGCGCGGCGAGACCGGCCAGCCCGATGCTCCACCACAGCAGGCTGGTGCGGCGGCGGCGCAGCGCCTGGGACACGACGCTGTACACGGTCAGTGCACCTCCATCGACTGGTCGGACCGTTGGTAGAGGGACACGAACAGGTCTTCCAGGTCGTCGCCGGCCGGGTTGACCCGCAGCAGCGTGCCGGCCTCGGTCGCGGCACGCAGGGCCGGCCCGACCGGGCCGTCGACGGCCAGGGTGGCGATACGCCCGTCCACGTCAGCGGCCACGACGCCAGGCACCCGGTCGAACAGGTGCGCGGGTGCCGGGTCAGCGAAGCGCAGTTCGAGGTGGCGGCGGGTGCGGTCAAGCAGGTCGCCGACGGTGGACTCGGTGACCAGCTTCCCGGCCCGGACAATGGCCACCCGGTCGGCGATGCGTTCGACCTCGGGCAGCACGTGCGAGGAGAACAGCACCGCCGCACCCCGCTCGGCGGCCTGGCGGACCAGGGCCAGGAACTCCCGCTGCACCAGCGGGTCCAGCCCGGTGCTCGGCTCGTCGAGGATCAGGACCTCGGGGTCGTGCTGCAGCGCCTGCACGATGCCGACCTTCTGCCGGTTCCCCTTGGACAGCGCGCCGAACGGCCGGGACGGGTCCAACCCCAGCCGCTGCACCAGCCCCTCGACCCGGGCCGCGTCGACGCCGCCGCGCAGCCGCCCGAACCAGGCGAACAGCTGGGCACCGGTCATCGCCGGGTCGACCCGCAGATCGCCCGGCAGGTAACCGACCCGACGGCGCAACGCCACATCCCGGGCCAGTGACCCGCCCAGCACCGAGCACCGCCCTGCCGTGGGACGCAGCGCGCCGATCAGCATCCGCATCGTGGTGGTCTTGCCCGCCCCGTTCGGGCCCAGGAACCCGACGATCTCGCCACCGGCAACAGTCAAGCTCAGCTCCGACACCGCGGTGACGGCCGGGAAGCGCTTGGTCAACCCGTCACAGACGATGACCGGTGCGCTCATCCTTGCCTCCCCGACGACAACCGCAGCACCGCCGTCGACGGCCAGGCGGCCGCCAGCCAGCGCGGAGATCCAGCCCGTCAAACGCATCCGCAGACCGTGAACACGTGGACTGGCCTCGCATCGCTGACCCTAGCGCTAAACGTGCACTATGCAAACATAGCGCTATGCACGAAAGCAAGGCACCTGATGAGGAGCGCGTGCCGCGCAACCACCGGGCGGTCAGTGCGGCGGCGTTCACGCCGGCGTGGGCGATCCCACTCGCGACGGCGATCGAGGATCGTGTGATCGCCTTCGCGAGCTCTCATGATCGCGACGTGGTGGGTCGCCGCCGTCGGTCAGCAGCTGCCGGGTGCCGGGTGCCGACGTGATGACGGCCACGCCGACACGCTGCGCGCCCCGGGCCGGTCGACCCCGCGCGGTACTCCGTGGACTCGTGCGCAAGACCCCGGTGAGCACACGACCCTGGCGCGTTGGGCGAATTTCTGCGGCGGTCAGGGTTGGTCAGGAGCAGCTTCAACGCGTCAACGGGTTTGACGCGGGTGCTACGCGGTGACGACTACCGGACGGTGACCTTGAGCGGGCGCTACCAGGATGATGACGTCGGAGTCCTGCGCGGTGGCGTACTCCAGCTTCCTGGGTGTCTGGTCGGTGATGTCGATGCCCACCTCGCGCATGGCTTGGATGGCGACCGGGTTGATGGTCTCGGCGGGTTCGGAGCCGGCGGAGCGGATCTCGACCCGGTCACCGGCAAGGTGGCGCAGCCAGCCGGCGGCCATCTGGGAGCGGCCGACGTTGTGCACGCAGACGAACAGCACGCTGGGCTTGTCGGACACGGCAGACTCTCCTGATCACGATGGTCGGTGGTGCGCCCGCTCGGCCCGAGCGGCGCACACGTCCAGTGTGGACGCACGCGCCGGGGGCGCCGGAACGGGTGGGCGAGCTTCACGGTGGCGTGCCGGCGCGGCGCGCCGGCCGGGCGGTGTCGCCGGTCGGGCCCGGATGCTCGGCGGCGTCGATCGTGGTCTCGTGCGCCAAGGACCTCGTCGGCAACCCGCGCCACCCCCGGGTAGAGCACAACCAACAGCCCCACCGCGAGGACCCCGCCGACGATCTGCGCGACGACGGAGCCGGGTACGGAGGTAGGGGCGATGCCGGCGAAGGTGTCGGTGAACGCCCGGCCGATGGTCACGGCGGGGTTGGCGAAGCTGGTGGAGCTGGTGAACCAGTACGCCGCGCCGATGTAGGCGCCGCCCGCGGCCGGCGCCACCGGCGCGCGGCCGGAGCGGGCCAGGGCGAAGATGAGCAAGACCAGCCCGGCGGTGGCGACGACCCTCGCCGAGCCACAGGTGGCCGGCGGCCCGGTCTTTGCTGGAGAAGTCGACGGCGGGCAGGGCGAACATGAGGTTGGCCAGGACCGCCCTGGCGACGGCCCCGACGGTCTGCGCGGCCGCACATCCGGCGAGGTCCCGGCCGGTGAGCCCGGTGCGGGTACGCCGGTCGAGGAACCAGTCCGCGGCCGAGACGACCGGGTTGAGGTGCACCCCGGACACCGGCCCGAAGATCAGGATCAGCGCGCCGAGCGCGAACGCGGTCGCGACAGAGTTTCCAGCAACTGCAGACCGATGTCGTGCGGCGACAACCGGGCGGCCATGACCCCGGAGCCGACCACGGCGGTGACCAGCAGGGCGGTGCCGCAGAACTCGGCGAGGAAACGCCGCCACGGCGCGTGGTGGGCCATCCGCGGCACCGTGCGGGGGCATGATCGACGGGGAGGTGGTCGTGGCCGCCGCCAGGGGTCCGCGACGAGGTGCGTCTGTCGGTCGGCCCCGGCTACCTCGTCGTGATTCTGGCGGCGGCGCGGCGCTGCTGGCGTTGCTTGCGGGGTGACGGCTGGCCGGTTTGGAGGTAGTGCCGTAGGTCCTCGGTGAGGTGGCGGCTGCTGCGGCGGGTCTGGGTGAGGATGGCCCAGCGGCCGAGTAGCCCGAGCAGGCCGCGGGTGTCGAACCGGGCGCGCAGACTGACCCGGCTGCGGTGTGCGTCGATCGCGGTGACGGTCCAGGTGTTGCGGGCCAGGGTCACGAACGGCGGCATGCCGCTGGCCTGATAGGTGAGCGTGCGGTTGGCGTCGTCGTAGGCGATGAGGGTTTCGGTGACCTGCGGGACGAGCCGGATGCCGGTCTGGCAGACCCGGCCGGCGACGGGGGCGTCGGTTGCGGCCGCCGCGATCGGCAGTGCCGAATCCGCGGCGGCCGGGGCGTCGGGGATGGCGGTGGAGTGGATGATCGCGGTGGCCCAGTCGCCGATCCGGTCGAACCGGCGGCCGATGACCTCCCATATCTGTTCGGCGGGCGCGGTGATGATCAAGTCGGTGGACAGTTCTGGCATACCGCGAGGGTGGCCGGCCAGTCGCGGCGACGCGATTCCCGCCGAGGGAATCGTCGTATGGTGGCCCGGCTGCGATACTCGGCCTCCATGA
The DNA here is from genome assembly GCF_036002505.1 of Actinophytocola sp. Classification (GTDB taxonomy): domain Bacteria; phylum Actinomycetota; class Actinomycetes; order Mycobacteriales; family Pseudonocardiaceae; genus DASYTH01. Next base: position 5,416 of record NZ_DASYTH010000357.1, on the reverse strand, counting down.
CCACTCAGGCCAGCCCGTTCGGCGCCCGGCTGCGGCAGTGGCGCCAGCACCGCGGGCTGAGCCAGCTCAGCCTCGCCGGGCAGGTCGGCTCGACCGGGCGGCACATCTCGTTCCTGGAAACCGGGCGGTCACGGCCCAGCCGGCAGATGGTGCTGCGGCTGGCCGACATCCTCGGCATCGGGCTGCGCGACACCAACGACCTGTTGCACGCCGCCGGGTTGCCGGCCGACTATCCGACGGCCGGGCTGGACAGCTCCGATCTCGCCCCGTACCGCGCCGCGGTGGACCGGATGCTGGCCGCGCACGAGCCGTACCCGGGAATGGTCCTCGACCGGCACTGGACCGTCGTCGCCGCCAACCGCCCGTGCCAGGCGCTGTTCGGCCCGACCGTCGTCGGCATCAACTTCGTCCGGGACGCGCTGACCAACCCCGCCAACGCCCAGGCCATCGTCAACTGGCCCGAGGTCGCCTGGGCCGGTCTGGATCGGCTCCGCAACCACCAACGCCGTCGCCCGTTCGACCCGGAACTCGCGCAGCTCGTCACCGTGGCCGAGGCCGCCCTGGCCAGCGTGTCGCGTCCGGAGCCGGCCGCCCCGCACCTGCTGGTCTGCCCGTGGTTCCGCATCGGCGACCAGGTCATCCGCACGATCGCCATGGTCGCCCAGTTTGACCATCCGGCCGAAACCACCCTCGACGAACTCCGTGTCGAGTTGATGTACCCGATGGACGACACCGCCGAACGGTTCTTCCGACGCATGTCAGGCCACACGGATGGCACCGCCGCAACGGCCGCTCGCGACCAGAGCGACCAGACACGGCCGCAATGACATCCGACGCCGCACCTGCTCGTGAACCGCCACGCCGGCGGCAAGGTCGCCCCAACTACCGCTGGTGGCGTCCGTCAGCGGCAACCCCGACCAAACCCGGGCGACGACCAACCGCGCGCCCAGCCGGCGCCCGACACGAGCCGGTCCCGCCGCGACGGTCAGCGGCGCCCACCCCAGCATGGCCAGTGTCACGAGCAGCGGCATGCGGACTTCCTCTCTCGCCTGTCGGCGGCGGTCAGGTGGTCTGGTCGGCGCCGCGCCACCAGGCGGCCATGGCGGCGGCGCCGGCCGCACCGACCGCGATGACCAGGAGGTAGCCGACCGGGCTCGGGGCCGGCTGATCCGGGCCGGCGACGCCGCTCAAGATCGCGGGCAGACCACGGGAAGTACTGGCCGTAGCCGAGCGCCGCGATGACCTGGGTGACGAATACGGTGCCGAGCATGACCCCGACCGCGGCGAGATACCCCCGGCCCACGCTGGCGGCCAGCGCGAACGGGGCGACCAGCAGCACGACCATCGCCGCGCAGGCGAGCAGCACGCCCAGCCCGCGCCCGGCGGTCGCCGCCGACCAGCCGGGCAGCCGCAGGGCCGTGCCGATGGCCAGGCCGAGCAGGTACGTCTGGAGGGCCAGCGGCAGGCACCACGCCCCGGTGACCACGAACTTCGCGGCGACGACCGTAGTGCGCGGGGTAGGTCGGCCAGTCGGCGGTCCCGTTCAGCAGTTGGGCCTTGGTGCCGAGCAGTCCCAGCCGGCGGGCCCGGCAGGGGTCGGACAGGATGAACATGAACAGCCCACCGACCCCGGCCGCGACCGTGAATGCCAGCACGCTCACCCAGGGCAGTCGCGATCGGCGGATCTTCACCAGCTTGGCCCACAGCGCGTCACGCATCGCCGTCCTCCTCGGTCCACGCAACCGCGTTGCGCAGGTGGAACTGCACGGCCTGGCGGGTGAACCGGGCCCAGTCCCGCGGTGTGGTGTCCACAATGGAGCACATCGCGTCCAGCACGGCACCGTTCGCCGGCTCCAACCCGGAGATCGGGCCGGGATGGCCCTGCTCGGCGGCCCGCACGTGCCCGGACACCCCGACACAGGCCAGCAGATCTGCGCCGACCTGCCCGCGCAGAAACGTCTCGTCGACGGTGTCGGCGACCTTGTTGCCCACCACCGACACCGCCACCTTGTAGTCGGCGGCGTACTCCAGGTACTGCCGGTACACACCGACCGCCCGAACCGTGGGCTCGCAGACGATGAACGTGCGGTCGAAGCGGGTGAACAGGCCGGAGGCGAACGCGTCCGCACCGGCGGTCATGTCGACCATGACGTACTCGTCGTCGGCTCGACGAGGTGGTTGAGGATAAGCTCGACCGCGCCGACCTTCGAGTGGTAGCAGGACACCCCGAGATCGGACTCGGCGAACCCGCCGGTGGCGGCCAGCCGCACCTCGTCCACGGTGCGCACACAGCGGCGCCAGATCGGGTTGTCCTCGGTCACCCGCAGCAACCGCGAGCCTCGCCCGGGTGGGGTGGTCTTGACCATCGCCGCCGCCGAGGAGGTCCGCGGGTTGTCGCCGCGCAGGTACTCTTTGATCTGGTCCAGGTGCTCACCCAGGGTAGGCTGCAGCGCCGCCTCGTCGGCATCCTCCCCCAGTGCCGCGGCCAGGTGCCGGTTGATGTCCGCGTCCAGCGCCGGCACGGCCCTGCCCCGCGCCGCCAGGTGCCGGGCATTTTCATTAGCGGCGTCAAGACGCGGCTCGGCGAGTCGCCCGATCTCCCGGCGTGTCGGCGCCCGCCGAGCGGGTGTCCGGCCAGCGCACTGTCCTTGCGCGTCTCGGCCGAAGCACGTGAGTACACCTACCGCTGAATACATCATTCGGTGTACTGTCGGCCAGGTGGGGACGTTGACGTACGGTCAGGTGCTGGCCCGCTTCGGGCACGCCTTGTCCGACGCCACCCGGGCGCGGGTGCTGCTGGCGCTGCGGGACGCGCCGGGCTACCCGGCGGACCTGGCCGATCTGCTCGGCGTGTCCCGGCAGAGCTTGTCCAACCATCTGGCCTGCCTGCGCGGCTGCGGCCTGGTCGTCGCCGTCCCGCAGGGCCGGCGCACCCGATACGAACTGGCCGACCCTCGGCTCGGCCACGCGCTCGGCGACCTGCTGGGAGTGGTCCTCGCTGTCGAGGCGTCCACGTGCCCCGCCGACGTCAGCGGCGAGTGCCGCTGATGGCCACCGAATCGGTGCCGATCGCGCCCGCCCTCGCACGGCGGGCCGCGCTCCAGCGCCGGGTGCGGTGGCTGGTCGCCGCCACGATCGGCTACAACCTGGTCGAGGCCGCCGCCGCGATCACCGCCGGTGCTGTCGCGTCGTCGACCGCGTTGCTCGGTTTCGGGCTGGACTCGCTCATCGAGGTCTCCTCCGCCGCGGCAGTGGCCTGGCAGTTCACCAGTCGTGACCCGCAGCGCCGCGAGCAGACCACCCTGCGCATCATCGCCGTATCGTTCTTCGCCCTGGCCGGCTACGTCGCGGTGCAAGCCGCGCGTGCCCTGGCCGGGCATGGCGAGGCGCGCCCCTCCACCGTCGGCCTGGCGCTGGCCGGATGCTCGCTGCTGGTCATGCCGGTCCTGTCGTACCTGCAGCGCCGCGCCGGTCGAGAACTGGGCTCCCGCACCGCGGTCGCCGACTCCAAACAGACGCTGCTGTGCACCTACCTGTCCGCGGTCCTGCTAGCCGGGCTCGCCGTCAACGCCCTGTTCGGGTGGTCCTGGGCCGACCCGATCGCGGCCCTCGCCATCGCCGCCGTAGCCGCCCGGGAAGGCCGCCAAGCATGGCGCGGGGAAACCTGCTGCTCCGCACCGGCCATCGGCCTCCAGCCGGCGGCCGATGACTGCGGCTGCGCTCCCGGCTGCCAGTGCTGCACCTGACCTGGCCCCGCAGGGAAGACGCTCGCGGTCGGGTCAGCTTGCCGGTCGGCCTCGGCGACGTGATCAGCGGCGCGCTGTGCCTCGACACCAAGCCGCCAGGCCGGGCGACCTACGTCCTCGCCAACCAGACTAAATCGCAGACGATGAACCTCTCGGTCGACACCGGGTTTCCCCGGCTGTGACCATCAAACGCGGGCGTCACCCGTGGAGACCTCCCACAAGTCCACTCATTGGCCCGCTTCGGAGCCGTCTACTTCGACGAGATCAGCGCGCAACACGACGAGTGGCTCGGCGGGCCGTCGCCGGGGTCAGCGGTCCAGCAGCTGGCCTCAGCGATCGCCGTCAGCTACCTGAAAGCGGCGGCCGCACCCGGCAAGCCGCGTCACATCGAACGGCCGCCTGGTGTGCTCCGTGTGTGCTCGGACGCCGCGAACAGGACGGCACTATTCGGAATAGCCGGCGTAGAATTGCGCTATGAGTCCGGACGAAATGCCTGCCGAACGGACTGGCCGGCACTATACGAATTGGCCGACATCAATAGCAGCGGACTCTTAATCCGCGGGTTGTAGGTTCGAGTCCTACGCGGCGCACCCGTGATCAAGGCTCTGACCTGGCGATTCTCGCCGGATCAGAGCCCTTTTCATGTCTATAGTGGACGGTGTGTGCTCGTCGTGTGCTCGGGAGCCGACGGACGGATTCGATACTGGGCGGACCAGACGGACTGAACGGCACCATGATGCGCTGGCGGCGGCGCACACCGAAGATCGTTACTGGCAGGTTGTGCTTGCCGCAGTGTCGGCGTGTCCGCAGCCGATCATTGGGGTTTGCCGGACATCGTGAGTGGTGTGGACTTGATTGCTCGCGTTGAGCGTGCCCTGATCGAGCCGGGGTTGGATCCGGGCGATTTCGAGCGGTGTGCCGTGGCGCTGCTTCAGCGGTGTACCCGGGCCTGTCCGCCGTGGACGGCGGCCATGATTTCGGCCGTGATGCGGACATCTATTTCCCCCTCGACAGTGCGGCCGCTGGGTTGCTGCGGCGCGGCAGGCTGCTGGCCACGACGGGTGATGCGCGCGCGGATGTGGCCCGGGCGCTTGCCCGCATGCGGGAGGAGGGGTTGTCGGTCGGCCTGCTTGTCGTCGCGGCCAGTCGCCCGCTGTCGGCCAGGCAGCGCCGGTCGATCGAGCAGCTCGCCGCTGATCACGGTGTCGGGGACATCCAGTTCTACACGCGGGACTGGTTCGTCGGGCGGCTGTTGAAAGAGCCGGTGTGGCGCCGGCGGCTGCTGGGCATCGGCGGTCAGCTGGCCGCCCTCGTGGCCCGGCCGATCTCGCTGCTGCAGCAACCTCGCCCGGGGCGGAGCTGGTAGCGCGCCAGGACGTCCTGCGGTCGCTACGTGATCTGGTAGAGCGGGAGCGGGACCTGGTGTTGGTGGGACCGCCGGGGATGGGCAAGACACGCGTGTGCGCGGAGGTCGGCGATGGCGTGCTGTTTGTTGAGCCCGCCGATGAGGGCCGGCTGCTCGACGACCTGCGCGAGTTGGAGCCGCGGGTCGTCGTGGTGGACGACGCTCACGACCGTGCCCGGGAGCTGACGGTGCTCCAGCGGGCCCGGGTGGAGGAAGGGCTGCGATTCGTCATCGTTGCGGTCACCTGGTCCGACCAGGCCGACGC
>NZ_DASYTH010000356.1:0-35989 GCF_036002505.1 Actinophytocola sp. | reverse complement strand
CCGTCGAAGGCCTCGACGATGAGATGGGCGTTGCAGCCGCCGAACCCGAAGGCGCTGAGCGCCGCGCGACGGCTGCCCGGCCACGGCTCGTTGGCCGTCAGCAGCCGCAGCGGGCCGGCGGACAGCTCGCCGATCGGGTCCGCGGCCCCTGCGGTCGCGGGGCGTATCCCGGCCTGGATGGCGCCGAGCAGCTTGAGCAGACCGGCGGCACCGGAGGCGGTCAGCAGGTGGCCGACGTTCGACTTGGCCGAGCCCAGCGGCAGATCGCGGTGCCCGGCGAAGAACGTGGCGGTCGCCCTGGCCTCGACGGCATCGCCGACCGGGGTGCCGGTGGCGTGGCATTCCAGCAGCGACACGGTTTCCGGGCCGAAGCCGGCCTGGTCGTACGCTGCGCGCATGGCCCGGATCTGGCCGTCCTCGGCCGGAACCAGGAACCCGCCGGTGCGCCCGTCGTTGGACAGGCCGACGCCGCGCAGCACACCGTGAATGGGCATCCTACCGTCGACGGCGTCGCGCAGCCGCATCAGTGCCACGATCGCCGCGCCCTCGGCGGGGACCAGACCGTCGGCCTGGCGGTGGAACGGCCGGCTCTGCCCGGTGGGGCTCAGGCCGCCGAGGGCCTCGAAGCCGAGGTGGATGATCAGCCCGTCGCAGCCGCTCACCGCTCCGGCGAGCATCAGGTCCGCCATACCATCGTGCAGCCGGTCGCAGGCGATCTTGATGGCGTAGAGCGCCGAAGCGCAGGCGGCCTCCACCGCCATCGCTCCCGCGCCGAGACCCAGGGCCCGTGCCGCGGTGTGCGCCGGAAGGCCGGCACAGAACCGCGACCGGGCGTCCACACCGGACACCTCGGGCAGAGTGGCGAGCAGGTCCGGGTGATCGGCCAGCCAGACCCGCGCGGCGTAGCCGGCCAGTCCCCGGCTGGGGAAGCCGAGGTTGCCCAGGATCAGGCCGGCCCTGGGGTGTGGCCCGTCGCGGCCGGCCTCCCGCAGTGCGGCCCGGGCCGCGTGCAGGACCCAACGCAGGGCCGGGTCGGAGGCCGCGACCTGTTCGGCATCGGTGTGGAAGCCGGTGGGGTCGAAGACCTCGTCGAAGCCCTGCACCGTCTGCAGGTTGACCCGGCCGTGCGCGATGTTGTCCCAGAACTGGTCCGGGTCCAGCGCGCCCGGCAGCACGCAACCCCGGCCGACGACCGCGATCGGCTCGAACGGTGCGATGAATGACTCATTCAGTGCGCCAGCCGCGATGAATGAGTCATTCATCGCACGTACGCCCTATCGGGCCGGCGAACCATGCTGACGCCGAGCAGCTCCGCGCGTGGCTCGCCGTCCTCGTCCAGCAGGACGATGTCGCACGACGACTGTCCCTCTGCGACGGTTCCGGCGCGCACCAGGCAGCGGAGTGGGCCCGGGGCCGGACCGGTGCGGTGCACGCGCAGCACGTCCACGGCCATCGGCAGGGTCGCGTCACCGGTGGCGTGGGACGCCCACAGCACCGCCGCCTGCAGGGCGCCGTCGACGGCCGCCGGGTCCGTCCACCAGGGACCGCCGGGCCAGCCCATGGCCCGCACCCCGAGCACCCGGGCGTCGGCGCCATCCTCGGAGATCGCGTCGAGCCGTTGCAGCGCTTGGAACCGGGGCCCGTGGAAGAGTGCCGAACTGCCGTAGACGGTGTCCACTGAGGACCCGTTGATCGCGGGCCAGGTACGCGTGCCGAGCGGCTCCGAGCCGGCCAGGCGCGCCCGGTAGTGTGCCCGGTCAGCCGATCTGAGCCGTAGCCCGGCCTGATCCCGGTCAATGGTGAAGCGGTGGCCCGCCGCCAGATCCGGCAGGTCGATGCGGTTGAGCACCCGCAGGTCGACGAGGGTCGGTTGGCGGGACGCGGCCATGAGCCACTCCGCCGCGAGGGCCAGCGGGAGCACCGGTGTCCCGGCCGGGGCATGGTCGGCGAGGTAGCCGTGCGTGCGTGCGTCCACCGCGATGCCGGGGCCCGTTCCGGCATCGATGAGCACGGAGGCCGGGTCGTCGGCCGCGTCGAGCTCGGCCACGAAGGCCCGGGCGCCGGCGTCCAGCGGGATGAGCGGCACGCCGCGATCTTTGAAGTGGGCCGCGAGCGACTCGGTGACCATGCCGCCTTCCCATGGGCCCCAACCGATCGAGCGGACCCGGCAGTTCGGGCGGAGCGCGCGCTCGGCGCACACCAGCTGGTTGAGCGTCTCGTTGGCCATCGCGTAGTCGCTCTGCCCCGGATTGCCGAAGCGGGCGGCGACGGAGGAGAACACGCACAGCAGCTTCAGCGGATCGAACGCGGTCGCCGCCAGCAACGTGTGCCAGCCGGCGACCTTCGTGGCGTACACCCGGTCGAACGCCTCGTCGGTCTTGCCGGCGATGACCTTGTCCGCGAGCACTCCGGCACCGTGGACGATCCCGGTGATCGGGCCCCATTCCCGGCGGGCCCGGTCCAGCTCCCGGTCCAGCGCCACCCGGTCGGTCACGTCGACGGCGGCGTAGCGGACCGTGGCCCCGGCCCGCTCCATCGCCGCGAGCGTGGCGCGGACCTCGCGCACGGCCAGGATTTCCCGCGCCCGGGTGGCCGCCTGCGCCGGTGTGCCGTTTTCCTCGGCCAGCAGCCGAATCAGCGCCTTCTCGTCACGGGCCCCGGCCAGCGAAGCGGGTTCGTCGGCGAGGACGGTGCGTCCGATCAGCAGCATTCGGGGACGGTGGGCCTCGGCCAGCGCGAGCAGCGCCGCGGCGGTCACACCCCGAGCGCCGCCGGTGGCGACCAGGACCGAGTCCTCCGTGACCGGCGCTACGCCGGCGACGACGGAGGCCTCCTCGTCGGCGAGGGTCCAGCGGGTTCCGTCCGCGCGCAGCCCCACGTCGAGCGTGGCACCGCCGGTCAGCAGTTCTTCGACGATCGCCGTGGCGACGGCGCGCTCGTCCCGGGTGCCGCGCTCGCAGTCGATGGCCTTCACCGCCGCGAGCGGCCACTCCAGCGCGGCGGTTCGGGCCAGTGCGGCCAGACCACCGAGGGGGGCGCGCTGCGAGCTGGGGTCCACGAGCCCGAAGCACCCGCCGGTGTCCTGCACGGAGACGAACACCCCACCCCGGTCGGTCATGCCGGCGGCCACGGTCCGGGCGATCCGGAAGGCGGCCCGGGTCGTCTCCGCGGCCCGGCGGGGGTTGGTCGGCGTGGCCATCCCGCCGAGCAGGATCACGCCCCGCGCCTCGGGTTCGGGGGAATCGCTGACCACGGCGGGGATGTCGCGGGAGGTGAGCTGCTCGACCATCGCCGCCGCCAAGCCGCTGCCGCCGTCGACGATGACCAGGGGGGAGCGGGTCAGTCCCGGCAGCGCCTGACCACACGCCGGTGCGGGGACGGGCTTGACCTGTAGTCGACGCAGTGTGGCGATCTCCTTGGGGTGCTCGGATCGCACCGCCGGCGGCCCGGGATCGCCATGGCCGCTGCGGTCGCGCCGAGCCGGGTGGTCACCGTTGCCGTCGCCGGCCCAGCGGACGATCTGGTCGAGCGTGCGCAGCTGGAACAGCTGCGCCATCTGCGGTGAGTCGGCCGGCGGCATGCCGGCGACGCGCTGGCGCACCGCGGCGAAGATCTCCACCTTCTTGATCGAGTCGATGCCCAGGTCCGCCTCGAGATCCATGGCGCCGTCGAGCATGTCGGCCGGATAGCCGGTCTTGTCGGCAACCACGTCGAGCAGCAGTCCAAGATCCAGCGCAGCAGCCGGTTCGGGCCCAGGTGCCGGCAACGACACCGCCGCGACCGGGGGCGGCGACACGAAGACGGGGGCCTCCTGGACCGGTGGCCGCGCGATCACCGGCGGGGGTGGCGGCACCGCAGGCCTACCGGCCGGGTCCGGGGGCGGCGGCGCTCCGGTGAACGCGGCGAACGTGTTCTCGGCCATGTGCAGGAACGCGCGGTGCGCCTCGCCGAGGACGTTCTGGAAGTGCATGTGCGCCTCGGCGGTCTGGCGCTGCAGTTCCGCCACCGCGGCCAGCCAGTCCGCATTCGGTTCGGGTGTCGGTTCGCGGAAATCGGGCATGGCGGCGGGCTCCTGGGGGACGGGGGCGGGAATGTCCGGTGGTGTGCGGTAGCCGGTTCCGTTGATGGTCACGGACAGGCGGGGCGGCGGTGCCGGAATCTCGTGGTGCGGCGGCCCGGGCAGGGTCATGGGCACACCCCGGGCGGCCAGGCGGGCCAGCGCCTCGTGCCAGGCGGTGACGCCGTCCCGGCCGCGCCTGTCCAGGCTCACCGCGAGATGGTCACGCTCGCCGAGGATCTGGCCGACCAGACCGGTGAGCGTGGATCCGGCGCCGACCTCGATGAACGTGCGCACGCCCGAGGCGTACATCGCCTCGATCTGGTCGTGGAACCGGACCGGCGAGGTCGAGTGCTCGGCGAGCCGGGCCCGCACGGCTTCCGGATCACGCTGGTACACCTGCGCGTCAGCATTGCCGTAGACATCGATCCCCGGCGCGGCAAGGGAAAGTCCGTCCAGAAACTGGCGGAGCGGCTGCGTCACCGGCTCCATCAGCGGGCTGTGGAACGCGGCGGAGACCGCCAACCGGCGTGCCGTGATCCCCTCGGCGGACAGCCGCGCCCGCACCGCCTCGACCGCGTCCGCGGTACCCGACACGACTGTCTGATGTGGAGCGTTGAGGTTCGCCAGCCACACCCCACCCGTGCCGTTGACGTCCGCCGCGACCGTCAACGCGTCCGCCGCGACGGCCAGCATCGCCCCCGGCTCACCGCCGGCGCGGGCCATCACCTCGCCGCGGAACCTGGCCAGCCGCAACAGGGTCGCGGCGTCCATGGCTCCGGCGGCGTGCAGCGCGACCAACTCGCCGAGGCTGTGGCCCGCGACGCAATCGGGTTCGATCCCGACCGCGGTGAGCATCGCCAGCAGGGACAGGCTGTGCGCGGCCAGCGCCGGTTGCGCCCAGCTCGTCCCGGTGAGCCTTTGCTGCTGCGCCAGGTGGTCCGCGTCGGTGAAAACCGGTGGCGGGAACACGACGTCGTGCAGGGCGAGGCCCAGGCCGGCGGCGAAATCCCAGATGTCCTGCGCCGCGGGGAAAGCCATCGCCACGTCGGCGCCCATGCCCACGTACTGCGCGCCCTGCCCGGGAAACAGGAACGCGACCAGTCCTGGCTCCGGCCGGCCGGGGTCGTAGCCCCGCGGCAGCTCGCTGATGGCGACCGGGAACCGCGGCGCCGCCCGGCCGTGGCGCTCCTCCAGCGCGACGTGGAAGTTGGCGCCGCCGAAGCCGAAGCTCGACACCGAGGCCCGGCGCGGGTGGTCGGCGGAGCGCGTCCAGGGCCGGGCGGACGTGTTGAGGTAGAAGGGACTGCGGTCGAGGCCGAGCCGGGTGTTGGGCTGCCGCACCTTGATGGTCGGCGGAAGAACCCGGTGATGTAGGGCCAGCACCGCCTTCACCAGCCCGGCCGCGCCCGCCGCCGCCTTGGTGTGGCCGATCTGCGACTTGACCGTGCCCAGCGCGCACCAGGGCCCGTCCTGCCGCCCGCTCCCGCCGAACACCTCGCACAGCGACTCGAACTCGGCGGCGTCCCCGGCTTTCGTCGCGGTGCCGTGGGCTTCGACCAGCTCCACCGTGTCCGGACCGTACCCGGCCGCCTCGTACGCCCTCCGCAGCGCCCGAACCTGGCCCTGCGGCATCGGCGCGTAGATCGCCCCGCCGCGTCCGTCCGAAGAGGACCCGATGCCGAGGATCACGGCGTAGATCCGGTCGCCGTCCCGCTCCGCGGCGTCGAGCCGCTTCAGCGCGATCATCGCCAGGCCCTCGCCGAGCATGGTGCCGTCGGCGTCCTCGGCGAACGGCCGCACGTCGCCGGTCGGCGACAAGGCCGGCGTCTTGCTGAAACACACGTACATCAAGGGATTGTTGGTCGCGTCGACCCCACCGGTGATCACCAGGTCGGCCTGCCCGAGCGACAGCTCGTTGACGCCTGCCGCGACCGCCGCCAGCGAGCTCGCGCACGCGGCGTCGACGGTGCAGTTCGTGCCGTGCAGGTCGAGCCGGTTCGCGATCCGGCCGGCCACCACGTTCGACAGCAGGCCGGGGAAGGTGGCCTCCTGCCACGGCACGTACCGCGCGGCGATCCGGTCGCACACCGCCTCCGCCGTCGCCTCGTCAATCCCCTGCTCGCGCAACGCCTTGCGCCACACCGGACGCTGGATCCGGGCGTCCATCGTGCCCACCCGGCTCAGCGTGGAGCTGCCGAGGATGACGCTGACCCGTTCCCGGTCCAGCGGTCCGGCGAGGCCCGCGTCGAGGTCGGCCAGCAGCTCGTCGGCGACCACCAGACCCAGCAGCTGACCCGGATCCAGCGCGGGCAGCGTGGCCGGCGGCAGCCCGTGCGCCAGCGGATCGAACTCGATCTCGGGCAGGAACGCCCCCCGGCGGCTGTACGTCTTGTCCGGCGCCGCGGGATCGGGGTCGTAGAAGTCGTCCGCCGACCAGTGCGTGGCCGGCACGTCGGTGATCAGATCCCGGCCGGTGACGATGTTGCGCCAGAACTCGGCCACGTCCCGGGCACCGGGCATCAGCGCCGCGAGGCCAACAATCGCAATCGGAGCAACGGGAGGCATCAGCATGGCGCTCCTCACGACAGCAGACGCGGACGGTAGCTGAATGCTTCATCGGGAACCGGCACGCCATAGCTACGCAACTGGTGCGCCCGTGTCACGGTGGCCGCGCCCTCGAGCAGGTTGAGCGCGATCTGGGTGACCGTGCGCCGCTCCGGTACGGCCAGCGGGCTGCCCGCGACCCAGCGATTGAACGCGCCGATCGCCGGCCCGCACCAGATCTGGTAGTCCGCCACCCGGGTCGGCTCGCCGTCGATCGCCCACCGGCTCGACAACCCGAGGTAGGAGCGGAACACCAGCGCCATCCGGTGCCGGGCGTCGCTCTCGGCGCGTTCGACCTCCCGGATGTCGCGCTCCGCCCAGAACCTCCGGGTGTCCGACCAGGCATCGGCGAAGCTGGCGCGCAGCACGTCCTTCTCGATCCGCTCGCGCACCGGCGCGGGGATCTCCTCCAGCGACGGGTAAGCCAGGTAGGCGTCGTACAACTGCTTGGCCCGCCCGGCGAACAGCGTGCCGCGCCGCAGCACCTGCACCCGCACACCGTGCTCGAACATGTCGGCGGCCGGCGCCATCACGACGTCAGACAGGTCGGCCTTGGCCAGCAACGCCTTCGCCGCATCCGACAGGCCGGCCTCGACGGCGAGCTGGTTGACGGTTCCGGTCAGCACGTAGGCCGCGCCCGCCGCGAACGCCGCCGCCACCGCGGCCGGATCACCGAGGCCGCCGGCCGCGCCGATCCGGACGGGCCGCGGGTAGCGGTGGCGCTGGGCCAACTGGTCGCGCAGCGCCCGCACGGCCGGAAGCACCACCGCCAGCGGCCGGTTGTCGGTGTGGCCGCCGCTGTCCGCCTCGACGGTTACATCCTCGGCGAGCGGAATCCGTTGTGCCAGGCGCGCTTCGTCCTCGGTGACCTGCCGGCGGTCCAGCAGGACCCGCAGAATCTCCGCGGGCGCCGGGGAAAGGAACATCTCGGCGACCTCGGGCCGCGAGACCTTCGCGAACAGCTGCCGGGCGCGGACGACGTCGCCGCCCCGGTCGGACCGCAGGCCCGCCACCGCGCACCGCACCACGGCCGGCGTCAGCTCCATGAACGCGGACGCCGACACCTTCGGCACATCCGCCCGCAGCAGCAGGTCGACCAGGCGATCCTCGTGCCCCGCCTCGGACGGGGTGTGGATCAGGTTCACCCCCCAGTTGCGCACCCCGCGCAACGTGGTGGCCAGCTCCCGCACCGCCCGCTCGATCGTGGGCAGCGCGAGCCCGGCCGCCCCGAAGAACCCCAGCAGCTCCGCCCGCGCCATCGCCACGACCAGCGACGTCGTCGCGATCCCATTGGCCATCTCCCCGGCCACGTAGGGAAACCGGACGCCGTGCACCCGGCCGAACGACCGGTCGCCCAGCCATTCCGGGTACATCGGCGGCAGCGAACCGAGCAGCTCGTAGCCGGCGCCGGAGGTCACCACGGTGCCGTGCAGCCCCACCCCAGGCTCGAGTCCGGCCGCGCCGCGGATGATGTGCAGCGGCTGCCGAAGCTGGCGCGTGCTCGCGACGATGCCGGCCGCGGCGAAATCGGCCGGCCGCCGCCCGGGCAGCCAGCGCGGCGCGGGCGGATCCGCTGTGGTGGCGGGCATGCCGGCGGCACGCCCGGGGCCGAATGCATCCAACGAACGTCCCCCCGGTCAGGTGTGGATTCGCCCACGCGCGCCCCGACTTCGCCGCAGACTCCGCACACGGTAACGCAACGCACGTTTGCGCTTCTGAAGGTGAGTACGCCCATTACTCACGACAGGCGCGATGGCGGCTCCTACCGTGAATCGGTCCCTCACGAAACGGGAGATATGTCATGCGTTTACGAACCATCGTGGCCGGGTGTGTCGTCGCGACCCTGTCGGCGTCGTTGACCGCGCCACCGGCTACCGCCGGCAACACGACCGGGCCGGCGTCCGGCAATTCACTGGCCACCGCATCCGCCGTGCTACCCGGCCGGGCCGCACCCGGTTCGACCCCGGAACGAAAGGCGGCGTGGGCGTCGCTCAACCCTGAGCAACAGCAACGGGTCCGTGACCTGTTCACGGCGCGGGTCGCTCCGGAGATCCGATCCGCCGCGGCGGCCGGCCAGTCCGCGCGACCGGTGCGCGATCTGCTCGCCGGCAAGGAAAACCACGGGCCGGCCGACAACGCGTTGCGCACGGTCGCCCAACCACTCAAGCCCTCGGCAGCCGTGGCGGAGTTCGACGACGACACCGACGGCCTGCCCGACGCGTTCGAGAACGGCGTCGCCGACGCCTTCACGCCCTTCTATCACATCTCGGCCGGCGAGCTGCCCGGCACCGGGTTCGCCATCCACGCCGACGGCGTGCCGCAGACGTCCGTCGTGCCCCTGCCGGCGGTCCCGCCGAAGAGCGACTTCCGCGTGCAGCCGCTCGGTTTCGCGTCCGACGGGTTCACCCAGTTCGGATTCCTGCGGATCGACTATCTCAGCTTGTGGAACCGGGACGACGGCCTGGATCTCGGCTGTGTCTCCTCCACGATCCTCGATCTGGTCGGCATCCCGGTCGGCGACGTGATCCGGGCGCTGAGCGGCCATCCCGAGGAGCAGGAACGATCGGCGGTGCTCGTCGCCGCTCCGGTGCCGGCGCCCGGCACGTTCAGCACCGACCCGGCCGCCTACAGCGCGTACGACTTCTTCACCACCGCCCATGAAGGCGTCTCGATCTTCGACCAGAGCATGTTCCTGGCCCCGAGCGCGCCGGTGCCGGCCGGCAACCACATCCAGCTGGCCAACGCGCGATCCAAGCACGGGACGTACGCGTTCAACCCCGACGGCTACCCGATCTTCCATCCCGCGGTGGTCGCCGCCGCCTACTCGACCATCGACTTCCTGTTCTTCGCCGAGATCATCGACGAGATCACCTATCTGGCCCTGCTGTTCCTGGCCGACGACCTGTTCTTCCTCTGCGTCGTCGAGCATTTCCAGGAGCAGGGCGGCTCCTTCGCCGGCCGGCGCACCAACGTCGGCGAGCCCGGCCGCCCGATCAACCAGTCCGGCTTCATCGAGGACCCCAAGGTCCGCGCCAAGCTCACCACGCCGCTCTGGATCTTCTGACCGCTGGTCACAGCACGGAAACGGCGGGCCACCGAAGGTTGCTTCAGGAATATTCCACGCTGCACGATTAATCGTGTTCTAGTCCTGCAGCGAGGGAGTAACCATGACGCCAGCCCCCTGGCGATGGGTCAGGTCCAGCCGATGCAGCCCGAGCGGAGACAACTGCGTGGCGGTCGGCCTCGGTCAACCCCTGGTCGGTGTCCGGGACACCAAGGCCGGGGACCGACCGCCGCTCACGTTTCCGCCCGCGCGATGGCTGGCGTTCCTGGCCCGGGTGACCACGGCCGGGCCGCACCCGCGACGGTGAACTTGACGGTGCGAATGATCAGTGCGGCCCTGGCCTATTCTTCGGGGGCGAACCGCGTTCCCCGAGCGATAGGTAGCAGTCTCCTTGGCCGACCAAGCCGCGCTACGCCGAAGACTCGGCCGCGAGCTCCGCAAGGCGCGGGAGGCCGCGGGGTTGACCCAGCGCGCCATCGGCGGTGTCCTCGGCTGCGGGCAAGCGAAGATCAACAAGATCGAGAGCACGGTCGCCGAGATCGATCCGGCCGAGCTCGACCTCATGCTCGACGCCTACCGGGTGAGCCCGGGCAAGGCCGATGAACTGCGCGCGCTGGCCGGCGAAAGCCGCCGCCGGGGTCGCGCCGGTCCGCCGCCGATGACCCCGGAGTTCGCCCAACTCAGCGATCTGGAGCAGAACGCCACGGAGTTGCTCAGCCTGCACAGCGAGCGCATCCCCGGCCCGCTGCAGTCCGAGCTCTACATGCTGCGCCAGTTCGGGTCCCAGGCGTTCAGCACTTCGGACGTGGTGGAGCTGGTCGAACGGCGGCAGGCCCGCACGACGCTGTTCACCGTCGACAACCCACCGCGCTACCGGGCCATCCTCAGCGAATCCTCGTTGCTCCGGATGCCGGGTGGGCGCCAGCCGGACCTGGAGGTCGACCAGATCGAGCACCTGCTCACCCTGGTCAATGCGCACGCCCAGCTCGAGCTGCGGCTGCTGCCGTTCACCGCGACGTCCGCCTTCGTCGGCACCGACTTCGTGCTGGCGCAGTTCGACGGTGAGGTGCCCGACTTCGCCTACGTCGAGTATCCCGGCGGCGGCACGCTGATAAAGGCTCGCAAGAATCTGACGGTCCTGCTCAAGCATTGGAACGAGCTTTATGAAGCGGCGCTCGGCCGGGACGAGACCATCAAATTCCTTGATCAAATGGCGGTGGACGCCCGGCACCGGTGGCAGGCGGCGCATGAGAGTTGACACCGTCCGTACCGGCGTTGTGATCGAATATTCGGAGCGGGTGGCCACATGATCGGCTGTGAAAGGACCGGCACCGTGCCCGACGAGCGGTCGGACCCAGGCTCTTTTGCCGGGCTCGACCTCACTCACCCCAGCGCGGCCCGGGTCTACGACTACCTCCTCGGCGGCTCGGCCAACTGGGCCATCGACCGCGAGTTCGGACAGCGCATCATCGACCGGCTACCGCTGTCGAAAGACATGGTGCTGGCGAACCGGGTGTTCCTGAACCGGGTCGTCCGGCACCTGACCAGGCTGGGGGTCCGGCAGTTCGTCGACATCGGCGCCGGCGTGCCGACCGCCGGGAACACCCACCAGGTCGCCGACCAGATCGCACCGGACACGCGGGTCGTCTACGTCGACAACGAGCCGGTGGCCGTGGCCCACGCCGAAATCATCCTCAACCGCGAAGGGGATCCGGACCGCCACGCCATCATCACCGCCGACCTCCGGGAGCCGGACGAGCTGTGGCACCGGGCGCGGGGCACCGGAATCCTCGACCTCGACCAGCCCATCGCCCTGCTGATGATCGCCGTACTGCATTTCTTCCACCCCGGCCCGGACGGCCTGGATTGCGGCGCCGAATCCGTGGCGCGTTATCGCGAACTGCTCTCACCGGGCTCCTATCTCGCCATCTCCCACCTCACCGACGACGGCATTCCGGCCGACCTGGTCACCAAACTCGACGACGTCAGAAAAATGTACGCAAGCTCGGTCAGCAGCCGCATTCTCTACCGGGCACGGGCCGAGATCAACGCCCTGTTCGGCGACTTCCCACTCGTTGACCCGGGTACGGTATGGACCCCGCAATGGCATCCGGAAGACTCCGGTTCGCTGGCGCCGAACATCGAGTTCTCGACCCCCGAGCAGGCCGCCGTATGGGCCGGGCTCGCCCGAAAACCCGTTCAATGAGGTGATCCGACGTTGCTTCCTTCGAGGGAGTGAACGTGACGTTCCTTGCCCTCCACGGCATGAACGTGCTCCCACACCCGAACACGGCAGACTCGCGTGAATCTTGCTGAGATCACGTCAATGACCACGGCCCTCGCCCGGTGTCCATAGTTTCGGCGCTCGGGCCCGGACCAATTTCGGCGCACCGGGCTGATCCGGGGCCGGCAGTTCCATGAGACCGTCGACGACGTCGACCAGGCCGCCCTCCCGCAGCCACACCGCACCGCCGTCCGGATCGCAGCGAAACGCCTTGGCATCACTCAGGTCGCGGATGGCAATGGCATCCGACCAGCCGTCGGGCCACACCCGCGCACCGGTGAGCAGCTCCAGCTCGTCCGACACCACTACCGGCTGAAAGTGCCAGCCACAATGGCGCAGGTCAAGCAAACGCCGGACCGAGTCGTCAGCGGAACCATGGCCGGTCCAGGTCATGTTCACGCGGTCGTACCAATCCTTCGTCCGAGGTGTTCTTTGGCCGGCAGGAGAGCACGACAACTATAGGACAATCGCGTCGATTATTCCAGTACGTCCGATTATTCCAGCTAGGCGCCGTGACATCGTTGACATCAGGGAACTGCGCGACCGATTGCGTTGACCGGCTACTTCCGGATGAGGCGGCCCTACCATCGGAGGGCGCCAGTTGCCAAACCGTGCGGCTGATCAGTGGATGTCCCACCGCTCCCCTCGATGCCTACGCTGTGTAGGGGGTCGATTACATTTGACAGGAGTCGGCATGCGCCACAGATCGAAACGATTTGCCTTCAGTGCCGCGGGAGTGGTCGTCACTCTCGTCGCGGCATTGCTGACGACGCAATTAGCCAGCAACAACACCGCCGCCGCGACGGCACGATCGGTGTCGACCGGCGAGATCGCGGCGGGCGTCCTTTCCGTGAGCCAGAGCTACCCTGGTGGCTTACCCGCGCTGCTGGGTCTGTTCGCCACGGGTGAGTGCGCCGGCGCCGAGTCGTACGACAGCGCGCCGCCGGCCTGCCGCTCGATTCTCGACCGGATCAGCCAGGCGGGCGCCGGCCAGCAGTTTCCCGAGAGGATTCCGGATGTGGCAGACGAACCGGACGACACCCCGGCGCCGGAGGAACCCCGCGACCCCACCGACACGCTCACCCCGGAGCTGATCGACGCGATGGAGGCGGCCGGGGCCCCGGCCGACCTGATCGAGGGGCTGCGCCAGGATCCGCCGGTGCTGCCGGAGCAGTACCGGACGTGGTTCGGCTTCCCGGACGACCAACCGCCGCCCGACCCGACCCCGACGAGCACCGTGCTGCCGCCGCCGACCTCGACCACCCGGACCAGCCTGCCGACGACGATCACCACGGACACCAGCACCACGATCACGGAGCCGACGACCACCACCACCACGCTTCCGTCGACCACCACGACGGTCCCGACGACCACCACCACCGTTCCGTCCACCACCACGACGGTCCCGACCACCACGACCACGGTCCCGACCACGACCACCACCGGGCCGACCACGACGACCACCACGGTGACCCTCCCGACGACGACCACGACCTCCACCACGACAACGACGGCCGCGCCGCCACCGCCGCCGGACCCGTTGCTGGTGGCCGTCGGCGACTCGGTCACCTCCGGCCACGAGGCCCGTCCCCCGGCGATCGGGCCGGTGTGGCGCACCACGTGTGACGACCCGGGATTCAACGCGGCCAACCCGGGCTCGAGCTGGGCCGGCGTGCTCCGCGGCCTGATCGGCGTCGCGTGGCCGCGCTACTTCAACTTCGCGCACAGCGGCTCGTCGACCACCGACGTGCTCACCACCGTGCCGTACACCAACCCGTGCGGCGTCGTCTCGCAGCCGGTCGTGCCGCAGATCGGCGACGCCACGGCGGTTCTGCGCCGCTGGCCGAGCCGGCCTGGTTGGGCCAACGTCGCCGTCGCCACCGCCGGCATCAACGACACCAACTGGGTTCCCACGGCGACCCAGCTCGTCTCCCGCCAGCTGGGCTTCCCGGTCACCCAGTGGGTCGCGCCGGCGCCGCGCTGGGCCGTCGCCAACCGCGTCGCGTGCAACGACTGGGTGTTCGGCAACCCCGCCGGCAACCCGGGAGCCCCGCCGGGAGCGGTCCCGCCCGCCTGGAACGGCGTCGCGGTCTCCGGCGTCATCACCGCCAACGTCGCCAACATCGCGCTGCAACTGATCACCGCCGACCCCGGCGCGCAGGTCCGCCAGTTGCTCTACTACATCTGGGCCCGCGACGCCAACCTCCCGGCGAACTGCGTCCAGGCCGCGCAGCGGGCCACCGGGATGCTCAACGGCTGGATCCAGATCGGCATCCTCATCGCACAGATCGTCTGGGCGTTCTTCGGCGGGAACGCCAACCGGATCCAGGCCGTCTGCGCGCTGGGTTGGTTCAACGGTCCGGGATTCGTCCAAATGCGACTGATGTCGTGGGGCATCCCGAACTGGGCCTTCCTCCCCGGCTGGCCACACCCCAACGCCGCCGGCCGCGGCGCCCTCGCCGGTTGCGTCAACGGAACCCTGCCGAGAGCCCCCGGCGGAGGAATCGCGTAACCCGCTGTACCGCCTCTCCTTGACAGGAGTTGGACTATTCAACACTGAAACTATCCGACATTGAAGTCCTGCCAGCGGGTGCCGTCGCGGGACCAGGTGTACTGGCCGGATGTGCCGCCGAAACTGGCGATGTAGCCGATCCGGGTCCATCTCGCGTGGCGGGCCGGGCCCGGGTTCTGGTGGAAGGTCGCGGCCCCGTCGGTGCTGACGTAGGTGCCGCCGTCCTGGCTGGTGACGGTGACCGAGCCGTCCGGTGCGGCCATCAGGGTGCCGGCGATGGAGCGGGGTTGGCTGCCGTCGCGGGCCTGCCAGGCCACCGTCCACGTGACGCCGCCGTCGGTGCTGCGGAAGATCGCGAGCAGGCCGGCGGCGGTGTCCGGCAGTTGCCCTACCGCCGCCGCGTACAGCGCGTTCGGTGTGGCGGTGACCGCGATGCCGGCCTGCGGGGTGCCGGTGAACGGCGGCAGCGGGGTGACCGTCCAGCCGCGCCCGGCGTCGCGGCTCACCGCCAGCAACCAGCGCCCGGTGGCCGGATCCTGGCCGGAGGCCCACCAGCCGCCGTCGGCCGCCGGGATCCGCCCTGGTGCCAACTGATCCAGGGCCGGCGGGTTCGCCAGGATCGCCGACCGGCCCGAGTCGGGGAGCGTGACGAGCAGCTGGCCGGGGCCGCGGCACGCCGAGGTGACCACGAAGCAGCGGGTCTCCAGCACCGCGTCCGCCGGGATGGCCGGCACGCTCATATCCGGCTCGACCGGCACCCGCTGCCAGGTCAGCGCGGAGTCACCGCTGTACCACCGCTCGGTCCGGGCCTCCACCACCACCTTGCTCGGGCCCAGCGTCTGGATCCGGCGATCCAGCCTGGGGACGGAACTGTCGCCGGTCGCGGGCAGCCGGCTCTGGATGGCCCACCGCACGCCGTTCTCGGTGTAGAGCACCTCGGTCGTGCACGGGCCCGCCCCCGAACGGACCGGGCAGACCGCCCGCAGCGCGTACCCCTGCACCTGCCCGTGGAGGTCGACGTCGACGTCGTAGACGAAGGAGGTGGTCGGCTCGACGGCCGGCCCGGTCGTGTCGTCCGGCTCCTCGTCCGGCACCGGCCGCAAGCCCGTACGCACCAACGGAATCGTCGCGCCGACCAGCACCACCGCCAGCGCCACGCCGAGCCTGCGGCGGCGCAGCGCCGCGAACCACCTCGCACCCGCCATCCAGCACCTCCACACCGCCGGACTCACGATAGGCACGAAACCCGCTAGCGTGGTGCGCCGTGAGCGCCCGTGAACGGATTCAGGAACTCGCTGCCCAGGTCACGACGCTGCGTGACGCCTATTACCGGGGTGCGCCGCTGGTGGCGGACGCGGAGTACGACGCGATCGAGGACGAGCTGCGCGGGTTGATCGAGGCGCATCCGGAGTGGGCGCCGGAGCCGAACCCGCTGGAGCAGGTGGGCGCGCCGGGCGTGTTGCACGCGCCGGTCCGGCACTCGCGGCCGATGCTGTCGCTGGAGAAGGCGACCCGGCCGGAGCAGGTGGAGGCGTTCTTCGCCCGCTTTCCCGGCCAGCCGGTGGTGGTGATGCCGAAGCTGGACGGGTTGTCGCTGGCGCTGGTGTATGAGGACGGCCGGCTGGCGCGGGCGGTCACCCGGGGGGACGGGACGACCGGCGAGGACGTCACCGTCCTGATTCGGGCGCTGGCCGACGGGATTCCGGAGCGGGTCGACGCACCGGGCCGGGTGGAGGTGCGCGGCGAGGCGGTGATGCTGCGTTCCACGTTCGCCGCCTACAACGCCGCGCATCCGGACCGGCCGCTGATCAACCCGCGCGGCGGCGCGGCCGGCACGCTGCGGGCCAAGGATCCGGCCGTGGTGGCCGAGCGGCGGTTGCGGTTCTTCGCCTTCGACCTGGACACCACCGGCGACCCCGCCGGTGCCGGCGCCGACCTGGAGGCCGGGTTGCGCGCGCTCGGGTTCGACGCCGCCGACATGCGCCACTGCGCCGACCCGGCCGCCGCGCAAATCGTGATCGAGCAGATTGAGTCGGGGCGCAACGATCTCGACTACGACCTCGACGGCGCCGTGCTGCGGCTGGCCAACCGCGACGCCTATGCCGCCGCCGGCACCCGCTCGGCCTCGCCCCGCGGCGCGCTGGCCTACAAGTTCGCCGCCGAGGAGAAGACCACGGTCCTGTCCGATGTGCTCTGGGACGTCGGCAAGACCGGCAAGATCGCCCCGGTCGCCGCTTTGGAGCCGGTGTTCGTCGGCGGCACCACGGTCACCCGCGCCACCCTGGCCAACCAGGAGGTGATCCGCGCCCGCGGCATCAGGATCGGCGACACGGTGCTGGTGCGCCGCGCCGGCGACGTGATCCCCTTCGTCGCCGGCGTACTCGACGCCTCCCAGCGCACCGGCGCCGAACGGGAAATCGTGCCGCCTGCCGTGTGCCCCTCCTGCGGGCAGGCGGTGGTCGAGCAGGGCAACAGCCGTGAACTGTTCTGCACCAACGTTTCCTGCCCTGCCCAGACCGTCCGCCGGCTCGTGCACTGGGCCTCCCGCGCCGCGGCGGACATCGAGGCCATCGGTCCGGTGTGGATCGAACGGCTCGCCGAAGCCGGGCTCCTCGAACACCCCTCCGACTTCTACACCCTCACCACCGAAACGCTGCTGGAGTTCGACCGCATCGGCGACATCTCCGCCCAGCGCATGATCGAGTCCATCGACGCCAGCCGCCAGGTCGGGCTGCGCCGGGCACTGATCGGCCTGGCCATCCCCATGGCCTCCGAAGGCACCGCCGCTCGCCTGTGCCGCTCAGGTTTCGGCTCGCTCGAGGAGATCGCCGACGCCGGCGAGGAACGGCTCGTCGCCGTCGAGGACATCGGACCCAAGGTCGCCGCCTCCCTCACCGAGCACCTCACCCGCCTCCGGCCCGAAATTCACCGCCTGCGCGAGCGCGGCGTCTCCCTCGACGTCCGCGACGAGGACCTCCCACCCGTCATCGCCGCCGGCGCACCCCTGGCCGGCAAAACCGTCGTCATCACCGGCGCGATCAGCGACCCCCGCTCCGGCGAGAAAGTCCCCCGCCCCACATTCCAACGCCTCTGCGAAAAAGCCGGCGCCACCACCGCCTCCTCCGTCTCCGCCAGCACCGACCTGCTCATCACCGGCGCCGACGTCGGCGCCGGCAAACTCACCAAAGCCGAAAAACTCGGCGTCGAAATCGTCGACCAAGCAGTGATCTGGCAACAACTCATCGCAGCCGGAATCACCTGACTCAGCCGCCGGCGCTGATCAGGTCCAGCAGCAGGCGGGCCAGCTCGTCGGGCCGGTTGACCGGAACCATGTGGTTGGTGTCGATCTCCCGGTACCGCCAGGCGGGCGAGTTCCGGACCCGGTCGGCGGCCAGCCAGAACGGCCCAGGGGGGTTCGTGCGCGCGTCCGCGGTCGCCTTGACGTAGGTGCGGGTGCACGGGTAGTCCTCGACCGGACGCGCCAGCCGGACCGGCTCGGTGAACGTGCCGACGGGTTGCGGCGTGCGCCGCCGGGTGACCCACGCGCCGACCTCCGGGTCGTCGAACTCGCGCATCAATGGCGCGACCAGCCAACTGGCCCCCAGCTCAGGCAGCCGCCGCCCGAACCCGTTCGAAACGGCACCCTCGACCGACTCACCGTCCCGGGGAACGAACGCGTCGAGATAGACCAGATGCCGGACCCGGTCACCGAGGTACTCCAACGCACCGCTGATCACGAACCCGCCGTAGGACCAGCCCAGCAACACGATCTCGGACAGATCCTCATAGCGCACGGCATTGACCACATCGGTGATGTGCGTGGTCAGGCACACCTGAGGACTGACCAGGTGAACCCGTTCACCGATACCGGTCAGACTCGGCGTGAACACCTCATGCCCGGCCGCCCGCAACGGCCCGCGAACCCGGCGGAAGTCGTGCGCGCCACTCCACGCCCCGTGAACCAGAACGAATGTCGCCATCTGCCTTCCGTTCCCTTCCGGCGTCGTCGCACCTACGACGAGGTCCGCCCGGCTGACTACAGTAGGGTCGGTGCTCGGGTCCCGGCCGTGGAGCAGCAAGTACGCCGACCTCACCACGGACTGGGCGGCGGGCATGCGAGCGCTCGCCGCGGCGCTGGGCTGACCGTGGACCACCATCCCGACGTCATCAGCGCGCAGTCCCGACGCCGGCTCGAAATCGACCTCGAACCGCCCAGCACCTGACGGCCGAACGGTCAACGATCATTTCATCCGAATGGATGAATTGCCTGCTCGAAGCTATATCGATGGCCGACAGTGGTCGTAGACTCACGGTGTGGAACAAGATCTGGAATTGACGCCGCGAATGGCAGCCGTGGTCAAGATCTTCCTGCGGGACGTCGCCGAGCCGCAGTTCGGTTTCAATTTGATGCAGCAATTGAGGATCTCCGCGGGCACCCTCTACCCGCTGCTGACCAAGTTACGGCGGGCCGGTTGGCTCGCCGCGGAGACCGAGGACATCGACCCGAAGATCGCGGGTCGGCCGGCGCGCCGGTACTACACGTTGACGCCCGGTGGTGCGGTGGCGGCGGTGCGGGCGCTGCAGCAGTCCCAGGCGCTGTACGAGGTCCCGCGATCCGCCCGCCGGGTAGGCAGGCCCGGACTGGCCCGGGGAACGACATGAGCACCATCGGTTTGGTCGCGGCGACACTCGTGGGTGTGGTCGCGCTCGTCATCGGCAAGGTCATCCTGGACCTGATCGGCAAGGAGATCGAGGGCCGGCTGCCCGGATTGTGTTTCGCGGTCCTGCACCTCGCCCGGCGGCGCCTACCCGCGGAAATGCGCGCCGAACTGCACGACGAGGCGCTTCTCGAAGAAGAGCTGCGCACCATCCTGTTCCACACCTACCACGAAAGGCCGATCACCAGCCTCATCAACGGCTTCACGTTCGCCTTCGGCTGCCTGACCGGCGCCCGCCGCAACGCCCGCGCGGCCGGCTGGACCCCGCGCCACCATCACCCGCAAAGCCGTTTCACCCCCACCCTGGCGACCCAAACTCCCCTGGCCCGAGTCGCCCAGCTCACCCCCGGGCACCTCACCGACCGGGCCGCCACAAGCCAGAGCGACGGAAAAGCCCACTTCCTCGCCCAACCCATGATGTTCACCGCACTGGCCCTGACCTGGAGCCCCCGCTCCCGCACCCAGTTGCGAACCGGCGACTAGGCCAGCTCGGGTTCCCTGCTCGCACCGTCTCGGCGTGTCCCGCCTTCCCGTAGCCATGTCCCGCCTTCCCGTAGCCATGTCCCGCCTTCGCGTAGCCATGTTCTGCGTTCGCAGAGCCGGTCTTGCCAAGTCTTGCGGGATTACCGACCGAACGCTCCGTGACGCGGCGCTAGCGAGTGCTGCGCCAGGTGCTGGGGGCCAGGCCGTGGGCGCGTTTGAAGGCGCGGCTGAAGGCTTCTTCGGAGTCGTAGCCGACGCGCCGGGCGATGGCGGCGATGCCGAGGCTGCTGGTGGTGAGGAGGTCGCGGGCGATGTGCATGCGCCAGCCGGTGAGGTAGCGGATCGGGGGGAGGCCGAGGATGTCGCGGAAGCGCTCGTCCAGGAGAGACGCTGACACGGCGACTTGTTCGGCGAGGCCGGCGACGGTCCACTTGCGGTCGGGGTGGCCGTGGATGAGGGCCAGGACCGACGCCAGGACCGGGTCGCGCAGGGCCCGCGCCCAGCCGCGGTCGGCGGCGGGGGCGTTCTGCAGGTGCAGCCGCAGCACTTCGCTGAGGAGCAGTTGTGGCAGTTGCGGCGGCGTATCGAAGCCGCCGCCGGTCGCGAGCGCGTAGGTCACGGACGCGGTCACCCAGTCCCGGGCCGGTCCCGGCGCCGGGCTGACCACGAAGGCCGGCGGGAACATTCGCAGCCGCGGGTCGAACAGCGGATCGTCACAGCTCAGAAAGCCGCAGAAGACGCTGGTCCGCGCACCGCCCTGGCCGTAGCGGATCATCGGGATGTCCGACCCCAGCTGCGGCCCGATCAGCGCCGACACCGGCACGCTGGCCGCGTCCTGAACCCCGCCCATGCGGTGCGCGTCGCCGTACGGCAGGACGATCACGTCACCGGCGTTGGCCCACAGCCGCTCGCCTCCGATGGGCTCGACCCAGCAGCGCCCCGAGCCGATCACATGGAACAGCAGGACCCGCTCGACATCCAACAGCAGCGCGTCGACGATGTCCTCGGCCCGCATCGACTCGAACGACCATGCCTCGGAGTACTCGCCGCGCAGGAAGATCGCTCCCTGGACGCGCAGCCCCGACAGCACGTCCGCCAGCCTCGGAGTGGGTTCGCGGTCAACTACGGCGGGCGCGCGGTCATGGCCAAACAGGTGAGCCCGCATGAGACTCATCCTGCCAGACGCAAAGCGGCCGCCGGCGACGATAAAACCCGGTGGCAACCGACGTACGAAAGGAATTCCCTTGCCCAGATATCTGATCGAAAGAACCTTCCCGGACGGGCTCGACATTCCGCTGAACGAGGACGGCAGCAAGGCCTGCCTCACCGTCGTCCACGGCAACCTCAAGCACGAGGTCACCTGGTTGCACTCCTACGTCTCCCCGGACCGGACCAAGACGTTCTGCATCTACGACGGCCCGTCACCCGAAGCCATCCGCGCCGCGGCCACCACCAACGGCCTTCCCATCGACGCGATCACCGAGGTCAGCGTCCTCGACCCGTATTTCTACCGGGGAGCCGATTAGATTCGGAGCAGGTGCCGGGGGTCACGCCAGACGAGGCGCAGGCAGGCGGGGGTGCCGGTGAGCCGGCCCGGCACCCCGCCCGGGGCCGGCACGTCGTCGCGCTCCACGCAGGTGCTGCCCATCGACCGGTAGAAGGCTTGCGCGGCCCGGCACGACCGGAACCGGCCGTGCCACACCGCCGCGCGGTCGGCGCCGACGTCACCGTCCAAATAGGAGTCGCCGTACGCACCCCGGTAGTGCCGGCGCCAGCTGTCCGCGTGCAACTCCGCAATGGCCGCGGCATCCGTTGCCAGGGCAGGGCGAAACCGCGGCGGGTCAAGCTCGGGCACGGCGAACTCCCTCTCGTCGATCCTGGCGCCATTCTTGCCGATTCGTAAATCGACGCCAAAGGCTGCCCGATCGTGCGGCGAATTCAGACCTTAAGTGCCGGAGCCTCCTCGGTCGGGGCGCGGCGGGGCATGACGAGGAGGGCGATCAGGGAAAGGATCGCGCAGCCGATGATGTAGAGGCTGATCCAGGTGCTGGAGCCGGTGTGCTGCAGGATCGCGGTGGCGATGAGCGGAGCGGGGCCGCCGGCGAGGACCGAGGCGAGGTGGTAGCCGATTCCGGCACCGGAGTAGCGCACGGTGCTGTCGAAGCTCTCCGCGATCAGCGCGGCCTGCGGGCCGTACTGCACGTCGTGCACCACGAGCGAGACGACGATGGCGAGCAGGACGAGCCCGGACATCTTCGTGTTGAGCAGGCCGAAGTAGGGGAATGCGAACGCCGCGGTGGCGACGATGCCCGTGCCGTACACCAGGCGCCGGCCGTACCGGTCGGAGAGCCAGCCGAACAGCGGGACGCTGACCAGCCCGAGCGCAGCGGCCACCATGGTGTAGCTGAGCAGGCTGTTCTGGCTCAACCCCAGCTTCTTCGTGCCGTAGGTGAGCACGAACGTGATGAACAGGTAGAAGGGCGCCTGCTCCGACATGCGCACGAACGCCGCGGCCAGGATCTGCCCGGGGTAGCGCCGGATGGCCTCCCAGACCGGCAGCCGCACCACGGCCTCGGCCTGCCGCACGGCCGCGAACACCGGCGACTCCAGCACCCGCAGCCGGACGTAGAGCCCGACGCCCACCAGGACGATGCTCAGCAGGAACGGCACCCGCCAGCCCCACGAGTCGAACCCGCCGCCGGACACCGCGCTCATCAGCTTGAAGATCCCGGTGGACAGCAGCAGTCCGACCGGGACCCCGAGCTGCGGCATGCTGGCCATCAGCCCACGCTTCTCGCGCTCACCCCATTCCATGGACAGCAGCACCGAACCACCCCACTCGCCGCCCACGCCGATGCCCTGCGCGATCCGCAGCAGCACCAGCAGAATCGGGGCGAGCACGCCGATGCTGGCGTAGCCGGGCAGCAGTCCGATCAGGAACGTGGCGATCCCCATCAGCAGCAGCGTGGTGATCAGGGTCGCCTTGCGCCCGATCCGGTCCCCGAAGTGCCCGAAGATCGCCGCGCCGATCGGCCGCGCCGCGAACCCGACGAACTG
This sequence comes from Actinophytocola sp., assembly GCF_036002505.1. Taxonomy (GTDB): domain Bacteria; phylum Actinomycetota; class Actinomycetes; order Mycobacteriales; family Pseudonocardiaceae; genus DASYTH01. The sequence continues at coordinate 13,207 of NZ_DASYTH010000356.1, read as the reverse complement.
GGTGGTGAAGGACGCCAGCACCCCGGTGAACGGCTGGCTGCCGGGGAAGAACAACTTCGGGAAGATCAGCGCCGCGGCCGTGCCGTACAGGAAGAAGTCGTACCACTCGATGGATGTGCCGATGGTGCTGGCGAACACCGCACGCCGCCGCGCGGTCCGCACGCCCCTGGCCTCGACCGCGATGGCAGCCATGCGCACCTCCAGGTGTCCCACCGTGACTACCCGATACGGCCGTAATTAACCGTCCGCAGGCGCAACACGTGACCGAGGAACCTAGGGCGACTAATACCCGTTGGTTGAGCCAAACGCGGTCTTGCCGCCGCGGACGCGGCGCGCGACGGTAGCCCTGTGGCGACAATGAGGCACAAACTGCGTCGGCTCGGCGTGGTGACGGCGGCCGTCGCGGCCGCGGTGTTCGGTTCCGGCCAGGCGGCGACCGCCGACCCGGTCCTGCAGGTGTCGCTGGACAGCGTGCTCCGGTTGCAGCCCGGCGGGCTGCAGGTCGTGGCCACCGGCCACTACACCTGCGGTCCGCTCTCCCCCAACTCCGACGGCGTGGTCGACCTGACCGTGGAGCAGCCGAGCGTGACCGGGTACGGCTACCTCTTCCTGACGGTGTGCGACGGCAGCCGGCAGACCTGGTCGGCGCCGGTGGACAGCGTCGGCGGGCCGTTCGCCGGCGGCCGCGCGGAGGCGTCCGTCTCGGGCTACGCCTGCGACCGCAGCACGGGCGCCGACTGCCTGGTGACCTCGTTCGGCCCGAAGCTCGTGCACATCCGCTAGCCGGCGAGGAGCAACCACACCCGGATCAGCACGGCCGCGACCGGGACGAGCAGCAGGAACCTGCCGATGCTGGAGAAGGAACGCAGCCCGACCCGGAGGGCCATGGTCCGCTTGTGCACGCCCACGGCGGCCAGCGCGGCCTGCATGGCTCCGGCGACCCGGTGCGCGGACGTGGCCATCGGCTTCTTCCTGTCGTGCGCCGGCACCGGGTACGTGTGCGGCTTCCAGGCCTGGTCGAAGGTGACGACGGCGGAGGTCCACGGATCACCGCCGGCAACTTCCCTGATCCGGGACGGCGTCGGGAGGTGCTCGGCCAGCTGTTCGGTCAGATCCGCCCACCGGCCCGGCATCAGCAGGACCAGCTTGTGCGCGGGTTGGGTGGCGCGCACCTGCTCGACCTCCCACCACAGGCCCTCGCCCACGCCCAGGCGCAACACGATGAGCTGGGACAGGTCCATCAGCGTGCGCACTCCGGCCCGCCACTCGTCGTCCGGCAGGTAGAACCGCGCCGCACCAAGGTACGGCAGCGGCTCGCCCGGCCGGCCGACCGCGATGACCGGCCCGACCGCGCTCAGCGCCCCGGCCAGCTGCTCCTCCCGGGAGTAGATGCTGAGGGCCGAGACCTCCACCCCGCCCGGCATCCGGTCGACCGTGGCCGCGGTCTCGTCGTCGGCGAAGCTCCGCAGGTACAGCACCGGGCGGCGGCCGTCGGCCCGGAGCGCGGACGCCGCGCCCCGCGCGGTGCGGTGGCGGGACTGGCGCAGGATCAGCGTGCCGGCCGCGATTGCGATCAGCGCCCCGAGCCCGGTGAGCAGCCGGGCCACCACCGGCAGCTGGTGTGCCTGGGTCGCCGTGATGACGCCGAAGAAACCCGGCACCAGAAAGAGAAATCCGAACCCGTTGAGCACGACGAACACCGGCCGCCGCCACCAGGGCCGGTCCGGCACGTACCGCCGGACCAGCTCGACGACGTCCGCCACGCTCCGCCGGCGCCGGCGCCGCAGCCACCGGGCCAGCGCGACGAGCAGCCCGGAAGGCAGCAGCCACACCAGCGCGGTCCTGGCCGAGGAGCGGAGCTCCCGGTCGTATCCGGCCTGGTTCTGGTCGATGCGCTGGTCAAGATCGCCGGCGAACAGCCGCGCGACGGCGATGTCGCCGTCCAGCGCGGCATCCGTGGTGAGCGTGACCGCGGCCCTGGTCTCCCCCGCCGCCGGCCGGTTCGTGTCGAACCACGCCCGCTGCTCGAGGATGGCGTCGCCCGCGGACACGTTCCCGCCCGCGTACCGATCGAGCGCGGCCACGAGCGCGGCGGCGTGCGCCGGCGCGTCCTGGAACCGCGCGCGGTCCCGCAGGTCCATTCCCGCGCTGATCACCAGATGCAACGCGACGTAGCCGGTGACGACCGCGACTACCGAGACAAGCCGGGCGAGCGCCGACACGGACACGGGGTTGATAGTAGGGCCGCGCCGCAGTCGGTTGGCTGCCGATCTTCCGGCCCAACCGAATGGTCCATTCGATGGAATCCGGGAGAAAATCCGATTCTGAATTGCCCGAATTGCTCCCTACTTGCTTGGCGGCGACGAACCTCGCTACGGTCAGACAATCCGTCGAATTGAGGGATTCGATGGAAGCCAGCAGCGGAGGGGAGGTGTTGGTATGGAGCGTTACGAAGACCTCGAAGGTTCCGCTCTCGGTCTGATCAACGCGGTCATCAACTGATGCGTTTCGTTCCATGGCGGGCGGCGCGCCGCCCGCCATGGACCCCGTTGTTTCCGTCGCCGTCCGCCGTGAGGAGAGATGACCGGCCGTGCGTGACTATGCCGTGCTTCCGTTGCAGCCGCTGATGGATCTCACCGCGGACGCCGAGATCGCGCCGTCCGTGCCCGCCCGGGTGGTGCTGGAGTGGGCGCGGGCCAGACAGGACACCCTCGGCTGGCACCCCGACCAGGTGCCGGCGCCCGAGCTGCGGCCCCTGCTCGTACGCGCGGGCGCGCTCCAGGACATCGACGAGCCACCGGCGCCGGCCGCGACCGAACCGGGCGAGCTGGCGTGGGCGGCCCGGCTGGCACTGCAGCTCGGTCAGCGGGCGCGGTGCGCGGCCCTCGCCCGGCGGGTGCTCCCGGACGCACCGGCGCTGGACCGCGGCTGGGCCGCGCTGCTCGGCGCGATGGCCGGCGACGCGGCCGCCCCCGACCTCGACGACGCCCCGGCCCCGGTGGCGTTCGCGGCGTCGCTGTATGCCGCCGATCGCGGCGACCCGGCGGCGCTCGACACCGCCCGCGCGCTTGTCGCCGGCATGGCACGGAAAGCACCGGTCGGGGTGCTCGCCGCCGCCCGGCTGCTGCGCCGCGAACTGGCCGCGGGCGCCGCGGATCCGGCGGCGGTCACCGGCATGCGCGAGGCCCTGACGTCAGCGCGCGCGGGCACCCAGCCGCTCCTCGACGGGCTGCTCCAGGAGGCGGAGCTCGGCCTGCTGCTCGCCGCCACCGCGGCCACCGGCCAACCCGCCGAGGCCGAGAAGTTCGCCGCCGCCGCAGCCGGGCTCGACCCGACCGGCGCGCCGGCCCAACTCGCCGTCGCCGCGGCAGCCCGAGCACGCGGCCGGGTCGCCGAAGCCCGGGCGGCCTATCTCAGCGCGGCGAGGCTGGGGCTCTGTGAACGCACGGCCGCGCTCACCGGCCTGCTCGAGCTGGACCCGACCGCGCCGACCGGCCCGCTCGCCGACCTGATGGCTCAGCGGCGCGACGAGATCGCGACGTCCGTGTCCGGACTTCCCGGCACGGTCGCCGACACGGCCCGCTGGATCGCCGCGCCCACCCCGCATCCGCTGCCGATCGAGCGCTACCGGGCCTTCCTCGATCTCCAGCCGCCGGCCCTCGCCGCGGCCGACGCGCCACCGGTCACCAACCACACCCCGCTGCTGTCGCTGGCCGCCGTCGTCGAGAACCGCGAACCGTGGTTCCGGGAGATCCACCCCCAGCGGGCAACGGCGGCGATGTTCCGCGCGGAGCTCGAACGCACCGCCGCGGTCTACGGCCATGCCAGCGCCGCCACCTCGGCGACGTTCTCGACGTGGCTCGACGCCCCGGACGGCTGCCCGCCCGAGCTGCGCGAGCGGATCGCCGGCGCGGCGGATCTCCCGTTGCTGGACCGGGCGCTGCTCGGCCGGTTGGTCTCGGCGGTCGGCTTCCACGCCGAGGCCAGGGACATGCTGCCCGGACCGGACGTGCCGGCGCCGACGCCGGCGGCGGCCTACGCGCTGGCCAGCTGGATCTTCGCCGAGCAGATGCTCACCACCGGCCACCAGGTCGATCTCGATCCGGCGTTCCGCACGCTCTACGCGCAACTCGGCGACGATCCGCGCTACCTGCGCATGAAGGTGGTGGCGTCGATCAACGCGACGGTCAACGCGGCCCGGCTCCGGCAGGCCGACACGATGCGGTGGTGGCGTGCGGAGGGCGAGCACACCCTGGCCGCCTACCGCGCGCTCCCCGAGGTCGACGAGTTCAGCGGCCTGCTGATGACCAGCCGGTGGTTCCGCTCGATGGGCTTCCTGCCGTTCGTCACCGGTGACCGGGAGCTGCTCCGCGCGGATCTGGACCAGTGGCTGGGGATCGCGACCGAGCTGCTCGGCGCCACCAGCGACCACGAAGCGATCATCGCCGCGGACAACTACTTCCCGGCGGTCGAGACCGCCGTCCGCACCCACACCTACCTGGGTGAGCACGCCGAGGCGCTGCGCCTGGTCGAGCGGCTCGCCACGGAGATCGACCCGGTCGACGCCAAGACCTGGCTCGAGCTCGGCGAGCTGCGCCACCAGGCCGGCGACGTGACCGGGGCCCGCGACGCCTACCTGCACGCGGCGCACCTCGAGTTCCCGTACGGGCGCCTGTCCTGGTTCAACGCCGGGCAGTGCCACGAGCAGCTCGGCGAGTTCGAGGACGCCGTCGAGTGCTACCGGCGCTCGCTCGAGCACTGGCCGACCGGGGTCAGCCCGCTGCGCCGGATCCGCGACCTGCACGCCCGCGGCGTGCTGGGCCGGGACAGCGCGCTGATCGCGGCCTGGGCACGGCGCCAGCCGGCGTGGGACAAGCTCCCGCAGATCCCGCAGCCGGCATGACGAGCGTCGAACCGTACGGCGTGCAGCGCGAGGCCTGCCTGGTCGGGACGTTCGACGCGGACGGAGCGCTGGTCAGCAACCCGATGCCGCGGGCGTCGTTCGTGTTCCGGATCGCCGGGCCGCTCGACCCGGACCGGTTCACCGGCGCGCTGCGGACCTGCGCCCGGCGCAACGACGTGTGGCGGACGCGGATCCGGCGCACGCCGGACGGCGACCGCCTGATCCAGGACGCGGATCGGGACACCGAGCCGATGACGGTGACCTGCGCGAGCACGCGCGACCGGGACCGGTTGGCGGAGCTGCTGTCGGCGACCGCCTACGCGCCGATCGACCTGAAGGCCGGCCCGCTCGCCGCCGCCGTCGTCGTCGAGACGGCGCCGGACGAGCACGTGCTGCTGATCCGCGCCGATCACGCGTGGTGGGACGGGCTCAGCATCGGCGCCTTCCTGCACCGTGCGCTGCTCTGCTACGCCGGTGGGCCGGTACCCGACTCCGGCCCGGGTTTCGGCGAGCTCGCGCACGCCGCGTCGGTCCGCGACGAGGAGCGGGAAACCGCCCGCGCGTTCTGGGCCGACGCGATGGCCGAACCCGTGCCGCCGAGCCGATTTCCGGGCGGTCGCGCCAAACGCTGGCCGGACGTCCTCGCGACCTCGGTGGCCCGGTTCACCCTCGACCCGCAGGCGATGGCGGCCGTCACCGCCGCCCGGGGCGCCACCGGCGCGTCCCGCGGCCGGCTGCTGCTCGCGGCACTGTGCTTCGTGACCGCGCTGTGGACGGACCGCCCGCTGCCCGTGCTCTACGCCCGCGGCGGCCGCGGCGACCCGCGCTGGCAGGACGTGCAGGGCCCGCTGCACGAGGCGGTTCTCGCGGTCGGGACCGGGCAGCCGGCACCGACGCTGGGCGCGTGGGCCGGCGCGCACGCCGCCGCCAACGCCGCCGCGCCGCCGCTGCGCGGTCAGTGGCTCACCGACTTCGGCGGCGTCGAGGCGCTCCGGGCGCGCCGGCTGTTCGTGCTCAACCAGCTGCCGCCGGCGCTGATCCAGGAGTCCGTGGTCGGCGGGCTGCGGGTCACGCCGGACGGCGGTGAGCTGCGGGACCTGCTGCGGCCACCGCCCGATCACCGCGGGGTCCCGCCGCACAACGGGCTGCACCTGATGGTCCACTGGGTCGGCGAGGTGCTGTCGATCTCGGCCTACACCGACCCGGAGGTGCTGCCGGATCCGGCGCCGGTGATCGCGGCGATCCGCCGGTTCTGGCTGGCGCTCGCCGAGACACCCGAGATCGAGCCGGCGCGGTTCGCCGAGACGCTGCGCCGCGCATGGCCGGCCTGATGCTCTGGCGCAGCGGCGGGTTCCGGGCACTGTGGGCGGGCGCGGCGCTCAGCCAGCTCGCCACCCCGATGCTGCGCTTCGCCCTGCCGCTCATCGCCGTGGCCGAGCTCGGCGCCGGACCGTGGCAGATCGCGGTCATCTCGGCCCTCGGCACGCTCGCGTTCCTGCTCGTCGGCCTGCCCGCCGGGGTGCTCGCGGACCGGGTCCGGCAACGGAGGCTGCTGATATGGACCGACGTCGGGCGCGCGGTGCTCACCGCCGCGGTCGCCGTGACCACGGTGGCCGGGCTGCTCGGGACCGGCCAGCTGTACCTGCTCGCGCTCGCCGTGGGCGTGCTGGCCGTGCTCTTCGATGTGACCCACCCGAGCTACCTGCCGCAGCTGGTCGACCGCACGCAGCTGGTGGCGGCCAACGGGTGGCTCACCGCCGTCCTCGCGATCGGGCAACTGGTCGGCCCGGCGCTCGCCGGCGCGCTGCACGCCGTACTGCGCGCACCCGGTGTGCTCGCGGTGATCGCCGGCGGGTTCGCCGCCTCCGCCCTGTGCCTGCTCATGATCACCCAACCGGACCGGGTGCCGGAGGCGCCCGAACGGCGGGCGCTCGGCACGGAGATCGCCGAGGGGGTGCGCTACGTCTTCGGCGACCCGCTGCTGCGCCCGATCGTGCTCGCCGGCGCGTTGATCAACCTGTGCACCCTGGTCATCCAGGCCATCGTGCTGATCTACCTGGTCACCGATCTCCGGCTCACCCCGGAGGCGGCCGGGTTGCTGTTCAGCGCGGGCGGCGCGGGCGGCATCCTGGGCGCGCTGGTCGCCGAGCCGCTGGCGCGCCGGGTCGGCCGGATCCGCCTGCTGTCCCGCGTGATGCTGGTGTGTGGACCGTTCGCCCTGCTGATCCCGGGCGCCGGACCCGGACAGCTGGCGCTGGCCTGCGCCGGCTACGCCATGCTGTGGGCCGGGTGCTCGATATTCAACGTGGTGCAGATCAGCGTCCGGCAGGAGACCTGCCCGCCGGGAATGCTCGGCAGAATGAACGCGACATTCCGGTTCACCCTCTGGGGCGTCATGCCGCTCGGCGGTTTCCTGGGGGGCGCGCTCGCCACCGCCACCGGTGTGCGGACCACGTTGTGGCTCGGCGCGGCGGGAATCACCTTGGCAGCGCTACCGGTGTTCACCCTGCACCGCCGAAAGAACACGGTCCTCCCGGAGCACTGAGATCAACAAATTCCGATAATTTTCATCGCGATTTCTTGCTCCCTGGCATTTCCCGCCCTGCCATACTGACCGCGGACCGGCCATCCGGCCGGGAGACGGGGAGGAACAATGAAAGGGATTCGGAGCCGGTTGCGGCTGGCGTCCCGCGTGCTCGTGCCGGCGATGACCGCCGCCGGTGTCCTGGCCACGCCGGCCGTGGCGGCCGCAAGCCCGCCGCCGACGTGCACGGTCAGGGCGAACGGGGGCGAAATGGCCATAGGGTCCTGCGTCGACGGCAGTCCACAGTGGAGCTATCGATTCACCATGTACTGCACGCTCGACCAGACCGACGGCACCCCCGCCTTCAGCATCACCACACTGTGGACCAAGACCACGGAGATCAACGAGTGGAGCTGTATGTGGTACGCAACCGGTTATTACAACAACAACTACACCCTCGAGCTCCGCTTCGACGGTTAGCCCCGGCCGGGATCCGGGCATACGTCCGCCCCGTCAAGGACGGCGGCTGCGACCGCTGATCGTCCGCGGCGTCAATGGGTGAGCAGGCCCGTGATGGTCCTGATCATGATTTCGCATACTTCGGCGGCATCGAGGCCCAGGTCGTCGCGGCCCATTTGCCAGGCATTGAACGTGGCGGCGATCAGCAGGGCGTTGAGGAGACGGGCGCGCTCCGGTCCGGCGGCGTCGAGCTCGGCGGCGAACAATGTGGAGATCTCGTCGCGTACCCGGCCGATCTGAATCGCCCGGTTGCGCCGGAGCTGCGGCGAGACCGGCAGTTTGAGATAGGCGGCCCGCGCGGACGGGGCCATGATTTCCAGCATTCTGGCCCGCTGCCGGCAGAACGCCTCGACCCGCTCGCGCAGCGGCAGATCGGCAGGGATCGGGCGGTGCTCGGCCCGCATCTGCTCGGCCAGCCGCGTCCCGGCCGCGGCGTACAGCGACTCGATGTCCTTGAAGTTGACCCACAGCGCGCGTAACGACACGCCGGCCCGTTCGGCGATCGTCGCGGCGCTGTTGTTGAGGCTCCCTTCCCGGTGCAGGGCCAGCAACGCGTCGATGATCGCGCGACGGGTGCGCTCCGCACGCAGCGTGCGGCCGTCCACCCGGGTCGCGGGTGCCTCCTCGTCCGTGGTCATACCGGCCAACGCTACCTACCGCCCCCGGATCTACGGCGCGATCATGCCGAAACGCAGGCCCTTGACAGGGGCCCCATGTTAGTGCACTGTGCGTGCATCTTTCTTGGGGAGGGACTGATGAGACCCAAGGGCACCATCACCGCAACCATCGCCGCAGCAGTGCTCACCGCCGGTCTCGGCGGCTGCGGTACCGACACCCCCGAAACCGCCGCCGGCCGGGCGGGCATCGGCTCGAACGACCGCGGCGGCACCTCGTCGCCGGCACCCGCGCCGAAACCGCAGCGCGTCAAGGTCGCCCAGACCGTCTGGTATGCCGGGCTCAAGCTCGAGCTGGGCACGCTGGTCTACGAGCCGGCCAAGGAGTCCGCGACGAACGTTCCCTCGCTGGGCGTAGGGGAAATACTGACCTTGGACGTCGCCATCACCAACCTGGCGACGACCCAGGGCCCGAACTCCGTCCCGCTCACCCTCGAGCTCGACAGCCAGCACTACGACGGCTCGCTCACCGGGGTGAACGGCCTGCCGGGCTCGGCCACCACCAAAGGCACCTTCGAGTTCGCGGTTCCCACCGCGATCGGTGACCTCGCCACCGGCACCATCGCCGTCGGCGACGCGGACGGCGCACAGGCCGTCGTTCCCCTTGGCAGTACCGGGGAACGCGTCACCCTCGAACCCCGGACCCTGCTGCAGGCACCGCAGGAGCTGGCCGTGGCCGAGCTCAGGTACAAGGTCACCGCCTGCCAGCTGCGCGCGGACCTGCTCAACGAACATGACCAGCTGCGCAAGAACGACCGATCCGTCGCCTGCCTGGTCGACATCCAGTACACCGGCAACACCCCCGGCGGGCACACGATCGCCAACGAGAACTTCCGGCTGAAACTGCCCGACGGGACGGTCCAGGCGGCCGAGAAATACCCCATCAAGCTGCTGAGCGCCCAGGAAGTGGAGCGCGATCTGCTCGTCCGGTTCACCATTCCGTGGCCGGCCTCGGGCGCCTACGCCATTCAGCTCCTCGACCTCGGCCACCTCGGCCGAAACCCGCCGGGGCAGCAGAACACCGGCGAGGTACCACTGACCATCAGCAAATAGCCACGGCCACGGTACTTTGGACCGCATGGCGACCGTTTCCGCGTTGACGTACTACCCGATCAAGGGGTGCGCCGGGGTCGACGTCGAGCGGGCGGAGATCACCGCGACCGGATTGGCCCACGATCGGCTCTTCGCGGTCGTCGGGACGGACGGGGTGACCGTCTGGCAGGCCGAGGCACCGCGGCTGGCGACGGTCCGGTGCCGGATCCTGCACGGGGGCACCAAGCTCGTGCTGGGCGCACCCGATGCCGACGACCTGACGCTGGACGTGGTGACCGAGGGAGCGGTCCGGTCCGTGGACGTGGAGAAGTGGCCGGCGGCCGGGATCGACCAGGGCGACGAGGCGGCGGGCTGGCTCTCCGGCGTGCTCGACCGGCCGGTCCGCCTGGTGCGCGAGCCCGCCAGGGACAGCCGGGCCCGCGGCGGTGCCGACCCGACCGCGCTGCTCGTCACCTCACTGTCCTCATTGGATGGACTGAACGGGCGGATCCTGGAGCGCGGCGCGAATCCCGTGCCGATGAACCGGTTCCGGCCCAACATCGTGATCGGCGGCTGGCCCGATCCGCACACCGAGGACCGGGTAGGCCGAATGACCATCGGCAGCACGGAAATCGGCTTCGGCGAACTGGCCATCCGCTGCGCGGTCACCACGATCGACCAGCTGGCCGGCGTGCGCGCCGGCCACGAACCGTTGCGCACCCTGGCCGGCTACCGCCGCGAACCCGAAGGCGGCGTCAGCTTCGGCCTGAAAGCCGCCGTCCTCACCCCCGGCGACATCTCCGCCGGCGACCACGTCACCGTCACCCAATGGCGACCGCTGCCGCCCACTTCGTGATGCTCGCCATGTTGGCCCCTGACGTCGCCATGTTGGCCCCTGACGTCGCCGTGTTGGCCCGTGGCATCGCCATGTTGGCTCGTGGCGTCGCCGTGTTGGCCGAGTGCGCGTCGGGGTTGCCGTCAGCGGTGTCCGGCGGCGTCGTCACCAGCCAACACACCCACGCCAGAGGCCAACACAGCGACGTGGCGCGCCAACACGGCGACGTGAGACGCCAACATGGTTAGGGGTGAATCGTGTCGTCGCCAGCGGAGCCGACAAACGTGGCGACCGCGAAATTGCAGGTCTGGTCGGTCGAGGCCGAAGCCCCGGCCGCGGTGACGCCGAGCCCGCCGGCCACGAGGGCGGCGACCGCCACGAGCCGAACCACATTCACGTGTCGAGGTGGTTCCGCCAGGAATGCTCCGGGTTGAAGCCGAGTGCCTGTTTGGCGCGGTCGATGGACAACAGCGTCTCGTGTTCGCCGATCTCCCGGTTCAGGGGTGTGCCGGGATAGGTCTCGTGCAGCAGGTCCGCCGACGGGCGGTTCATGACGGTGTCGGCCGCGGCGATGATGTAGCTGCTGGCCCCGGTGACGGCGGCGTCGAGCGCCAGCCGGCCGGCCGCGGCCGCGTCGCGCTCGTCGATGTAGCCCCACAGGTTCCACTTGCGCGCGGCCGGATCCGGCCAGTACTCCGGGAACCGCGGGTACTCCGCCGGCCCGAGGATGTTGGAGAACCGCAGTGCCACGAAGGGAATCCCGGACCAGGCCGCGAGGTGCTCGGCCAACGTCTCGGCGGTGACCTTGGACAGCGCGTAGGTCGTGGTCGGGTAGGGATAGTGCGCCTCGTCGACCGGCGCGTAGCGCGGCGGCGTGTCGAACGGCAGGCCGAGCGTCGTCTCGCTGGACGCCCACACCACCCGGCGCAGCCCGAGCCGGGTCGCGGCGTTGAACACGTTGTAGTTCATCGCCGTGTTCGTGGTGAAGGTGTGCACCGGCGGGTACAGGCCCGGCGCGGGAATGTTCGCCAGGTGGATGACGGCATCCACATCCTGGAGCACGTCCACGGTCTGCCCGTAGTCGGTCAGGTCCGCGCGGAGCACCGGCACCCCGAGGTCCCGCTCGGGTAGCCGAACATCGGTCGCGACGACCTCGTGGCCGTACGCAAGCAACTCGGCGACCGTGGCCCGTCCCGCACGCCCACTCGCGCCGGTCACACAGATCCTGGAGATCGTGTTCATGGTCCGTGATCCTTTCAGGTTCGGCGGCCGGTGGCACTGCGGGCGATGGCGGGTTGGCGGGATGCCAGAATGCGCCATGCCGTCGGGGTGGGGAGGATTCGTGGTGTCGGAGCGCAGTGTCTGTGTGGGGGATCAGCAGGTTGCCTTCACGGCGTCGGCGGGCAGGGGACGACCCGTGGTGTTCGTACACGGCAACTCGTCGTCGGCTCGGGTCTGGCAACCGTTGCTGGCGGGTGGTTTCGGCGACCGGTTCCGGTGTCTGGCGCTGGATCTGCCCGGCCACGGCCGGTCGGCGCCGGCCACCCGGCCGGAGGTCTACTCGCTGCCGGGCTATGCCACCATTCTCGCCGGCTTCCTCACCGAGCTCGCCGTCGAGGACGCGGTGATCGTCGGGTGGAGCCTGGGCGGAAACATCGCCCTCGAAGCCGCTCCCCGGCTGCCCGACGTCACCGGATTCGCCATTCTCGGCACCCCGCCGGTCGGCACCGCCGACCAACTCGCCGAAGCGTTCCTCCCGAACCCGGCGGTGAACATCGGATTCACCGCCGAACTCGACCACGACGCCGCCCAGTCCTACGCCGAAAGCTTCCTCGCCCCACAGTCAACCCTGCCGCTCGACGACTTCGTCGCCGACATCCTCGCCACCGACGGCGCCGCCCGCGCCGACCTGCTCACCAGCGTCCAGGCAGGCCAGTTCGCCAACCAGGTCGACATCGTCGCCAAGCTGACCCAGCCGATCGCCGTGCTCCATGGCCAGCACGAGCAACTGGTCAACCTGGAATACCTCCGCGGGCTCACCATGCCGACCCTGTGGCGCCACGCCGTGCAGGTCCTGCCCGACGCCGGCCACACCCCACAGGCGGAAACTCCCCAGGCACTCGAAGAAATCCTCACCGAGTTCCTCACCGACGACGGCGTGCGACGAAGGACGCTTTCGTCACGCTGAGCGCGACGAATGACGCCTTCGCCGCACTCAGCGGTGCAGGGCGGTTTCCCGCTCCATATGCGACAGCTTCTCGGGATTGCGCACGGCGTAGAGCCCGGTGATGAGGCCGTCGTCGATGCGCACCGCGAGAACGGTGTCGATCTCGCCGTCGAAATGGAGAACGAGCGCCGGGTAACCATTGACCTGTGCCGGTTGCAGCGACCCCGTGGCGGCGATCCTGCCCAGCCCGGCGGCCAGCAGGCGGGCCACGCTGTCGGCGCCCACGACCGGCCGCAGCACGGCCTGCTTGGCTCCGCCACCGTCACCGAGGAAGACGACATCCGGCGCGAGGATGTCGAGCAGGCTCTGCAGATCGCCCGTTTCGGCCGCCCGCCGGAACGCCTCGAGCGCGTTCCGGGTCTCCGCCGCGGAAACGACCCCGCGCGGCCGGCGCGCCGCGACGTGTGACCGCGCCCGATGGGCGATCTGGCGGACCGCCGCCGGGCTGGGCAGGATCGCCGCCACGGGGTCGCTGCAACCGGCACAGGTCAAT
>NZ_DASYTH010000355.1:0-1973 GCF_036002505.1 Actinophytocola sp. | reverse complement strand
GGCCGCCAGATCGGCATTCGGGAAGGACAACGCCAGGTGGCTTTTACCGGGAGGGCCTGGTCAGGCCGAACCCGCCATCCAAAGGAGGAACCATGCGCACAACCATCTTCGCCGCGCTCGGCGGATCTGACAGGCTCGCCGCCGCCGTGGATCGTCTCTACGATCGCCTCCTCGCCGACGCGGTCGTCGCGCCGTACTTCGACAGAGTGGCCCTGCCGCGCCTTAAGGCGCACCTGCGGACCTTCCTGGCCGCCGCACTCGGCGGGCCGCACCTCTATCGTGGCCGGGACATGCGGGTCGCCCACGCACAGCTCGGGGTCACGGCCGAAGCCTGGAGCCGGACGGTCGACCACCTCGCCGGCGTGCTCGCCGACCTGGGTGTCGACTCGGCACTGGCCGGCGACGTGCTCGCCCTTCTCGCGCCGCTGCGTGACCAGATCGTGTCCGCCCCCGCCCAGAGCCTCCCGCTCACGGCCTGAGCCCGCTGCGGTCAGAGCGTGCCGATCGTGCGTGACGGGGCTTGCCGTCGCCGCCACACTCGGGGTACGTGGAGGCACCGGAAGGCATCGGTGAAGGCCCGCCGCTCACGACCAGGAGGAGCGACGGGCTCTCCTTGTGCCGATCATCGTTGGCAGCCCCGGGGTGTCCGTGCGTTCGCGGTGTGGCGGTGGCGCGGCGACCGGCCGGCGTGATCGCGCGGGACGGCTGGCCGACTCAGAGGACGGCTTGGTTACCGGAGGTCGAGATGGATGCGTTGCCCACTCCGACGGCCGCGCCACCGGTGCTGTTCGGCGCGCCCGCGCCGCCGGGTGATCTACTGCCCTGGGCCTGGGCCTGGGCCTGGGCCTGGGCCTGGGCCTGGGCCTGGGCCTGGGCCTGGGCCTGGGCCTGGGCCCAGCAGCGTCTGATCGCCGCGCGCAACTACTGGATCGCCACCACCCGCCAGGATGGCCGTCCCCACAGCCGACCGGTGTGGGGGGTGTGGCTGGCCGACGGCTTCTGGTTCAGCACCGGCTCCTTGGCGCGGCGCAACCTTGCCGCCAACCCGCAGATCACGGTGCACCTGGGGAGCGGCGATCAGGTGTTGATCGTCGAGGCCATCGCCGCAGCCGTCACAGGGGCGGAGAAGTTGCAGCGGTTCTTGGCCGCCTACAACGCGAAGTACGACTGGGACATGGTCGCCATCGACGACGGAGTCGCCGACTCGTCCGGATCCGCCGGGCCGGCCTACCGGGTGCGGCCGCGGGTCGTCTTCGGCTGGGATACTGGCATGCGGGCCCCAACCCGGTGGTCCTTCGCGACTTGATCACGACCTTCATCCCGCCATGATCAGACCCCGCTCCGCACCCATCGGACACGATGGCGACGGACACGATGGCGACCAGAACCGACACCCAGCCCGATAAGCCCAGCTGCCGAGCCACCAAACGTTTGCCGGGGAACACGCGTCAACCTCCGGGGAGCCCGCTCGACGTGCGGGGCGGCGGGTTCGGCCAGGCCGTTTGATCGCGGCCAGCAGGGTTTCCGCGGCTTCCGAGTCGAGCAGGCGGTCGGTTCGCTTATCTAGGGCCTGAATCGTCGCCGGATCGGCGAGGTGGGCGTCGTCCAGCGCGAGCAGCACGGGCTGCCGCGCTGACAGCGCGGTGATGCAGCTTGTGCGGCTCGAAAACTCGGGTCATGCCCTGTGACCTGGCGGTTCCTCTTCGCTCTGATCACTACCAATGATCAACCGGACCGCGTTCAGGGAAGCGGTGTCTGCGTGTAGCCGCAGGTGGTCGGCGCCAGGGTGCCGTTCTCGAAGGCGGTGAGGTATCGGTCGATGGCGGTGTTCGCGGGCTTGGGCGCAAGCCTCTGCGCCGCGGGGTTCAGCGGCGTGATTTCGCCCAGGTGGCCGCCTGGGTGATCAGCGACGGTAGTTCTGCGGGTGTGGGCAGCCCGGCGAGGTCGGCGATTGGGGTCCAGCGGCAGTCTGC
>NZ_DASYTH010000354.1:0-5939 GCF_036002505.1 Actinophytocola sp. | reverse complement strand
CGCTCGACGGAGAGCGCGGTTTGCCCGTGCCGCAGCAGCAGGAGCCGCGTGGGGGTGCCGGTGGCGCCGGTCCAGCGGGCGGGGCCGTCAGCCCCGGGCGCTTTTCCCGGGGTGACCCCGGCCTGGGCGTCCATGGCCTCGTTGGCCAGCCGGTCGGCGTGCTTGTTGCGCTCGCGCGGCACCCATTCGTAGCGGACCCGGGCGAACCCGCGCGCCAGTTGCTGCGCCTCGCGGGCCAGCGGCTGCATGGCCGGGTGCTTCACCTGCCAGCGGCCGGACATCTGCTCGACGACGAGCTTGGAGTCCATCCGCGCGGTGACGGTCTCGGCGCCCAGGTCGCGGGCCGCGGTCAGGCCGGCGATCAACCCGCGGTACTCGGCGACGTTGTTGGTGGTCACGCCGATCCCCTCGGCGCGCTCGGCCAGCACCTCACCGGTGGCGGCGTCCCGGACCACCGCGCCGTAGCCGGCGGGCCCCGGGTTCCCGCGGGACCCGCCGTCAGCCTCGAGGATGACCGTCACATTGGCTCGCTCCGCTCGCGGGCGCGGGCCTTCATGCGGTGTCTTCCCTCCTGCGCTGCTCACTCGCTCGTTCCTCGCTCGCTGCGCTGCTCGTCAGTCCAGACACCGCCGGCCCGCGCGGCACACCGCTGTACCCTCACAGGCCGGACTCCGCGGTGCGGACCAGGATCGCGCCGCACTCGTCGCAGGTGACCACCTCGTCGGCGGGAGTAGCAGCGATCCGGGAGATGGCGCTCCGGTCCAGCTCCAGGCGGCAGGCACCGCACCGGCGGGCCCGCAGCAGCGCGGCGCCGATGCCCTTCGCGGCGCGCACCCGGTCGTACATCTTGAGCAGCGGCTCGGGAATCTGCGGGACCAGCTTCGTCCGCTCGGCGTCCCGGCGCGCCTGGGTGGTGTCCAGGTCGGCGAGCGCCTCGTCCCGCCGGCGGGCCGCGTCCGCGAGCGCCTCCTCGGCCTTGGCCAGCTCGACACCGGCGTGCTGGCCGTCCAGCTCGACCGCCTCGCGCCGCTCCATCAGCTCCAGCAGGTCGTCCTCGAGCGTGCTCTGCCGGCGCTCCAGGGTGGCCAGCTCGTGCTCGAGGTCGGTGAGCTGCTTGGCCGAGACGGTGCCGCCGGTGAGCAGGCCGCGGTCCCGGTCCTCCCGGGCCCGCACCGCGTCGATCTCCTTCTCCTGCCGCTTCACCTCGCGGTCGAGATCGGCGAGCGTGGTCTGGACGGCCACCTGGCCGTCCCGCTTGGCCCGCACGGAAAGCTCCGCCGCGGCGATCTCGGCCAGCTCCGGCAGGCTCCGCCGGCGGTGCTCGACCCGGGCAAGCTCGGCGTCGACCTCGGCAAGCTCGAGTAAGCGGCGCTGTACGGCGGGATCGGCTTTCACCCTCTAGTCCCTCCCCGTTCTGGCTGTCGCCGCGCCGAGCGTCCACGGATCGGTGCGGCGGGTGGAGACGTGGATGTCGACGTTACCGCCGATCGAGCTGCGCAGGATGCCCGCCACCTGCTCGCACCACGGCCACTCGCTGGCCCAGTGCGCGACGTCGACCAGTGCCGGCGCGCCGGTGACCGCCAGGTGCTCGCTGACCGGGTGGTGCCGCAGGTCCGCGGTGACGTAGGCGTCCACGCCGGCCGCGGCGGCCACGTGCAGGTAGGAGTCGCCGGCGCCACCGGACACCGCGACCGTCTTGACCGGACGGTCGGGGTCGCCCGCGGCGCGCACCCCGCCGGCCGTTTCCGGTAGCGCGGCGGCCACCCGGTCGACGAACGCGGCGAACGGCTCCGGGGTGGCGAGCGCAGCGAGGCGCCCGATGCCGGTGTCACCGTCCGGGCGCGGGTTCAGCGGCCCGACGACGGTCAGCCCGAGCGCGGCGGCCAGCGCGTCGGAGACGCCGGGGTTGGCCGCGTCGGCGTTGGTGTGCGCGCAGTAGAGCGCGGCGCCGGCCCGGACCAGCCGGTGCACCAGGCCACCTTTCGGAGTGTCGGCCGGGACGCCGTGAACCCCGCGCAGCAGCAGCGGGTGGTGCGCGATGACCAGCTCGCAGTCCCGCTCGAGCGCTTCGTCCACCGTGGACTCGACGGGGTCGACGCAGACCAGGATCCGGGAGACGTCGTCGGCCGGGTCGCCGCAGACGAGTCCGACCGCGTCCCAGTCCTCGGCCAGCGCCGGCGGGTAGGCCAGCTCCAGGATCTCCACGATGGCGCCGACGTTCACGAGATCGCTCCGACGTTCAGCTCGGCTTTGAGCGCGGACAGCAGCGGCGCGCATCGTTCCGGGGAACGGACGGCGACCCGGAGATGGTCGGCGGACAGGCCGGGGAAGGTGTCCGCCCGGCGAACTGCGACGCCGCGCCGGCGCAGCCCCTGCCGGACCCTTTCGCCGCCCTCGACGCGGAGGAGCAGGAACGGCGCGCTGGCGGGCTGCTGCACGGTGACCCCGGGAAGCTCGCTCAGCGCCGCGGCCAGGTGCTCGCGATGCGCGACCAGCTCGGCGGCGGCGAGCTCGGCATCGGCCACGGCGAGCGGCTCGCTGCACGCGGTCACCGCCTCCAGCACCAGGGTGCCGATCGGCCACTGTGGACGGTGGGCGGCCAGGCGGGCGAGCAGATCCGGTGCGGCCAGGGCGTATCCGGCGCGCAGGCCGGGCAGCGCCCAGGTCTTGGTGAGGCTGCGGAG
The DNA here is from genome assembly GCF_036002505.1 of Actinophytocola sp. Taxonomy (GTDB): domain Bacteria; phylum Actinomycetota; class Actinomycetes; order Mycobacteriales; family Pseudonocardiaceae; genus DASYTH01. The sequence goes on along the minus strand of NZ_DASYTH010000354.1, from coordinate 3,255 downwards.
CACGATCAGGCCGGGCACGGTGCCGTCGCCGGCGAGGGACTCCGGCTCGCCGGGGAGGGCGTCCAGGAAGGCCTCGTCCACGAGGAGCACGCGGCCGGGCCGGGCGAGCCGGCGCAGGGTGTCCGCGGGGTGCAGGACGGAGGTCGGGTTGGTGGGATTGCCGACCACCACGAGGTCGGCCTCCGGAGGCACGTCGTCCGGCCGCAGGAGGTAGCCGTGGTCCGACCTGAGGATGACGCGGTACACAGCCAGGCCGGCGTCGCGCAGGGCCGCCTCGGGCTCGGTGAACGCCGGGTGCACGATCGCGGCCAGGCGCGGTTTCAGGTTGGGCAGCAGCGCGAACCCTTCGGAAGCGCCGGCCAGGATCAGGACGTCCTCGGGGCGGCGGCCATGCCGGCCGGCGACGGCGGCGCGCGCCCGGGCGTCGTCCTCGGTCGACGGGTACCGGCCGATCCGGTCCAGCGCCGCGACCAGCCGCTCGACGAGCCACTGCGGCGGCCGCTCACCCTGCACGTTGACCGCGAAGTCCAGCAACCCTGGCTCGGCGTCCACATCGCCGTGGTGCCGCAGCGGATCGGTCGGGTTCAGGGTCATCGCCGCGAGTCTAAGGGGGCGGCCTACCGTGGAACCGTGCGGTTGAGGTTCCTGCTCCGGCCGGGGTGGCTGGTGGTGACGCTGGTGGTGCTGGCGTTCGCCACCGCCTGCTTCACGCTGCTCGCACCGTGGCAGTTCCGCCGCCACCATGAACGCAGCGCCACCAACGCCGCGGTGCAGGCGTCCTTCACCACCGCACCCGCGTCGCTGGGCTCGTTGCCGCCCGGAAGCGAATGGCGGCTGGCCACGGTCACCGGCCGGTACGTCCCGGAGGGCGAGGTGCTGGCCCGGCTGCGCACGGTGCTGGGCGAGCCCGCGTACGAGGTGCTCACCCCGTTCCGCCTGGCCGGCGGCGCGGTCGTGCTGGTCGATCGCGGCTTCCTGCGGCCCAACGACACGTCGGAGGTGGGCGACTATCCGGCGCCGCCCACCGGCGAGGTCGTGCTGACCGCGCGCGTCCGGTCCGACGAGACCGACCCGGAACACCGCGACGCGTTCAGCGACCGGACCAACGGCGGCCGCCGGCAGGTGTACGCCGTGGACTCGCGGACCATGGCGCGCGCGACCGGCCTGCCGATCAGCCCCGGATACCTGCAGCTGCAGGCCGGCAGCCCGGGTGTGCTCGGCCCGCTGCCGCTGCCCGAGCTCGACGCCGGACCGTTCCTTTCCTATGCGCTGCAATGGATCGCGTTCGGCACGATGGCCATCCTCGGCTGGTTGTACTTCACCTGGCGGGAGATCAGGCCGGGCGGCGTGCTGGCCGAGCCGGCACCCCGGCGCCGCTCGGTCGCCCGGCAGATCGCCGACGAGGAAGCCGCCGAACGCGCCAACGCGTAGTGCGCTCTGGCCAACGGAACCTCAGGGGAACGTGACGGCAGCCAGCCACCATCAACCGATCATCCGCACCGTCCGCTGGAACGCAACCACAGCAGTTAATTCCGGAGAGGCGGTCGAGCGCGGCCGCGGATCAGCGCGATCAGGGCGGCCACCGCGGCGGTCAGCCCACCGACCACTCGGGACAGTTCGACGGCCCGGGTGACGTGGCCGGCGTCCGGCATCCGCCCGTCGCCGAGCACCGGCCGCTCCTCCACACCGTGCTCGTACACGGTGCGCCCGCCGAGCCGGATCTCCAAGGCTCCGGCGAACGCCGCCTCGACCTGCCCGGCGTTCGGGCTGGGATGCGCCGCGGCGTCCCGGCGCCACGTCGCCCACGCGCCCCGCGACGACCCGCCGACCACCGGCGCGCCCAGCACCGTCAGCGCCGCCGCCAGCCGCGCCGGCGCCAGGTTCATCAGGTCGTCGAGCCGCGCCGCCGCCCACCCGAACCGCCGGTACCGCGGCGACCGGTACCCGACCATCGCGTCCAGCGTGTTCACCGCGCGGTACCCGAGCAACCCCGGCACGCCCGCCACCGCGCCCCAGATCAACGGCGCCACCACCGCGTCCGACGTGTTCTCCGCGACCGACTCGACCGCCGCCCGGGCCAGCGCCGCCGAGTCCAGCGCTCTGGGGTCCCGGCCGCACAGGTTCGGCAACCGCTTCCGCGCCTCCTCCACCGCGCCCGCGTCCAGCTCGCGCCCGATCGCCGCCCCCTGCACCGCCAGCGACCGCCCGCCGAGCACCGCCCAGGTGGCCACCGCCGTACCCAGCGCCTCGACCACCGGACTCCGCCTTGCGGCCCGTTCCACGACCAGGCCCAGCACGACGGTCGCTCCCGCCAGCACCCCGGTGTAAACGGTCCCCGCCACCCGATGATCGCGGTACAACGCCCGCTCGAGCTTGTGCGAGGCCCGGCCGAACCCCGCCACCGGATGCCACCGCCGCGGATCCCCCAACGCCCCATCCGCCGCGACACCCAACAACAATCCGACCGCGCGCCCCGGGCTCACCTGGTCCTCCTCAGCCCCCCGGCCCGGAAGGATAGCCGCATGAACCTCGTCGTCGTGGTCATGGGTGTCTCCGGCTCCGGCAAAACCACCGTCGGGCGCCTCCTGGCCACCCGGCTGGCCGTCCCCTACGCCGAGGCCGACGATTTCCACCCCGCGGAGAACATCGCCAAAATGTCGTCCGGCACCCCGTTGTCCGACGACGACCGCCGGCCTTGGCTTCAGGCCATTGGCGCCTGGATATCCACCCAATCCGGCGGGGTGGTCACGTGTTCAGCACTGAAACGCCGATACAGAGATATTCTCCGCGCCGCTGGCGAAAAGGTCTGGTTCCTTCACCTGGCCGGTGATCGGGACCTTATCGCTTCCCGAATAGCCGGTCGGACTGATCATTTCATGCCGCCTGCCCTACTCGACTCCCAGCTAGCCGACCTGGAGCCTTTATCCTCCACCGAACCGGGCATTGTGGTGGATATCGCCGAGGCGCCGGAGGATATCGTTGAAACGGTGATTCAGGCGCTTGAAGGTGAGTTTCGGAGTGGGTGACGCTACTGCGGGGGCGCATTTCGGGGTGTGGCTCTCGGGGCAGGGCCGTTTCAAGATCGTTTTGAGCAGCGGCTCAGGCGCGGTACCAGGGCTGATGGCGTGCCGGTGGTGCTGGAACCCCCGCAGCAACCGAGTGTCCACTGTGGAGTGAGTGCGACGAAAGCGTCCTTCCTCACGCTCAGCGTGAGGAAGGCGTCCTTCGCCGCACGACTTCGGAGCCACTGGAGTA